>DATLJU010000249.1:0-16130 GCA_035538735.1 Anaeromyxobacteraceae bacterium | reverse complement strand
TCGCACCGCCGCCTCTCGTCCGGCGCGGGCTGCTGCGCGCTCGGCTGGGACGAGGCGGTGGCGCTCGACGCGCCGTGGTGGCCGGTCCTGGCGGCGGCGGCCGACCTGCTCGCCTCACGCGACGATCTGGCGCGGGTCCGCGTCTGCGGGATGTCGGAGGCCGGCGAGTGCGGCTGGCTCTTCCTGGACCGCACGAAGGCGCGCTCGCGCCGCTGGTGCTCGATGAAGGACTGCGGCAACCGCGCCAAGGCGCGCCGGCACTACGCCAAGGTGAAGGCTAGCCCGGAGAAGTGATCTCGCCTCACCGGCGGCGCTCCGGCGGGGGACGAGCCCCCGCCCAACCCCGTGTCGTAGGGCGGGCGCTTACGCCCCGCCTCGTGAGCGCGCGGCGCATGATCGGCCGGATCGGCGACCGCCGCGCCACCTCCTCGAAGCCCGCCCTCCGGAAGGTCGAGGCGACGCCGTGGTACAGCGCCGCATCCGACGCAGGCCCGGCGCGGTCCACGGGGTAAGCCTCGAGCACGCGTGCCCCGCTCCGCTGCGCGTGCTCGGCGGCCGCCTCGAGCAGCACGGACGTGACGCCCCGCCCTCGCCAGGAGGGCGCCACGAAGAAGCAGGTGACGCTCCAGGCCGCCTCGGCATCCACCGGCGCGAGCAGGCGCGAGCGCGCGAGTCGCGGGTACGCCTCGCGCGGCTCGACCGCGCACCACCCCACCGGCTCGCCGCGCGCGTACGCCAGCAGGCCGGGCATCTGTCCCGACGCGACCAGCCCCTTCAGCGCGCGCCGGTTTCGCTCGCCTCTCCGCGCCACGAACTGCGGCTTCGAGAGCCGGAACCACATGCACCAGCACCCCTCGCACGCGCCGGAGGGCCCGAAGAGCGCCTGGAGATCGCCCCAGCGCCCCGCGGTGAGCGGACGGATGGTCAGCCGGCGATCAGTCACGGAAGTTCTGGAACGCGATCGGGATCCCGAGCCCGGCCCCGCGCACCTTCTGCATCGCCGCCTGCAGGTCGTCCTTCTTCTTGCCGGTGATCCGGACCGACTCGCCCTGGATCGCCGCCTGGACCTTCAGGCCGGACTCCTTCACCAGCGCGACGATCTTCTTCGCGTCCTCCTGCTTGATGCCCTTCTTGAGCTTCACGAGCTGGCGGACGTGACCGCCGGCGGCCGGCTCGACCTTCTGCGGGTCGAGCCCTTCGAGCGGCACGCCGCGCTTGGCGAGCTTCTCCATGAGCACGCCGTAGGCCGCCTCGGCGCGCCCCTCGCTGTTGGCTTTCACGAGGATCGAGCCATCCTGCTGCCGCTCCAGGTCGGTCGACGTCCCCTTGAAGTCGAAGCGCTGCGCGAGCTCCTTGCGCGCCTGGTTGAAGGCGTTCTCCACCTCCATCAGGTTGAGCTCGGAGACGATGTCGAAGCTGGGCATGGTTGCTTTCCCCTCCGCGGGGGACGAGCCCCCGCCCTGCCTACACACCGGACGTTCACGCTCTCAAAGCTCCAGCACGATCGGCAGCACCACCGGCTTCCGGCCGCCCTCGCGCCGGAACCAGCGCCGCACCGCCAGCCGCAGCGCCTCCTCGAGGGCGGCAGGCTCGTGCCTCGCCAGCGCCGGCAGCTCCTCGACCGCGCGCAGCACCTCCGCCCGCAACGCGGTGCCGCCGCCCGCGAGGCCGGCGACGCCGCGCGCCAGGATCTCGGGGCCGCGGACGACGGCCCGGCTCACCCGGTCGACGCACACCAGCACCGCGCACAGCCCCGACTCGCCGAGGTGGCGGCGGTCGTCCACCACCCCCTCGTCGATGACGGTCCCGAGCGCGTCGCGATCGGCGTAGACGCGCCCCACCGGCGCGCGCTCGTCGAGGACCCGCGCCCCGCCGTCGGAGAGCTCTAGCACCTCCCCATCCACCAGCAGGTGGCGGTGCGCGACGCCCTCGCGCGCGGCGTGCTGCGCGTGCCGGGCGAGGTGGCGGAACTCGCCGTGGATGGGGACGAAGCGCTCGGGCCGGGTGAGCTGCATGACCCGCCGCTGCTCCGACTCCTGGGCGTGGCCGGAGACGTGCAGCGGCCGGATCTCCTCGTAGGCCACCTCGGCGCCGAGGCGGGCGAGCTCGTTCACCACCTCGCCGATGGCGACCTCGTTCCCCGGGATGTAGCGCGACGAGAGCACGACCAGGTCGCCGGCCTGGACCTCGAGCTCGGGGTGCTCGCCGCGGGCGAGGCGTGCCAACGCGCTGCGCGGCTCGCCCTGGGTGCCGGTGGTGAGGACGCACAGCTCCCGCGGCGGCAGGTCGCGCGCCTCCTCGAGCGAGCAGAGCTGCCAGCCGGCGAGCCGCAGGTAGCCGAGATCGAGCGCCAGCCGAACGTTCGCCTCCATCGAGCGGCCGAGCAGCGCGAGCCGCCGCCCGAGGCCGCGCGCCGCGTCGGCCACCTGCTGGATGCGGTGGATGTTCGAGGCGAAGCAGGCGACGAAGATCCGCCCGCGGGCCCGCTCGAAGGCGTGGTCGAGCGCGGCCCCCACCTCCGACTCGGAGAGCGAGCTCCCCGGCCGCTCGGCGTTGGTGGAGTCGGAGAGCAGCAGCCGGACTCCCTCGCGCCCGAGCGCCTCGAGGCGCGCGAGGTCGAACCGTCCGCCCCCCACCGGCGCCTCGTCGATCTTGAAGTCGCCGGTGTGGAAGAGCAGGCCCTGCGGCGTCCGCAGGGCGAGCGCGCAGGCGTCCGGGATCGAGTGCGTCACCTCCACGAACTCGGCCGAGAGCGGCGAGCCCTCGCCCGCGCCCCGCACCTCGCCGGGCGCGACCTCCCGCAGGTCGGCGGCCACGCCCGCCTCGCGCAGCCGGTTCTCGAGCAGCGCCCGCGCGAAGCGCGGCGCGTGGACCGGCGCCTTCACGGCGCCGAGGAGCTGCGGCAGCGCGCCGATGTGGTCCTCGTGGCCATGGGTGACGTAGATCGCGCCCACGCGCTCCTTGCGGGCGACGAGCCACGAGAGGTCGGGCACGATCACGTCGACGCCGATCGGCTCGTTGGGGAACATGACGCCGCAGTCGACGACGGCGATCCGCCCGTCGCACTCGACCGCGAGGCAGTTCATCCCGATCTCTCCCAGCCCTCCCAGGGCCACGATGCGGACGGGCGGTGCCACGGTCGCTCGAGTATCCTCCAGCCCGGGTCGGGGGCCTCGGTTAAACTACGGCCGCTCCGTGGCCGATCCCATCCTCGACAGCCTCAACGACGCCCAGCGGGAGGCGGTCCTGCACGGCGAGGGCCCGCTGCTCGTCCTCGCCGGCGCCGGCTCCGGGAAGACGCGCGTCATCGTCCACCGCGTGGCGCAGCTCGTCCTTCGTCGGGGCGTGATGCCGTGGCACGTCCTCTGCGTGACGTTCACGAACAAGGCCGCCGGGGAGATGAGGGAGCGCCTCGCGTCCCTGCTCGGCCCCGCCGCCGAGCAGCTGTGGGTGTCGACCTTCCACGCCTTCGGCGCGCGGTTCCTGCGCCGCGAGGCGGCCGCGGCCGGGCTCGACCCCTCCTTCGCCATCTACGACACCGACGACCAGCTCCGGCTCGTGAAGCAGGTTATGGCGGAGCTCAAGATGCCCGAGGGCGAGCCGGTGACGGCGCGCGACGTGCTCTCGAGCATCGACCGGTGGAAGAACGACGCGCTCCGCCCGGGCGAGGTGCGCGTGGGCGAGCTCGACGTGGAGCGGCAGGCGGCGAAGGCCGTCTACGCGCGGTACCAGCAGGCGCTGAAGCGCGCCGGCGCGACCGACTTCGGCGACCTCCTCGTGAAGCCGCTCCACCTGCTCGACGAGGACGAGGGCGTGCGGGCGCGCTGGTCGGGGCGCTTCCGCCACATCCTCGTCGACGAGTTCCAGGACACGAACCCGACCCAGGACCGGCTGGTGCGCCTGCTGTGCGGGCCGAAGCGGAACGTGTGCGTGGTCGGGGACGACGACCAGGCCATCTACCGCTGGCGCGGCGCCGACGTGACCAACATCCTCGACTTCGATCGCGACTACGAGGGCGCGCGGGTCGTGAAGCTCGAGCAGAACTACCGCTCGACGCGCCCCATCCTCGACGCCGCCCACGCCGTCATCGCCAAGGCCCACCGGCGCCGCGAGAAGAAGCTCTGGACGTCGCAGGAGGGGGGCGCGCCGCTGGCGCTCCTCGTCGGGCGCGACGAGCACGAGGAGGCGGAGCGCATCGCGCGCCAGGTCGAGGCCGCCCATGCCCAGGGCGCGGCCTGGGACGGGGTGGCGGTGCTGTACCGCACGAACGCGCAGTCGCGCCCGATCGAGGCGGCGCTGCGCGCCCGGCGCATCCCGTACGTGGTCGTGCGCGGGACGAGCTTCTACGAGCGCGCCGAGGTGAAGGACGCCGCCGCCTACCTCCGCCTCGCGCTGACCCCCCGCTCCGATCTCGACCTCTTGCGCGTCGTGAACCGGCCCGCGCGCGGGGTGGGCGAGAAGTCGGTGGAGCGTCTCGCGGCCTTCGCCCAGGACCGCGGCCAGTCGCTGTTCGACGCGCTCTCCGCGGTGGAGGGCGTCCCCGACCTCACGCCCCGGGCCCGCGCCGCGCTCGCCTCGTTCCGCGACCTCGTCGCCGACCTGCACGCGCGGGTGGGCGGGCTCGACGCCGGCCTCGCCGTGCAGGAGGTGCTGACCCGGAGCGAGATGATCGACCGGCTCAAGCTGGAGGGGACCGACGAGGCGGTGGAGCGGGCCGAGAACCTGATGGAGCTCCTCGCCGCGGCGCGCGAGTTCGACGAGGCGCAGGCCGGCCGGCAGGGGGCGCGCGACGAGGACGAGCCGGTGCCGCCGCCGCTGGCGCGCTTCCTGGAGCAGATCGCGCTCCTCGGGGACGCCGACGCGCCCACGCCGGAGGGGCGGGTCGCGCTCATGACGCTGCACGCCGCCAAGGGGCTCGAGTTCGACGCGGTGGTGCTGGCGGGCCTCGAGGAGGGCGTGCTCCCCTACAGCCGGCCGTGGCGCCGGCCCGAGTCGCTCGAGGCGTCTCGCGCCGACGACGACGAGGAGCGCCGGCTCTGCTACGTCGGGATGACGCGCGCCCGACGGCTCCTGACGCTGTCGCTGGCGCGCCGGCGCATGACGTACGGGGAGTCGGGCCCGACCTTCCGGCAGCAGGAGCCGTCGCGATTCCTGGCCGACCTCCCCCCCGAGCTGTTCGGGCTCCCGCCCGCCGCCGCGCCCGCCCGGCCCGAGCCGTACGCGGTTCCGCCGCGCATCCGCCGCCCGCCGGGCGCGCTCGAGGGCGAGCCGGTCATCGAGCTCGACGGGGAGGATGGATGGGTTCCTTCTCCCTCCGTGCCGAGGGGTCTCAGGCCCGCCGCCTCCTCTCCCCGGCCCTCTCCCCCGCCGGGGGAGAGGGGGAACGTGCCAGCGGAGCTTCACGTCGAGTACGACACCGATGATCGGGGCCTCTCCCCAGGCGACCGCGTCGTGCACGCGTCCCTCGGCGAGGGGGTGGTGCGCGCCTGCGAGGGACCGGGCGCGGAGGCCAAGGTCACGGTCGCGTTCTACGACCGGGGCGAGAAGCGGGTCATCGCACGGTTCCTGCGGCGGGTGTGAGTGGACGCCCGGCGCCGGCGAGGCGGGGGGAGCGGAGCGGGCGACCTACGCACGACCGCGCTCCGCGCCGGGCCGGGGCGAGCTCGCGCGCTCGAGCTCGGGGACGGGGATGGGCCGGCGGTGGTCGTGCTGGTGAGCGCGCCCACGGGCGCGGGCGCCTACCTCCCGCTCCTCGAGGCGCTGCAGGGGCGCTTCCGGGCGATGGCGCTCGAGCTGGACGCCCCCGACCCGGAGCGCGCCGAGGCGCGCGACGCGCGGCTCGTGGCGGTGGCGGCCGAGGCGATGGACGCGCTGCGCATCGGGCGGGCCGCGGTGGTGGGCCAGGGGACGAGCGGTCGGGTCGCGGTCGAGCTCGCCATCGGCCGCCCCGGCCTCGTGGCGGGTCTCGTCCTGGCGGCGCCAGCCTCGCTGGCTCGCGTCCAGGACGTGCAGGTGCCCGTGCTGCTCTACCGCCGAGGGGGCATCGTGGAGCACCCTGCGCTGTTCGCGCGTGCCCTCGCCGCCTTCGCGCTCCGGCTCCAGCTCCAGACGGCCTGACGAACGTGAGCACCGGTGGCCGCTCGGTGACGCCCGTCTTCACAGGCGGTCCACTAATCCGGGTGTACCCGTCGTGTAGATGGTCACCTGTGGCGAAGTCGACGCGGACCGGCCTACCATGGCGGGATGTCGCTCGACGCCGAGGTGGTCGAGCTCGTCGCCCGCGGCCGGCGCGACGAGGCTGCGACCCGGCTGATCCGGGCCCTCGGGCCGGAGGTGCTCGGCTATCTGCGGGCGGTGCTGCACGACGGCGCCGACGCAGGCGACGCGTTCTCGCAGTTCGCCGAGTCGGTCTGGCGGGGCCTCCCGACGTTCCGGGGCGACTCGTCGCTGCGCACGTGGTGCTACGGCATCGCCTGGCGTTGCGTCATGTCGCTCAAGCGCGACCCGCGCCACAGGCGTGGCGAGCGGCTCGGCTCGACGCTCGCGTCGCAGCTGGCAGGACACATCTTCGCCACGACCGCCGTGGAGCGCGAGCGGCAGGCGGGGGCGCTGGAGAAGCTGCGCGCGCGGCTCAACCCCGAGGAGCAGACGCTGCTCACGCTTCGCATCGACCGGCGCCTCGCCTGGGACGAGGTCGCCGACGTGCTCGAGCAGGCCTCGCCCCCGCGCCCCGACGTGGCGGTGCTCCGCAAGCGCTTCGAGCGGCTCAAGGTCAAGCTCGCCCACGCCGCTCGCGACGAGGGCCTCGTGCCTTGAGCCCGGCGGGCCGAGTGCGGCCCCCGCGTCGCCGCGCAGCCGGGTTACTTCCCGAGCCCTTGCAGGATGTCCTTCAACCCCTTGCGCGCCTGCACCTTCGCCTTCTCCTCGGCGCCCTGCAGCTGCTGCTTGGCGGCGGCGCTCGCGAGGCCCGCCGCGTCGACGCTCACCGCCGGCTTGGAGAGCGTCCCGCCGATCTTGAGCGGGACCTGGACGCCGTTGAGGGGCGCATTCGCGCCGCTGACGCTCTGCACCGATTGCTTCGAGAGGGTCGCCGTGCCCTGCAGCGCCAGCGCGCCGTCGAGGCCGATGTTCCCGCCGAGCTGGGCGCCGCCGAAGGGCGCGGCCACCACCATCGGCTTGGTGAGCGTCATGGCGCCGTCCTTCACGGTGAAGCTGGCGTTGACATCGCGCAGCGGGGTCTTTCCCGTGTCGCCGCTCACGCTGCCCCCCAGGCTCTTCCCCACGGCGCCGAGCGCCTGACCGCCGATGTCGGCGGTGTGCAGCTCGCCTTCCTTCAGCGCGATCGCGCCATGACCGGTGAGCCCCTTCCGCACCTCGGGCCAGTCGACGCCGACGCCGTCGAGGTCGACCGCTCCATTCATCTTGCCGGTGAGCGGCGCCGAGCCGGAGGTCGACTGCAGCGCCTGTCCCACGTCGACTCCGTCGAGCTTCGCCTTCAGGTTCCAGCTCGGGTTCGCCTGCGCGAGGTTGACGCGGGTCCCGCCGGCGTCGACCCGCCCGCTGAAGAACTGCGTCCGCGCCTCCTGCAGGACGAAGACGCCGCGGTCGAGGACGGCCTTGGCGTGGAAGTCGTTGGCGACGAGGCCGCCCTTCACCACCTTCTGGATGTCGATCGTGCCCGCCACGTCGAGCGCCCGCACCTGCCCCCTCTGCTCCGCGGTGAGGAGCGGCCCCGCCTTCTTCTCCTTGGGCTGCTGCTCCTGCGGCATGAGCCCCATGATCTGCCCGAGGTCGAGCAGCGGCCCGGCGATGGCGAACCGGACGCGAGGCGGCTTCAGGTCGGCGGCGACGCGGCCCCCCAGGTCGACCCCAGGTCCTTTCAGCGCGATCTTGTCGAGGGTCGCCGTCCCGACGCCGGTGGCCGGATCGACGACGGCGTGCAGCTCGAAGCCGCCCTGCGCCGGCTCGCCGCGGAGCCGCACCTGCGAGAGCTTTCCCTGGCCGTCGACGCGGTACTTGCCCTGCTCGGTGTCGAGCTTGGCGGAGGCGTCGACGCGGCCGCCGGTCGTGAGGTGCGTGACGGACGGCGGCATCAAGGCGTGCACCCGGGACAGATCGAGGCCCGTGAGGGCCATCTGGCCCTTCAGCTCCGGGTACTGGCCAGGACCGAGCGCGGCCATGTTCTCGGGGAGCTTCGACGCGCGCAGGTCGAGCTGGAAGTTCTTCTCCGGGTTCACGAGCGCCGCCGAGATCTTCGCGGCCAGCGGATGGCCGAGGCCGACGTCGTCCGCGGCCAGGTCGATCTTCGAGATCGCGACCGCGGCGTGCGAGCCGGCGAGCGCGTCGATGTAGTGGATCTCGCCGTTCTCGATCGCGGCGTGGTCGACCACCACGTTCGCCGTCCCGCCCGAGCCCTCCTTCGCCTGCGCCTTGGGCTCCGGCTTCGCCTTCGCCTCGCCGCCCAGCCCTTCGTAGTTCCAGGTGCCGTCCTTGGCCCGGACGAGGTTCACGATCGGCCGCACGAGGCGGATCTCGTTCACCTGGACGTTCTTCCCGAGCGAGGTCAAGAGCGGCCAGAGGCGCACGCCCACCTCGAAGGCGTCCAGCTGCACGAGCGGCGGCTCGCCGGGGCGTCCCGCGACGCTGGTGCCCTGGAGCTCGACGCGAGCGTTGGGCAGGAGCCGGAGCTTCGCCTGCCGGACCGCGACGTCGCGGCCCAGCGCCGCGGAGACCTTCGGCACGACGAGGTCCTTCACCCGCTCCGAGACGGCGCTCGACTGGAGCACGAGGGCGAGCGCGACGAGGAGCACGACGAACGCGCCCGCCACGCCCACGACGACCTTCAACAGGGTGCGACCGGGTCCGGTGGCCATGGCCTGAAGTTTGGCCCGCTCGCCTACTCAGGCAACCGCGCGAGGAGCGCGACCGAGTGTCGCTAGGGCGACGGCTCGTCCCCCCACCGAGGGTCGGTAGGGCGGGGGCTCGTCCCCACCGAGGGCCGGTTGGGCGGAGGCTCGTCCCACCCCCCCCGACGGTCGTCAGGGCGGGAGCTCATCCCCCGCGAGGATCACAGCCTGCGCACCCCGAACACGAGCGAGACCAGGGCCGACAGCAGCGTGAGCGCGATGGCGAGGAGCAGCGCCGAGAAGAACCGGAGGTCGTACGCGCCCATCACCGTGGCGAGCCAGATGAGCGCGTAGAGCAGCCAGGGCAGGAGCAGGAACCAGAGGAAACGCGCCAGGGTGAGGAACGAGGCGAGCGACAGGAAGAGCGACACCAGCACCGCGCGCTCGACCGTGTTGTACGGGTTTCCCGGCGACACCCACCCCACCGCCGCCCAGAGCACGAGCGCCGACGCGACGAGCCGGAGGAGGAAGACGCCGAGGTAGCGCAGCATGGCCCGAAGGATACCCGGGTCCGTCCGATCCGTGCGGCCTATGATGGTGCCGTGCCGCACACCACGCCCACCGCCGCTGGACCCATCCCGGAGGGTCCGCTCCCCGCCGTCACCGAGGAGCTGCTCCGCGCGCTCCCCAAGACGGACCTGCACTGCCACCTCGACGGCTCGCTCCGCCTTGGCACCATCCTCGAGCTGGCGGAGGAGCACGGCGTGAAGCTCCCCGCCGACACGCCGGAGGGGCTCGCCCGCGCCATCCACCAGGGCGAGGTGTGCGCCGACCTCGAGGACTACCTCAAGGCGTTCGACGTCACGCTGTCCGTGCTCCAGACCGAGGAGGCGCTCTACCGCGCCGCCTACGAGCTCGCGCTCGACTGCGCCGCCGAGAACGTGCGGTACCTCGAGGTGCGCTACGCGCCGGTGCTGCACACGCGCCGCGGCCTCAAGCCGACCACCATCGTCGACGCCGTGCTGGATGGGCTGCGCGCCGCCAAGCGCGAGACCGGCATCAAGTCGAGCGTCATCATCTGCGGCATCCGCCACATCGACCCGGTCACGTCGCTCCGGCTGGCGGAGCTGGCGGTGGCGTTCAAGAACCGCGGCGTGGTCGGCTACGACCTCGCCGGCGCCGAGGAGGGCTATCCGTCGAAGGACCACGCGGCGGCGTTCCAGCTCATCCTCGCCAACAACGTGAACGTCACCATCCACGCCGGCGAGGCCTACGGGCCGGAGTCGATCGCGCAGGCGGTCCACTACTGCGGCGCGCACCGCATCGGGCACGGCGTCCGGCTGCGCGAGGACGGCGACCTGCTCAACTACGTCAACGACCACCGCATCCCGCTCGAGATGTGCCCGTCGTCGAACGTGCAGACCCGCTCGGTGGCCGACATGAGGAGCCACCCGCTCAAGTTCTACTTCGACTTCGGCCTGCGGGTGACGGTCAACACCGACAACCGGCTCATCACCGACACCACCTCGACGAAGGAGCTGTGGATCGCCCACCGCGAGATGGGCTTCACGCTCGAGGACCTCGCCACGCTCGTCGTGCAGGGCTTCAAGAGCGCCTTCCTCCCGTACCGGGAGAAGTCGGATCTGCTGAAGCAGGTGAACCGGGAGATCGCCTCGACGCTGGCGCGCTTCGCGGGCGGGCCGCGGGCGGTGGCCGAGCGGGCCGGGCCGGTGAGCTGACGGACGTCAGCGCCTGACCGCCGTGACCACCATGTTGTCGCCCAGGTTCACCGGCACCGGCAGGCGGCCCGGCACGAGCCGCCGGGCGAGCCGGAACAGGGGCGAGAGGGCGGGGAAGCTCGCCCCGGCCTTGCGCAGCAGGTAGTCGGCCGAGACGGTGTGAGTGTAGGCGCGCCGCCGGACCACCCGGAAGCCGGTCTCCCCGAGCAGCCGCGGCAGCGTGCGCCGGTCGAAGTAGACGACGTGCATGTCCATGAGCCACGGCCACCGCGCCCCGAGCACGCGCGCGAGCAGGCTCGCCGCGTCGATGGTCGACACGTGGATCTCGCCGCCGGGCCGCAGCAGCTCGGCCGCGGCGAGCAGCTCCTGCCGCGGGTCGGCGAGGTGCTCGATGACGTCCCACAGCGTGAGCACGTCGTAGCGGGCGCCGGTGCGGGCGGCCTCGACGAGGGTCTCGTTCCGCACCGGGAGGCCGAGCGCGCGCGCCTCGCGCACCGCCCAGCGCGACAGCTCGATGCCCTCGGCCACGAAGCCGGCCTGGAGCGCGACGTCGACGAAGATGCCGCAGTAGGCGCCCACGTCGAGCAGGCGTCGCCCGTCCGGCGGCCCGAGCAGGCCGAGGGCGCGCCGGAAGGTGAGGTACCGGTTCTCCTTCTCGGCGAGGTAGAGCGGGTCCTCCACCGCCCCGTACGCCTCGAGGAGCCGCACCGCATCGGGCATCGGCCACTGGACGAGGAACCCGCAGTCGCGGCAAACCCAGATGGGAGCGTGGGCGCGGTGCCCGAAGCTGGTACACGCGTAGGCGGCGTGGCCGCCAGCCGCGCCGCCGCGGCCGGGGAAGCGGAGCGAGAGCGCGCCGCCGCCGCACAGATAGCACCGCCCCGGCTCGTCGCCGGCGCGTTGGGGAGGGGCCGCCCGGAGGCGATCGGCGGTTGCGGAGTCCATGCGGGGTACCCTTATATCTGCCGCGGCTGCGGCGCCGAAGGTAGGCTGTTCCTTGTCGGCCACGCTGCGCCGCCCGCTCGCGTCCGGCCGGTAGCGAGGAGCCCATCGATGGCGAAAACGCTGGCCATGATCCTCGCCGGTGGGGAAGGGCGCCGGCTCGACCCGCTCACCCGGGAGCGCGCCAAGCCCGCCGTGCCCTTCGGGGGCCGCTACCGCATCATCGACTTCGTGCTGTCGAACTTCGCCAACTCCGGGCTGCTCCGGATGAAGGTGCTGGTCCAGTACAAGTCGGAGTCGCTCAACACCCACATCCAGCGCGCCTGGCGGCTGGCCGCGCTCCTCGACCAGTACGTCGAGCTCGTGCCGGCGCAGATGCGGGTGGGGCCGAAGTGGTTCGAGGGCTCCGCCGACGCCATCTACCAGAACCTCAACATCATCACCGACGAGGAGCCGGAGTTCACGTACGTCTTCGGCGCCGACCACGTCTACCGCATGGACGTGCGGGAGATGCTCGACTTCCACCGCGACAACCGCGCGGACCTGACCGTCGCGGCCATCCCGATCCCGGTGAGCGAGGCGCACGAGTTCGGGATCATCGAGGTCGATCGCGAAGGGCGGATGGTCGGGTTCGTGGAGAAGCCGAAGCAGGACGCGAAGACGATGCCGGGCGATCCGACCCGTTGCCTCGCGTCGATGGGCAACTACCTCTTCACGACCGACGTGCTGGTGCAGGAGATCGTACGCGACGCCGGCGACCCGAACAGCGCCCACGACTTCGGCAAGTCGATCGTGGCCGGCATGTACGAGCGCAAGCGCGTCTTCGTCTACGACTTCGCGAAGAACGCGGTCCCCGGGCAGTCGGAGCGGGAGCGCGGCTACTGGCGCGACGTGGGGAGCCTCGACGCGTACTACCAGGCGAACATAGACCTGGTGGACGTGAACCCGGTCTTCTCGCTCTACAACGACCAGTGGCCGATCTTCACCATCCAGTACAACTACCCGCCGGCCAAGTTCGTCTTCGCCAGCGAGCACGAGGGCCGGGTCGGCCGCGCCACCGACTCGCTCGTGAGCGAGGGCTGCATCATCTCCGGCGGCCGCGTGAACGGGTCGATCCTGTCGCCCAAGGTGCGCGTCAACAGCTACGCCAGCGTGGAGGGGTCGATCCTGTTCGAGAACGTCGACATCGGCCGCCACTGCCGCATCCGGAAGGCCATCATCGACAAGCACGTCGAGATCCCGGCCGGTACCTCCATCGGCTACGACCTGGAAGAGGACCGCAAGCGCTTCCACGTCACCGAGAGCGGGATCGTGGTCATCCCGAAGGGCATGCGACTCGAGGCGGGGTAGCGCGCGCCCCCTCGAACGAATCGACGCGCAGGCACGGCTGCGCTATCAAGCGGCGCATGCACCTCGCCCTCGCCCTGTGCGGCGCCCTCGCGCTGGCTGCCGCGCCGGCGGCCGCGCCGACCTCGAAGCCGACGCCCATCCCGGAGATCAGGTACCAGCAGTTCCAGCTGCCGAACGGGCTGAACGTCATCCTGTCGGAGGACCACACCGCGCCCATCGTCGGGGTCGACGTCCACTACGACGTGGGCTCGAAGGACGAGAAGCCGGGCCGCACCGGCTTCGCGCACCTCTTCGAGCACCTCATGTTCCAGGGCTCGCAGCACCTGCCCAAGGGTGAGGCGGACCGGCTCATCGAGAACGTGGGCGGGACCGCCAACGGCGCGACGTCGCAGGACCAGACCGTCTACTGGCAGCAGGTGCCGTCGAACGCGCTCGAGCAGGCGCTCTTCATCGAGTCGGATCGGATGGGGTGGCTCCTGCCCACCCTCGATCAGGCGAAGCTCGACAACCAGCGCGACGTGGTGAAGAACGAGCGGCGCCAGTCGTACGAGATGCAGCCCTACGGCACCGCGTTCATCACGCTCATGGCGAACGTGTGGGACCCCGAGTTCCCCTACCACTGGCTGCCGATCGGCTCGCACGAGGACCTCTCCGCCGCCACGCTCGAGGACGTGCGAGAGTTCTTCAAGCGGTGGTACGGGCCCAACAACGCCTCGCTCGCCATCGCCGGGGACTTCGACCCGGTCCAGGCGCGGCGGCTGGTCGAGAAGTGGTTCGGGGCCATCCCGGCCTCGCCGCCCCCCGACCCGCGGGCGCCGGCGCCGAAGCCCATCGCCGGCGAGAAGCGCGTCACCGTCGAGGACGAGGTGGAGCTGCCGCGCGTCTACATGGCCTGGCAGTCGCCGAAGGCGTTCGCCGCCGACGACGCCGCGCTCGACCTCCTCGCCGACGTCCTCTCCGACGGCAAGAGCTCTCGGCTCGTGAAGCGGCTCGTCATGGACGAGCGGATCGCCCAGCACGTCTCGGCCGGGCAGGAGTCGCAGCGGCTCGCCGGCACGTTCCTGATCGTCGCGACGCCCAAGCCGGGGCAGAGCGTGCAGAAGCTGGTGAAGGAGATCGACGAGGAGATCGAACGGCTGAAGCGGGAGCCGCCGAACGCGGTCGAGCTCGAGCGCGCCGTCAACAAGACCGAGTCGGCCGCCGTGTTCAGCCTCGAGCCGGTGGGCGGCTTCGGGGGCCGCGCCGCCACGCTCAACCGCTACTGGTTCCTGACCGGCGATCCCGGCTTCTTCCCCAAGGACATCGCGCGCTACCGCAACGTCAGGCCGGAGGACGTGCGCGACGCCGCCGCCCGCTGGCTGAAGAAGGACGCGCGCGTCGTGCTCACGGTCCTGCCGAAGGCGACCGCCGCGAAGGAGACCAAGTGATGGGCCGGATCCTCGCCGCCTGCTGCCTCCTCGCGCTCGCGTGCAGCGCCGCGCGCCCACCTCCCGCCGAGCTTGGGCCCACCTCCGAGCCGGGGGCCGTGCCGGTCGTGCGGGAGGAGGTCGCGCCCGGCGATCGCTCGAAGGTGCCCGAGCCCGGGCCCGCGCCGGTGCTGAAGGTGCCGCCGCAGCGCCACTTCCAGCTCGCGAGCGGCCTCAAGGTGCGCCTCGTCGAGTACCGCCGCCTCCCCATCGTGGCGCTCCACCTCGTCGTCGACGCCGGGGCGGTGCACGACCCGAAGGACCGGCCCGGCCTCGCCAGCTTCACCGCGTCGATGATGACCGAGGGGACGAAGCGCCGGAGCGCGACGCAGATCTCGGACGACCTCGGGTTCATCGGGGCGAGCCTCTCGGCGGGCGCCGGCTTCGACTCGGCGTCGCTCTCCGGCTCGGCGCTGGTGGCCCACCTCGACGAGCTGCTCGACCTCTTCGACGACGTCCTCGAGCACCCGAGCTTCCCGCCGGGCGACTTCGCGCGCGTCCAGGACCAGCGCCTCGTGTCGCTGCTGCAGCAGCGGGACCAGCCTGGCGCGGTGGCCGCGAAGACCTTCGCCCGCCAGTTCTGGGGCGAGCACCCGTACGGCCACTGGATTCAGGGGACGGAGAAGTCGGTCAAGGCGATGAAGCGCGCCGACCTGGTCCGCTATCACGCCGCCCGGTGGCGGCCGAACGTCTCCGAGCTGGTGGTGGTGGGAGACGTGTCCGAGGCCGAGCTGCGACAAAAGCTGGAGAAGGCGCTCGCCGGCTGGACCGGCGTGGCGCCGGCGTCGCCACCGCCGCACGTCGCGCCTGTGCCGAAGCTCCGGGCCGTCCTCGTCCGCAAGCGCGGCGCGGCTCCGCAGACGTTCGTCATGATGGGCATGCCCGGCTTGGAGCGCGCCTCGCCCGACTACGTCCCGGGCGAGGTGGCGTCGCAGATCCTCGGCGGCGGGACGGCCTCGCGCCTCTTCCGCGAGCTGCGCGAGAAGGAGGGCTACACCTACGGCATTTATAGCCGCGTCGAGGCTCGCAAGCTCGGCGGGACGAGCTTCATCGTCGGCAGCGTCAAGGCCGAGGTGACGGGCGTGGCGACGCAGGCGCTGCTGCGGCAGGTCGACGGGCTCCGGACGACGGCCGTGCCGGACGAGGAGCTGGCGGTGGCAAAGAACTCGCTCCTGCTGTCGCTGCCATCCGAGTTCGCGATCGCCGCCGGGATCGCCGGGAAGGTCGCGGAGGAGGTGGTCTACGGGCTGCCAGACGACTACTGGGACGGTTACGCGTCCCAGGTGGCGGGCGTCACGGCCGCCGACGTGCAGCGCGCCGCGCGGAAGTACTTCGACCCCGCTCGGCTGACCACCGTCATGGTGGGCGACCCCGGAACGGTGAAGGCGCAGCTGTCCAAACTTCCGCTCGGGGCAGTCGAGGTGAGGACCGCCGCGTCAGCGCCTTAAGAGGGCTCCCAGAGCACCCGTCCCGTCGCCGCGGCACGCGATACGCGGCGCATCGCTTCGTTGCTCCTCCCTCACATACGCTCCGGGTATGCTCGGTCGTCGCGCCTCGCGCTGCTTGCGTCTCGCGCGCCTGGCTCGGTCCCGGGTGCTCTGACAGCCCTCTGAGCTACAACCGTCGGACGCCGGGGGCCTGTCCCCTCGGCAGCTCCCGATGGCCGACCTCACGAACGACTTCACCTGGTCGAAGTCCCGGCACGAGAAGTTCCACCAGTGCCTCAGGGCCTACTTCTACCAGTACTACGGCAGCTGGGGCGGCTGGGAGGCGCCGGCGGGATCGCC
>DATLJU010000248.1:0-13676 GCA_035538735.1 Anaeromyxobacteraceae bacterium | reverse complement strand
GCACCGTCCGGTTCCAGGTCTACGCCAAGGACGGCAAGGCCGCCCTCAAGGCATCGCCGGTGCGCTGAGATCGCGGGCGACCGTCGCCCTACTGATCCATGAAGAAGTTCTGCGGCGCGGACCCGGGCGGTGGCTCGTGGGCGCTGTGCTGCGGGGCCGTGCCGGCGACGAACGGGACGACGACCGCGTCCGCGGCGCCTGGATCGGCCAGCAGCCCCGTCTTCGGGTCGACCCGCACGACGTCGACGTCGCGCGGTGCCTGGAAGTCCACCGCCGGCCGACGGGAGAGCGCCTCCTTCATGAAGCTCATCCAGGCCGGCAGGGCCGCGCCGGCGCCCGTCTCGTGGGCGCCGAGCGGCTCGTGGGAGTCGAACCCCACCCACACGCCGGCGGCGAGCTCGGGCGAGAACCCCACGAACCACGCGTCGCGGTGATCCTGGGCCGTCCCGGTCTTGCCCGCCAGCGGCCGGCCCAGCGACCTCGCCGCCTGCGCCGTGCCGTAGTCGATCACGTCGCGCATCATCGAGGAGAGCACGTACGCCACCTCGGGCTCGAGGCCCGACTCCGGCACCGGGCGTGCGCCGGCGGCCGGTACCCCGCCGTCGGCGTCGGACGCGGTGCTGGTCGCTGCCGCGGTCGGGGTCGCGGTCGCCACGGCGGGGACCACCAGGGAAGCCGGGGCGTACGCCTCGGGGGCGGCGAGCGGCTGGTGCTGCTCGAGGACCTGGCCCTTGCGGTCGCGCACGCGCAGGACGAGCGCCGGCTGGGCGGCGAACCCGCGCGCCGCGATGGTGGCGTAGGCGTTCACGAGCTCGAGCGGCGTGACCTCGCCCACGCCGAGCGCGAGCGAGAGCGTGCGGGGCAGCTCCTGCCCGATCCCGCAGCGGTGCGCGAACTGGATGACGGCGTCGACGCCGAGCGCGTCGACGAGCTTGACCGAGACGGTGTTCTTGGAGTGCGCCAGCGCCTGCTTGAGCAGCAGCGGACCGTCGTACTCGTCGCGCTCGAAGTTCTGCGGCTTCCACTCCTTGCCGGTCCAGGGGTCCCGGTACAGGTCGGGCGTGTCGTAGACGAGCGTGGCCGGCGTGTAGCGGCGCGACTCGACGGCGGCGCCCCACACGAACGGCTTGAACGCCGAGCCGGGCTGCCGCTTCGCCTGGAGCGCCCGGTTGAACTGCGAGAGCGCGATGTCGTAGCCACCCACCAGGGCCCGGATCCCGCGGGTGGGCACGTCCACGGCGACGAGCGCCCCCTGCACCTTGGGGACCTGCTCCAGGGCGAGCGGGATGGGCTTGCCGGCCCGGGCCAGCTCGGCCGGGTGCTGCTTCCCGGCTACCGCACGCACCAGCACCACGTCGCCCGGTCGCACGACGTCCTTCATGTGGCGCGGCACCGCCGTGCCGGAGGAGGGGTTGAACTTCCGCGCCCAGGCCACGTCCGCGAGGGCGATCGAGCCGCGCGCGTTCCCGAGGTCGACCTGCGCCGAGCGGTCCGCCACCTGCGTGACGAGGGCGTCGTAGAGGTGGTCGGGCAGGAGCGCCTTCACGCGCATCATGCGGCGCACGTCGCCGTGGTTCTCGGCGCCGGGCTCCACGTCGTCGGGCGACACGCGGCCGAGATCCCAGACCAGCACCTCGCCCGGCCGCGGCTGCGCCGCCTTGAGGCGCTCGCGCCAGAGCGGCATCGCGCCGGCGACCTGCCGCTCGTCGAGGTGCGCCGTCGCCCCGCGCCAGCCCTGGCGCTTGTCGACGTTGCGGAGCTGCGCCTCCAGCGCGTCCTCGGCCGCCTTCTGCTGCAGCGGGTCCATCGCCACGTCGACCACCAATCCATCGGTCTCGACGCGGTCGGCCCCGTACCGCTCGTCGAGGTAGCGCCGGACGGCGTCCGCGTACCACGCGCCGGGCGGGTCCTCGTCACGGCGAGCCACGGCGATGGGGCGGGCCATCTCCACCTCGGCGACCTGGCGCGAGATGAAGTTCTCCTCCGCCATCCGGCGCAGCACGTACTTCTGCCGCTCCTTCGCCGCCTGCGGGTGCTTCACCGGGGAGAGCCGCTCGGGCGACTGCACCACGCCGGCGATCATGGCGGCCTCGCCGACGGTGAGCTGGCGGACGCTCTTGCCGAAATAAAAGCGGGACGCCTCCTCGACACCGTAGCGGCGGTGCCCGAAGTAGATCTGGTTCAGGTACAGGAACAGGATCTCGTCCTTCGAGAGGTTCCGCTCCAGGCGCGGCGCGAGCACGAGCTCCTTCACCTTCCGCTTCGGGCGCCACTCGCTCTGGAGCAGGAAGGTCTTCACCACCTGCTGGGTGATGGTGGAGCCCCCGCAGCCGAAGTGCCCGCGGAAGACGCCCTTCACCGCGCAGCGTGCGATGGCGAGGTAATTGACGCCGCCGTGCTCGTAGAACTTCGCGTCCTCCGAGGCGAGCACCGCCTTCTTCACCACCTCGGGGATCTGGTCGAAAGGCACGACCGTCCGGCGCTCGCGCGCGAACTCGAACACCTCGCTGCCGTCGACGCCGTAGACGCGGGTGGCGAGGAGCGGCTGGTAGTCCTTGAGCGTGTCGAAGGCGGGCAGGCCGCGGGTGGCTCCCCACACGAACCCACCGCCGCCGAGCCCGAGCAAGACGACGGCGCACAGCCCGATGGCGCGCTTGTGACGCGGCAGCGCGGCGCGTGCGCGCGCGAGCAGGGAAGGGAGGGCGAGCGGAGTCACGGCCGGGAGGTGCTGGACAGGCGTTTCCAAGGCGCACCGAACCTATACGACAAACGGGCGCGCAGGGAATTCCGGCGGCCAGCCGAGCGCCCTGGGGTCGCTCCGCAGCGATCGAGAAGCCTCGCCTCGACAGGGGGCGGCGCGGCCGCAGCCGCGCGCCGTCGCTCCCGGACGGGTGGAGGCCGTTGCGAGGTTTTCCTTTGACACGCGTGGCAAACGGAGGGAGATCAACCCCCAATCCCAACGACACGCCGTGAAGGAGAAGAAATGAGACGCCTCTTCCTGCTTTCGCTCTGCATGGCCACGCTGGTCTCGGCCGGCTGCCCCTCCAAGCCCAAGAATGGTGAGTGCAAGTCCAGCGACGACTGCAAGGAGCAGCAGGGGTACGGCAAGGTGTGCGTGCAGGGCCGCTGCCAGGAGTGCGGCGCCGACACGGACTGCCAGGCCGGGTTCGTCTGCCGTGACAACAAGTGCGCCCCGCGGCCGGAGTGCTCGCAGGACGCCGACTGCGGCGCGGGCAAGGCCTGCCAGGCCGGCCGTTGCGTCGCGGCCGCCCCGAAGCCGGAGTGCGAGAGTGACGCTCAGTGCGGCACGAACCAGCTTTGCCAGGCGGGCAAGTGCGTCGCGAAGCCGGCGCCCACGGGCGCCGAGGCTGCCGCGGCGTGCAGCGGCGAGGAGCACGCGGTGCGCTTCGCGTTCAACAAGGCCGACCTCGACACCGAGGCGCGCGGCATCCTCGACGGGATGGCGCAGTGCCTGAAGCAGGCGGGCAACGTCCCGCTCACCGTCGAGGGGCACTGCGACGAGCGCGGCACCACCGAGTACAACCTCCACCTCGGTGAGCGCCGGGCCGAGGCGGTGAAGAAGTACCTCGTGAACCTGGGCCTCGACGCGAAGTCGCTCAAGGCGGTCAGCTACGGCAAGGAGCGCCCGGTCTGCAACGAGAGCACCGAGGAGTGCTTCGCGAAGAACCGCCGCGGCGTCGTGAGGCCGGGTGGGGCCGATCGCTCGTGAAGCGAGCCTCGCTCCTCGCCCTCCTCCTCGCCTCGGCCTGCTGGGTCCCCGTCGAACGGGGTCGGCAGATGGAGGCGCGCATCCAGAGGCTGGAGGGCGAGAGCGAGATCTCGGCGCGTCAGCTCGAGGAGCAGCGCGCCGTGCTGCGGGACCGCATCGCGGCGGCGGACGCGAAGATCGCCGAGGTCCAGAAGAAGCTCGACGAGCTGAACGCCACGGCCCACCGCACCGGGGCCGATCTCGCGGTGAACCAGGATCGCCTCGTCGAGGAGGTGCGGCGGCTCTCCGGGACGCTCGAGGAGCTGTCGCACCGCCTCGATCTCGTCGACCAGGCGCTGGCGCAGCAGAAGAGCGACACCGACGCGCGCTTCGCCGCCCTCAAGGGCGCGGGCGCGCTCGATGAGTTCGAGGCGCGGCGCAAGGTGGAGCAGCTCAAGCTCCCCACCGACAAGGGCGAGTTCTTCGCCCTCGCTCAGGCGCAGGAGGGCAAGGGCGAGCGCGCCGTGGCCCGCGTCCTCTACGAGGACTTCGTGAAGCGCTGGCCGAGCGACCCGCGCGCCGCCGACGCGAACTTCCGCCTCGGCGAGCTGTGGTACGGCGACCGGCGTTACCGGGAGGCGATCCTCGCGTACGGCAAGGTCGCGCAGGACTTCCCCCGCTCCGACAAGGCGCCCGACGCGCTCCTGCGCACGGGGGAGTCGATGCTGGCGCTCGACCTCCGCGACGACGCGCGCGGCCTCTTCGAGGAAGTCGTGAATCGATACCCGCGCTCGACCGCCGCCCAGCGTGCCAAGGCGCGTCTGCAGGACCTCTCGGCCAGCAAGAAGAAGGCCCCCGCGAAGAATCGGTAGCGGCTCGCCTCCCCTGCGGAGCGCTCGTGACCCGTCGGAGGGGGACGGCCACCCGGCGATGCACCTGATATCGCGGCCGTCGCCGCGAGGTGCGCGCGGCGCCGACCCGCTCCGAACCGCCTCCCGGTAACGGTTTTCTGCTGTCGTGGCGCGGGTCGACGCTGGTCCGGAGCCCCGGCGGGGAGCGTGCTCGCGCCGCGCGAGGCGCGGATGTGAGGGCCGCGCGCCGTTCGTCCGCCATGGACGCGCCCTAGGAACGTTTGATACGGGCCTAGCAAGGGGGAGGTCGACCATGGGCGTACGACGCAAGGTCGCGCTGTTCGTGATCGCCGCGGCGGTGGCGATGGCGGCGCGGACGCGGGCCGACGAGGGGGGCGGCGATCTGCGCGCGCTGCAGCGCCGAGGGGTGCTGCGGCACCTCGGCATTCCCTACGCCAACTTCGTCACCGGGAGCGGTGACGGGTTCGACGTCGAGCTGATGCGGCTCTTCGCGCAGCGGCTCGGGCTTCGCTACGAGTACGTCCAGACGGACTGGCCGTCCGCGCTGCCCGACCTGATCGGCCGTCGCGTCTCGGCCTCCTCCGAGGGCGATCCGCCGCCAGTGGCCATCCGAGGCGACGTCGTCGCGACCGGGCTCACGGTCCTGCCCTGGCGCGAGCGGGCGGTGGCGTTCTCGACGCCGACCTTCCCGACGCAGGTTTGGGCCGTCGCCCGCGCCAACTCTCCGCTCGTCCCGATCCGCCCTTCGGGCGCGGTCGAGCGCGACATCGCGAACGTGAAGGCGATGCTCAGCGGGCGCACGTTGATCGGGGTCCCCGCCACGTGCCTCGACCCCTCGCTGTACCAGCTCGAGCGCACGCGGGCCGTGGTGCAGCTCAGGAAGGTGCGCCTCGACGAGGTGGCGCCGCTGCTCATCCACGGAGAGGGTGAGCTGGCGCTGCTCGACGTCGCCGATGCGATGATCGCGCTCCAGAAGTGGCCCGGGCAGCTCAAGGTGATCGGTCCGATCAGCCCGCGCCAGGAGATGGGCGTCGCCTTTCGCAAGGACGCTCCCGAGCTGCGCGTCGCCTTCGAGCGCTTCATCGCGGACATGAAGCGCGACGGCACCTACCGGCGGCTCGTGCAGACGTACTTCCCCGAGGCGCCCGTGTACTTCCCCGACTTCTTCGCTGGAGCGGGATAGGAGCGCTCGCCTTGGCCGCCCTCGCTCCCAACCCCCGTGCGCAGCGCCGCCGTCCCGGCTTCCGGACCGGCGTCATCGTCGTGACCGGGGCGGCCCTGGTGGCGGTGGTGGCCTACCTGCTCTTCGCCCACTACCGCTCGGCGCTGAAGGTCCGCGAGCACCTCGTGGCCGAGCGCTCGCAGCAGGTGCGGGCGCGCGCCGCGAGCCTGGGCTTCTTCTTCACCTCGGCGGGGGAGGACCTCAGGTACCTCGCCGAGTCGCGCGAGGTGGCCGCGTTCCACGAGAACCGGAGCCTCGGGATGAGCATGGAGTATGGGCTGGCGCTCAGCCTCGTCCCGATCCGCGAGCGGCTGCGCACGCTGGTGGAAGGCGCGCCGGGAGGGCCCTCGCCGAAGTTCCTGCGCGTGGCGGTGTTCGACTCGGACGGGACCGTCCTCGCGCAGGCGGCCGCGCCGGGCGCGCCGCCGTGGAGCGGGCACCTGGAAGGCGTCGATGGCAGCACGGCGGTCCGGCTGAGCTCGGACGGACGTCTGCTGACGCTGGTCCGGCCCCAGCGGTTCAAGGGGCGAGAGGTCGGCCGGCTCGTCGGTTGGCTCCGGCCGGAGGCCGTGCTCGCCACGATGGACGGCGGCAGCGCCCCTGGTGGCCGACTCCGGCTCGAAGACGCGGGGGGGCGCGTCTACCGGCCGGACCTCGGCTGGTCCGCCGCGGACGCGCGAGCCGAAGCGCGGGCGGGGACCCCGGGGATCCGGGCGGCCATCCCCGACCAGGCGCTCTGGCTGGCGAAGCCGGAGCCGAGCCCGTCGTTCGCGGGTGAGCTGTCGCCCGTCGAGAGCGCCGTGTACCTCACGATCGCGACCGGCGCCGTGCTCCTCGTGCTGGGCCTGGCGGTCTTCCTCAACACGAAGGCGCTGGTGCTCGAGACGCGGCTGGAAGAGTCGCTGCGGCGCGAGCGGGCCGTCGCCGAGAAGCACGCGGCGCTCGAGCAGGAGACGGCCGAGCGCCAGCGGCTGGAGGAGCAGCTCCGGCACGCGCAGAAGCTAGAGGCGGTCGGGACGCTCGCCGGCGGCGTCGCGCACGACTTCAACAACCTGCTCACGGCGATCCAGGTGAACGCCTCGTTCGCGCTCGATGGCCTGGGCGAGGACGACCCCGTGCGCACGGACGTCGCGGAGATCCAGAAGGCGGCCCGGCGCGCGGTCGACCTCACGAGGCAGCTGCTCGCGTTCAGCCGCAAGCAGGTCCTGAAGCCCGAGGTCCTCGACGTGAACGCGGTCGTGGCCGGCATCGAGACGATGTTGCGGAGCTTGCTCGGCGAGCAGATCGAGCTCGTTCTCGACCCGGCGCGCGATCTGCGGCGCGTCCGGGTGGACCCGGGCCAGCTCGAGCGAGTCATCCTCAACCTCGCGATGAACGCGCGCGACGCGATGCCGGAGGGCGGCCGGCTCACCATCGCCACCGCCGATGTGGACGTGAGCGAGGCGGAGGCCCAGCGCGCGGGCGGCGTGGCGGGGCCGTGCGTCCGGCTCACGGTCGCCGACGAAGGCCAGGGCATGGCCCCGGAGATCGTGGCCCACATCTTCGAGCCGTTCTTCACCACCAAGGCCCAGGGCAAGGGGACGGGCCTCGGCCTCGCGACCGTCTACGGCATCGTCAGCCAGAGCCGAGGCTTCATCCAGGTGAGGAGCGTTCTCCGGCGCGGCACCACGTTCGAGATCTACCTGCCCGCCGCCCCGGCGCTGCTCGCCGCTCCCGTGCCACCGCCCGCCACGGTGGTCCGGGCACGCTCCGGCCGCGGCGAGACGGTGCTCCTCGCGGAGGACGAGCGCCAGGTCCGCGACGTGGTGGAACGGCAGCTCGCGGCCGAAGGGTACCAGGTGCTCGTCGCCGCCGACGGGCGCGAGGCGCTCGAGGTCGCCGAGGCGCATCGCGGCGGGATCGACGTACTCCTCTCCGACGTCGTCATGCCCCACCTCTCCGGCCCCGACCTGGCGCGGGAGTTCCGCGAGCGGAACCCCGAGGCGGTCGTGATCTTCATGTCCGGCTACTCCGAGGAGGCGGTGGTGCGGCAGGGCGATCTGGGGGACCGCTCGGCCTTCGTCCAGAAACCGTACAGCCCGGCCGAGCTCGCCGGCACGATCCGGCGCCTCCTCGACGGGGCGGCGGCTGGAGCGAGCGAAGGTCGGCACGCCGCCGCCGGCTGACGCCGCGCCGCGGGGGGGCGTCGTCCTCCGTCACTCCGAGTCGTCGGTGGCGGACAGCGCTGGGTCGCGACCCTCGTCCTGCAGGTTCCACTGCGCGATGCGCTTCATGACGGTGCTCTTCGCGATGGCGAGCTCCTTCACGACCGACGCGCGCTTGCCGCGGTGGCGCCGGAGCGAGAGGCGGATCGCCTCGCGCTCCAGGTCCTCCATGGTCAGCCCGCGCACGAAGAGGGTGTCGTGGTCGCCCGCGGCCGTCGCGCCGCGCGCGTCCTCGAAGGTGATGCTCGAGGCGGCGATGACGAACCCCTCGCCGCGGAAGAGCAACGCCCGCTGCACCACGTTCTTGAGCTGCCGGACGTTCCCGGGCCAGTCGTAGCGGGTGAGCTTCTCGAGCGCCTCCTCCGAGAACCGCACCGCCAGCCCCCGCGGCGCGGCGCGGGCGAGGAAGTGCTCCGCCAGCCCGCGCACGTCGCCCAGGCGTGCCCGTAGCGGCGGGATGGTGAGCGGTACGACGCACAGGCGGTAATACAGGTCCTCGCGGAACTTACCCGCGCGCACTTGCGCCTGCAGATCGCGGTGGGTGGCGGCGACGATGCGGACGTCCACGGTGAGGGGACGGGAGGCGCCCACCCGCTTCACCTCGCCCAGCTCCAGCGTCCGGAGCAGCTTCGGCTGGAGATCGATGGGCAGCTCGCCGATCTCGTCGAGGAAGAGGGTGCCGCCGTCGGCTTCCTCGAAGGCCCCCTTGCGCAGCCGGTCGGCTCCCGAGAAGGCCCCCTTCTCGTGCCCGAACAGCTCGCTCTCGATGAGCGACTCGGCGATGGCGGAGCAGTTGACCGGGATGAAGGCGCGCTCGCGCCGGCTCGAGAGCCGGTGCAGCGCGCGCGCGACGAGCTCCTTCCCGGTGCCGGTCTCGCCCAGGATCGTCACCGCCGCGTTCGACGGTGCCACCCGCTCCACCAGCTCGAAGACCTGGCGCAGCGCCGGCGAACCCGAGATCAGTCCTTCGAAGGTCGTCGCCGATGTGTGGCGTCTCGCCTCCGCCTCCAGTACGAGCTCGCTGTCACCGAGCGTGATCGGCAGGCCCGGTGCGAGCTCGGCCTCGCCGACCCGAAGCCCGCCCACCGCGGTCCCGTTGGTGGAGCCGAGGTCGCGGAGGTGCCAGCGCGCGCCGCGACGCTCGAGGCGCAGGTGGCGCGCCGACACGAACGGATCGTCCAGGACGACGTCGCTCGAGGGGTCCGTACCGACCACCACCACGTCCCGGTCGAGGGCGATCGTCCGCTCCGGGGCGCGGTCGCGCACGCGCAGGCGCCCCGACGGCGCCGGCTCCACGCCCGTCGCCCGCACGGCCGTGGCGCCCCGCTCGCGGGTGAGGCCGTCGTCCGGCTCGGAGCCGGCGCGGAAGAGCGCGCGCCACGCGCCGAGCGCGAGCTCGGTGCCGTCGGCGAGGGGCGCCTCGCTCACCACGTCGGCGCCGACGCGCGTTCCGCGGCCGGAGCGGTCGACGAGGACGTAGCGCTCCCCGCGCCGCTGCACCTCGGCCTGTACCCGCGACAGCGCCGGATCGGGCAGCGACACGTCGCACTCGGGGGCGCGGCCCACGCTGGTGCGGTCCGCGAGCGCCACGCGCAGGAGCTCCTCACCGTGGCGGAAGAAGGCGAGCTCGGGCATGTCACCGAAGGTACCGCAAGATCGCCGTTCAGTGAAGAGGGAGCTGGGCCACGCCGGTGGTCTGGCGTCACGGTCCGTGCACGAGATCCTCGAAGTCGCGACGCCCCTTGAGCGCGTCGAACATCGGGTCGGAGCCGAGCCACTGGCGCACCTTCCCCGCGTCGGTCGCGAGCGCCCGCCGGAGCGTGGTGAGCGCCGGCTCGGGCCGCCCCCACAGCGCGTACAGGGCCGCCAGGTTGTAGTTGAGGAGCAGGTCGTCGGGCGACAGCTCACCGGCGCGCGCGTAGGCGCGCTCCGCCTCGGCGTAGAACCCCTTCTGCGCGTAGCAAATGCCGAGGTCGAGGTGAGCCTCGAAGCCGTCGGGCTCGAGCCGCACCACCTCCTTGAGCAGCGTGATGGCCTCGCGGTAGTCGCCGTCGTCCATGAGGAGCGCCGCCAGCTCGTGGCGCGGGAACGGGTCGTCGGGCGCGAGCCCGATCGCGACCTCCAGCTCCTTCCTGGCCTCCTCGCTCTTGCCCTGGTCGGCCAGGGTGAGCCCGAGGTTGAGGTGGGCGTCCGGGTACTCCGGGTCGAGCTGGATGGCGTGCTGGTACTCGGCCATCGCCATGTCCGGGCCGTGCGTGGCGAGGAAGCAGGCCAGGTTGTAGTGCGCGGTGGCGCTGTCGGGCTCGAGCGCGAGCGCGGTCAGGTACTCCTGCAGCGCCTCGCGGTGCAGCTTCTTCTCCGAGTAGACCGTGGCGAGGTTGTCGTGCGCGTGCGCGGAGCGCGGGTCGAGCTCGATGGCCTTCTTGAACTCCTTGATGGCCTCGTCCAGCCAGCCACGGTCGGCCAGCTCGATGCCGCGCGCGTTGTGCGCGTCGGAGAGGGCGATGGGATCGCGGTCGCGGCTCACGCGTCGAGTGTAGCCGCCCCGGCGCCGGCGCGCAGGCCGCCTCGTCCGCGTTGACGGCCCGGTCGTCCATCGGCATGCTGCTCCCCCGGTCCGCGATGGCCCTCTACACGCCCCTCTCCGACGAGCAGCTCGCGCATGTCCTGTCGCGGTACGGCCTGCCGCCGCCGGAGCGCGCGCTCCCCGAGCCGAAGGGGAGCGTCAACACCAACTACCACCTGTGGTCGGGCGGGCGGCGGTGGTTCCTGCGGCTCAACGAGGGCAAGGACGCCGAGGACGTCGCGTTCGAGGCGGAGGTGCTGCGCTTCCTGGCGCGCGAGGGTTTCCCGGGCGCGCCGCTCGTGCTCACGCGCGACGGGGCGGCCCAGACCGAGGTGGCCGGGCGGCCGGCGATGCTGTTCGCCTTCGCGCAGGGCGAGGAGCTGGAGCGCGCCGACGTGACGCCCGAGCGTTGCCGGCGCATTGGCGCCGAGGTCGGGCGGCTGCACGCGCTCGCGCCGCGGTTCGGCCCGGCGCGCCCGAACCCGTACCAGTGGGATCGGGTCGAGGGGTGGATCCGCGAGCTCGGACCCGACGGCGACGGCGATCCCCTCGTCGCGACCTCCATGTCCATGCTCGAGGACGAGCTGTCGCTCACGCGCCGGCTGCCGCCCGCTCCCGCCGGCCTCGTCCACGGCGATCTGTTCCTCGACAACGTGCTGTGGGTCGGCGATCGCGTGTCGGCGCTGCTCGACTGGGAGATGAGCTGCGTCGACGCCTTCGCGTACGACCTGGGCGTGATGGTGAACGCCTGGTGCTACGGCGAACGCCACGAGCCCGCGCTCGCGCGCGCGTTGCTCGAGGGGTACCAGGCGGAGCGGCCCATCGATCCCGCCACCGCCGAGGCGCTCTACCCGTACACGCGATTCGTCGCGCTGCGCTACACGGCGTCGCGGATCCACGCCTTCCACCGCGCGACGCTCTCGGCCGATCGGCTCGCCTGGAAGGACTGGACGCGGTACCGCGATCGCCTGGCGGCGTTGCGCGCCATGGGAGAGCGCGCCTTCCGCCAGCTGGTCGGCGTCTGACTCGGGCTCGGCTGGGCTACAACCCGCTGGCGAACTTCCACTGCCCGTCCTCGCGGACGAGCAGCATGCGGTGGTTGTCGCTGACCGACTTCGCCACCTCTCCGTTCTTGGTCTGGATGCGGTAGTGCTCGTCGTAGAAGACGTAGGCGGCGGCGCGATCGCCGTGCACGTCGATCCGGCGCACGCCGATGTCGAGCCGCAGCGCCGTGATCTGCTGGTAGTCGGCGGTGATGCGCTTTGCGAGCTGCTGGTAATCGACGTCGTCGGCCGGGTCAGGCGTGCCGGCGTCGTCGAAGTACTTCGGCGACACGAGCGCGATCACCGCGGTGGCGTCGCGCCGCTCCGCCGCCTTGCGGTAGGCGTCGATCGCCGCCACGATGGCGCGCGTGTCGGGCGTGTCCTGGATCGTCGTGCCCGGGATCTGGTGTGTCGCGCAGGCGAGCGCGAGGACGGCGAGGGCCGAGGCGAGGAGGCGCATCCGCCGGTTAAAGCCCGCCCCGGAACGCGCGTCAACTGTGACGGCGGCGCCTCCACACGTGCCCGGCAGCGCGCCGCCCGGGGGTCGCCGCCCGAGAGGGCGGTGGCCAGATTCGACCTCCAAACCCAAGCCCGGGGAAACCATGACGCGCGTCTTCTTCCTCACGGCCCTCGCCGCCATCGCCTGCACGAACAAGGCGGCCACCTACTCGGGAGACACCACGACCACCGGCGCGACCCGTGCCGGCGCCGCGACGCGCGGCGCGGTGGCGCCGTCCGAGCTCTCGGCCGAGCAGATCCGCCTCGTCCAGCGGTCGCTCATCGACCGCGGCTTCGCGGTCGACCCGACCGGCGCCTTCGACGATCGCACCCAGGCGGCGCTGATGGATTTCCAGCGGGCGCGCGGGCTGCCCGCCACCGCCAGCCTCGACCAGCCCACCCTCGACGCGCTGGGTCTCGATCCTCGCGACGTCACGCCGGAGCGCGGCACCGACACGACGGGCCGCACCGCCGCGCCGAGCGAGGGGCAGACCCCGGAGGTCCGGCAGTAGGCCGCGTCCAGCTCAGCCCGGCTCGAGCGGAGCCGGAGCCCGGCACGCGCTTGTCAGCCCGTGGGCCGTTCTCTACATTCGAGCGCCATGTCGACCGCCAGCTTCGAGGCCCTGAAGAAGTTCTTCGAGACGTCCGAGGTCGCCCGTAAGGCGACGAAGCCGCTCCACGACGCCGCCGAGGTCGCCCTCCAGCTCGACGGTGGGCCGGCGCACTTCAAGATCGCGGGCGGCAGAGCGGCGGTGCACGAAGGCCCCGCGACGAATCCCGACTTCACGCTCCATCTGCCCGACGCGGCCGTGAAGCGCATCACCTCGCTCCGCAGCGACGACGTGGGCGAGTTCGGGATCGAGTTCTTCAAGCTCGTGCTCCAGAAGGACCCGGCGCTCAAGGCCAAGGTCAAGATCGACGCCTCGACCGCCCAGTTGCTGTCGCATGGCTACCTGGGCGTGCTGGCCCAGGGCGGGCTGAAGGTCACCTGGTGGCTGCTCAAGAACGGCGTGAAGAACCCCAAGGCCGCCATCGACCGGCTGCGCCACGGGTAGGTCCAGCGGCCCGCGCCGTCAGCGCGACGCCGGAGCGGCGCGCGCGTCGCGCTCGAAGGCACAGCGCCGGGCGGCGTCCTCCGCCTGCGCGCGGAGCGCCTCCGTGGCTGCCCCGCGCGCAATCGCGGCGAAGGCGGCGATCGCGGCGTCGGGGTGTCCGGCCAGGCAGAGCGCCTCCGCCGCCATCCGGCGCGCCTCCACCTCGAGCTCGGGCCCCGGCAGCGCGGCCACGTCGAGCCCGCGCAAGCTCGCCATCGCCTCCGCCGGAGCGCCGCGCGCGAGGCGCGCGCGGGCGAGCAGGTACCGCGCCAGCGGCGCCTCGCTCCGGGCGAGGCTCGCCACCGCCTCGGCGGGGTCGCTCGCGCCGATCAGCCAGGGCGTGACCGCCTGCGCGAGGCGGGGGTCCTCCGCCGCCGCCAGCTTCGCGTCGAGCGCCCGCGCGTCCGCGCCGAAGGGATGGGCGAGCGCGCGCGCGGCGCGGTAGCGCTGCGCCGCGATCGCGCCCTC
>DATLJU010000247.1:0-21372 GCA_035538735.1 Anaeromyxobacteraceae bacterium | reverse complement strand
CGGCCGAGGACGTGGGCCGTCCGGTGACTCGGGACCCAGGGGAGCTTCACCGGGCTCCACGACGGGCCGCGCAGCACGAACTTCTCGACGTGCTCCAGCATGCGCGTGTTGTGGACGAAGCCGCGGCCGCTCTGGATGTCCGTGAGCGGCGATCCGGGGTAGGCGCCCCACGGCGCCGTCCCGGCGGCGTAGGCCATGCCGGGCCACAGGTTCACGCAGACGCTGCCGTAGCGGAGCTCGCGGATCGCGCGCTCCACCGCGCCCGCCACGCCCCGGTCGAGCTGGGAGCGCGCGCTCACGAGGATCGAGGCCGCGAGCGTTCCCCACAGCCGCTCGTTGCAGAAGCGCACCGCCTCCGTCAGGTACTCGACGGGATCGTCGCTCCCCACCTGCGTCTCGAACAGGAGCGAGCAGAACGCCTCGGTCGTGAAGGCCTGCTCGCCCGGGTCGTCCGGGTCGAGCCCGGTGAGGAGCGTCCAGGGCAGGGTGTGCTCGCCACCGCCCAGGCGCCGGATCTCGTCGCGACCCTCCGTGAGCGCTTGATAGCGCTCCTCGGCGCCCGGGTACCAGGCGCGCCGGGCCGGCGTGAGCGCCAGCTTCTGGAGCACGAGCTCGAGGAAGCGGTCGCGCTGCCTCCAGCCGCGCGGCAGGACCAGTGCCTTCCCGGCGATGCAGTTGAACGAGGCGTTGTTCGTCACCATCCCCGCCACGTCGTCGGCCTGGAAGGCGAGCTCGCGATCGGTCCACGCTCCAGGGACGACGAGGATGGGCGTCACGTTCCCGAGCTCGCTCGAGATCGGCTTCTCGAGCAGGGGCGCGCCGCGCGCCATGCGCTCGGCGCGCTCCGGGCCGGGCGCGCCCCACACCAGGAGATCGTGCGTCCGGTTGGAGCCGGTGATGTGGACCTCGTCGACGGCAGGGTGGTGCGCGAGGTAGCTCCCCTCGTCCGCGCCGCCGTAGACCACCGCCAGGAACCCGGCCGCGATCGCGTCGGCGAACGCCTCCTCGAGGAGCGGTCCCAGGTACGCGTTGACGGGGTTCATCTTGAGGACGCAGACCTTGCCCTCGTTGAAGAGCTTCGTCACGACGTCCGCAGCCGGGATGGAGTTGACGTTCCCCGCTCCGAGCACGAGGCAGACCTTCCCCTCGTGATCGGGCGCCTTGTAGAAGCGCGCCCGGGACTGGTTGAGCTCGTCCTCGTCGACGCCCGCCTCGAGGTGCACCTCGCCGCGCATGCCCGCGAAGAGCAGCGCGTCGAGGCGGTTGGCGGGGAAGACGCGCACCGTCAGCCGGCCGTCGATCGTCTCGCCCGTCGGGCCCACCGGCGTGTTGCCGTTGCGCTCCAGCATGACGAGCGAGCGGACGGTCTGGCGGAGGAAGCGCACCGTGGCGTACGGCGACGACAGCCACTCCTCCCCCTCCGCCGGCGTGCCCGGCTGCAGGCTCTTCGCGGCGCAGCCGGCGGCCACCGCCCGGTCGGCGATGCGGGCCGCGCCGCGCAGGAGGTCGCGAGCGAGCGCGATGCGCGCCCCCAGCGGCCGGCGCGCCCAGCGCGGGGCGCCGTCACGCAGCCGTGACAGCGCCTCGTCCAGCCGGGCGCGTTCGGTGCTCGCGGGGACGACCAGGGCAGCGGACATCGCTCACCTCCAAACTGGTGAGCGTAGAGCGTTCCGAGGCCGCTGGCACGGCACATTTCGGTGTCGCATGCGTCGCGAGCGCGTCACGCCCGCCGCAGCGTCGCCAGCGTCACCTCGGGGTCCGAGTCGATGCGGATCCGGAGGGCGGAGTTCCCGACGCCGCGGTTCACGTACAGCTGCACCGGACCAACGCGGTAGAGCCCCCGTTCGTACGGCTCGTGGGCGAGTGCCCGCAGCATGAAGGGGGTCACCCCAGGGACGTGCCACTGCCCGCCGTGAGTGTGCCCGGACAGGCAGAGGAGCGGCAGCCCGGCGCCGCGCAGGTCATCCGCGGTGCGAGGGCCGTGCGCGAGGACGAGGCGTGATCCCGGCTCCGCCCCGCGCAGCGCCTGCTCCGGCCGCGCCTGGCCGGAAAGGCGATCGTCGACGCCGATCACGGTGAAGGCCGCGCCGCGCAGCTGGAGCGTCGTGTTCTGGTTCCGAAGCACCGCGTACCCGAGCGCCTGGAGCGCGCGCGTCGCGCCTCGCGCGTCGACCCAGTGGTCGTGGTTGCCCAGGACGGCGACGGTCGGCGCCTCCAGCCCGCCCAGCTGCTCCCGCATCAACCCGACGCCCTGCCGATCGCGGCACAGGTAGTCGCCGGTCAGGACGACGAGGTCGGGCTCGAACGCGTTGGCGCGGGCGATCGCGTCGCGGATGCGCTCGAGCGGCGTCCGGTCGCCGACGTGCAGATCCGAGAGCTGCACGATGCGTAGCCCGTCGTGTGCCGGGTCGAGGTCTTCGACGGCGAAGGCGCGGCGCTCCGCGCGCGTCTCCTCGGTCGCGCGCGCCGCGGCGGGGGCGGCGCCACCCGCCACCGCCAGCGCCGCCGCGCCCTTGAGAAAGTCTCGCCGTGAAAGCGCCATCGGCCGGTCAAAACGCTCCGCGGGCCGGTGCCATTCCGGCCGAGGGTGACCCGGCAGTGTCGCAGAGGCGAGCCGGCCAGCACAAGCTGGCCGCGGCGGGCTACTTGCCGCCGAGCAGGTTCGCCGGCGTCACGCCGAGCGCCCTCGCCATCTTCTCGACCGTCTCGAGCGGTGGCGACCGCTGGCCGCGCTCGAGCATCGAGACGTAGGACACCGAGATGCCGACCTTGTCGGCGAGCGACTTCTGCGAAAGCTTCTTCTTCGCTCGAAGGCGCCGGACGTTCCCAGCAAAGCGGGTCAGCAGATCCATTGTGGGCCGGCTTTAGCAGAGCGTACGGTGCGTGCGCATCGACCTTTTCGGGTTCGACTACGAAGTCGAATGGTCACGGTGCGTCACGCTCCTTACCGTGACAGGGAGTCCCCACAATGACACGGAAGGAGAACCTGATGGCGAAAGCGATCTGGAAGCTCGCGGTCGGCGAGGAGGCGCCCGACTTCGAGCTCCCGGCCACCGGCGACACCGCTGGCAAGGGGGGTCCGAAGAAGAAGGTCCGTCTCTCGGACTACCGCGGAAAGAAGAACGTGGTCCTGGCCTTCTTCCCCGCTGCGTTCACGCCGGTCTGAACGGTGCAGATGCCCTCGTACGAGGAGGATTCCTCCGAGTTCGAGCGGCGGAATGCCCAGGTTCTGGGCATCAGCACGGACCAAGTACACTCGCAGGAGGGGTGGGCGAAGTCCCTTGGCGGGCTGTCGTACCCTCTCCTGGCGGACAACTGGCCGTACGGCCACGTCGCCGCTCAGTACGGGGTGCTCCGAGGCGACGGCCTGGCCGAGCGGGCCATCTTCGTCATCGACAAGCAGGGAAAGGTCGCCTACATCGACATCCACGACATCAGCGAGCAACCGCCGACGGACAAGATCATGGCGGCGCTCGACAAGCTGAAGTAGCGGCCGGCGACGCTCGAGGGAGCTCCACCATGGCCACCGAGAAGACCGAGGCGAAGCCCCTCGAGCTGTCGCGCTACTGCGTCCCCTACACGCCCTTCGCGGGGAGGTTGGAGGAGGCGACGGTGTGCCTCGTCTCCACGGCGGGCGTCCGCGGGAAGAAGGACGCGCCGTTCGAGGTGGAAGGGGACTCGAGCTACCGGGTCATCTCGGGCGAGGCGACGGGCGCGGACCTCACGTTCGACGACGCGCACTACGACCACGCCTGCGCCGACCAGGACATCAACTGCATCTTCCCGATCGACCGGCTGCGCGAGCTGGCGCACGACAAGCGCATCGGGGGCCTCACCGAGCGGCACTTCTCGCTCGGCTTCAGCCAGGCGCTGCGCGAGCTGCGCGAGAAGACGTTGCCGCAGCTCGTGCGCGAGGTGGATCGCACCCGCCCCGACGTCGTGCTGCTCACGGGCGGTTGACGGCTCTGCCACCGCACGGTGGTCACCGTGCAACGCCTGATCGAGATGGTCGGGATCCCGACCGTCGTCATCACCGTCGAGCCGGAGGAGAGCGCGCAGGCGCGGCCCCCGCGCGCCCTCTGCCCGCGCGGCTTCATCGTCGGTCATTCGCTCGGCAAGCCGAACGAGCCGGAGCTGCAGAAGCGCATCCTCACCGACGCGCTGGCGCTCTTGACCGGCCCGGCGCGGCCGGGCGAGGTCATCGAGCGCGACTACACCTGACGTTCAAGGTCCCGCGAAGGCCCCGACGCCGCCGCCGCGCGAGATGACGCCGCTCGCATCGGCGCTGGGTATGAACGCGGCATAGACGATGCGTGGCGTGGACCAGCGGTCGATCTGGATGGACCGCACCGGCTGCCGCACGAACTCGGGGAGGCCGGTCGGGTCGAGCGACGTGAACTGACCGTCGCGGTAGCGCATGAGACCTCCCCAGCCGAGCCCGATCCACACCGAGTGATCGCTGGGGTCGCAAGCCACCGCGTAGACGCTGTTGCCGTGCTTGTCGGGATCCGGCAGCGAAAGGTACGAGAAGCCGCCGCCGGGATCGCGGCGGGCGAGCCCGTGCGCCGACGAGCCGATCCAGAGCGTCCCATCATCGCAGAAGGACAGCGACTCGACGTTGTCGTCGAGCGACAGGGTCGGATCGGCGTTGTCCGGCCAGACGTTGTACCAGTACGGGTTGGAGGCGGTCAGCGGCTCGAGCCACCACACGTCCCAGTGCAGGTCGGCGCCGTAGCCGCGGAGCCAGGCGGTGCGGAAGCCGTTCGAGCACCAGGGGGTGCCGCTCCACGGATCGACCGCGAGCGCGTGCGTGTAGCCCGTGAGGTAGGCGTTCCGCGCATTCGACCAGAGGGCGGGGTGGTCATGCTCCCAGACGTCCTTCGCGTCGACCCACTTCGGGGGCTGACCGACCGTGTGGTCGGGGAGGCCGCGGGACGCGGAGTCGTGCAGGTAGGCCGTGATGCTGGCGTGCGTGCCGCCCATGAACATGTCGCCGTACAGCGGCGTGCCCGCCTGGTGGTTCGCCACGATCCGGAACACCTGCCGGAGCTTCCGGCGCCCCACCTGCCAGAAGAACGGGTCCGGCGGGTTGGAGCAATACGTGGCGTGGGTCTCCACGAGATGCCCGCTCGCGTCGGGCGCGACGCATATCGTCTGCGGCGGCGATGCGATGAAGACGTGCCGCGTCCGGGTGAGCTTCGCCCCGTCGAACTGGACGAGGTCGGCGCCGCCCGAGTCCTGCGCCCAGTCCGCGTCGAGGTCCTCGTCGGTCCCGATTCCCTGCAGGCCGATCATCGCGACGCCCGGCGCTGCGCCGGCGACCGCGAGCACCGGGCAGAGCTGCGCCGGCCCGGGAGGCGACGGGTGCACGCGGTTGATGGCCGCCTCGAACCCGGGGTCGGACTCCGGAGGGACCCCCGCGTAGCAGTTCTGCGTGAGGCCGGCGTTCGCCGCGTCGAAGCGCTGGAACCCGGTGTCGGTGCGGCGCTTCGCGTAGACGGCGTCGCCGCCGGCCACGTAGACGTTGCCGCCCTCGTCGGCGGAGACGTCGTTCACGTTCTGCGAAAGGCCCTGCCCGGTGCCGTAGAACGTCCAGCTGTCCTTCGTGAAGGGCGGCACCAGCGCGCTGCCGGCGTCCGCGGTGCCTCCATCCATCCCGCCATCCGCGCTGGCAGTGTCGCCCGTTCCGCCGTCGCTCACGGTCCCGCCGTCGTCGCTCGACGCGGCGGTGCCGCCGTCGGCAACGGCCGAGGTCGTCGAGTGCGAGCCGCTGCAGGCGAGGAGGGCCGCCGCACACCACCACGCCCAGACCGCCCGACGCGCCAGCGCCATCCGCTCCTCCTCGCGCCCGCAGGTACGCCATCAAGGTTGGAGGCCGGCGCTACGCCCGCCAAGGCTGCCTCCGGGATGGCGGCAGGGCGGTGGAGCGCAGAAGGGACGAACGCCAGGGGAGACGCTCGTCCAGCCGGCGGTCACGCGGTCCGCGCCGCGTCCACTGAACGCCGCGGCGGGGGACAAGCCCTCGCCCTACAGGCCGATGTCCTCGGGGCCTGTCCTGCGCGATGCTTGGCGGCGTCTGTTGGCACCGCGACTGCATTTGGCGGGCGGATGGAGGCGCGATGACCGGGCGCACGACAGACGAGCTGGAGGCGTGGCGGCGGGTGGAGGACGAGGCGGCGCATGTCGCGGCCGCGTTGGGAGCCGCGCGCGAGCGCGTCCGGGTCGCTCGGTGGCGGGCAGACGACCGGCGCCAGCGCGGCGAGCAGGCGCGCCTGGTGGGGCAGGGGGCCTTCGCGGTCGGGCTCCTCGACGCGGCCGCCGCTCACGACCTGATCGCGCGCCGCGCGGAGGCGGACGTCTCCCAGCTCGCTTCGCGCCTCCGCGCGCTCCAGTGCGACGCAGACGTGCGCTGCGCACGGGTCCGCGCGCGGCGAGACGCCCTGAGCTGCGGCTGCGCCCTGGAGGACCTTGCGTGAGGAGCGCACCCGTGGGCGCGTGCGTGGGACGCGGCGCCGAGCGAGCTCGCGGCGCGGCGTCGCGCGGGGCCTTCGCGGTGGCGCTCGCGAGAGCGCGATCAGGGCGGGCCCGGGCCGGCGACGCCTCGGGGCTGGCGCGGTCCGCGGCGGCGCTGGGCCAGTCGACGCTCGCGAGGCGGCGGCGCGGAGCCGAGGAGGGGCACCGCGCACTGGAGGAGCGACGCACGGAGGTCGAGCCGCGTGGCGGCGGGGGGCTACCCTCCGCTCCAGGAGCGACGGCAGACGCGGGACAGGTGCGCACCGCCGATCCTGGACGCGCCGGCGCGCTCTGGCCACCCGCGGTGCTGGAGGCGTTGGCGATCGCAGCACGGCGCGGCGACCGCCCCTCGCTCGAGCTGTCGCTCGGACGCGATCTGCGGGTGACGCTCATGCGCGACGGGCGTGGCATCGAGGTGGTCCTCGACGTCCGCGCCGGCCTCCGAGCCGCCGCCGAGGCCGAGATCCCCGCTCTCGTCGCCGCGCTGCGCGCCCGCGGCGTGGCGGTGGCCCGGGCGGAGGTGCGGGCGCCTCCCGGCGCGTTGACGGCGCGGCGGGGGTCCGCTACAACGGCTCCCTCGCAGCGAGATGGCACCGTCGCCAAGTGGTAAGGCCCGGGTCTGCAAAACCCGTATTCGGCGGTTCGAATCCGCCCGGTGCCTCCAAGAAATCCCCTAATCAATACCATGGCTTGGGGCCGCTCGGCTCCAGGCCATTGTACTTCCAGAGGCCTACCGGTGACGGCTGTCGGAGGAACATGGCATGGGGATCGCTGGAGCGGCGGCAGAGTCTTGCGCATCCTCGCTCCGCTCCTCGCGCTGATGCTCATCGCCGCTCCAGGCGCAGCGTTCGCTCGTTCACACCGAACGCACCGAACCGGCCGGCTCGCTCACTTTCGATACAGGATGGAGCGCGCGGCCATCCTGTCGACCGCCCGGGGCGCGAGGCGGCGCAGCCACCTCGCTACCCACGAGTGTGCGGTCATGTAGAGGTCGCGATTCCGTCGAACGATCGCGTTCACGGTAAGACGTGCGCACTGTTCGGCGCTCATCCCCTCCCACTCGCGAACGGGGCTCCTTCCCAGGGGCTTGCCGTCAGGACCGAAAGCGCGTTCGCGAATGCTGCTCGTCACGAAACCGGGATAGACGACAGTGACAGTGATTCCCTTCGGCGCGAGCTCGATGCGTAGCGTGTCGAAGAAGCCCACAAGTGCGTGCTTACTTGCGGAGTACCCGCAGCGTGTCGGGTAGCCGGTCACACCAGCGACGCTCGAGATTGCGACGATCCGGCCGCGGCTCCGCTCCAGCCAGGGCAGCGCGTAGTACGTTAGGTAGACAGGCCCAAAGTAGTTTACTCGCATGAGCCGATCCAAAATGCCGAGGTCGGCGATTTCGTCGAAGCGAGCCCACATGCTCACGCCCGCGTTGTGAACGACGGTATCGATGCGCCCGTGCTCAGCGACCGCTCGCTCGACGAGCTCCCGGCATTGCTCCTTCTCGGCGACGTCCGTCTCGTGCGCGACGGCGCACGCGCCGCGGGCTCTGCACTCCCCCGCGACGGTCTCGAGTGCCGAGAGGTTTCGAGCGGCGAGTACGAGCCGCGCCCCTTCCTTTGCCAGCTCGAGCGCGAGAGCCCGACCGATTCCGGAAGAGGCACCCGTCAAGACGACGACGTTATCGCGGAGCGAAGTGCCCATCGCACCTCCTACTCTCGCACGACCGCGCCTCCTCGTCGGGGCCGCGTCAACGTCCATCGCCGGAGGCCGGCGCCACAGTCGTCGTTTTCGTGCCCCACTCCTACCCCACCTTGCCCCGCCACCCCCGGCCATCGACGACCACCAAGCTGCGAGATTCTCGAGGTTCTGCTTGAATGGGGCAGGCTAGCTAGCGCCTGCAAAACCCCGCACAGGTGTTGAGTTCACGCTGAGGCGAGTTCTCGCACCCGGCTGAATCACCGCAACTTCTCGCTCCGCCCCGTTCGCGGCCTGGGACGCGCGCTCCGACGCGCGGGGGATCTGGACGAGCGAGCCGGATGCTAAGCTGTGGTCCACCATGAAGCGGATCGCGCTCGTCTCGATGGTCGCGTTCGCCTGCGGGACGACGACCGCGGCCCGTCAGACCGTGGCCCGTCACACGGTCGCGACGGCCCAGTACGACCCTCACAAGCGCGACGAGGTGTGGGCGCGCGCGCTCGGCGAGTTCCAGTCCCGTGGCGTGCTCGTGGCAGTCTCCGACCGCGAAGGGGGCGTGCTCACGTCGCAGCAGCAGCCTACGCAAGTGCCCTGCGAGGACGGATCGTGCAAGGCGGTCGTCGCGCAGCAGTTGACGCTCACGGCCGGTGGGCTCGCCACGCTGCGCACCAACCGCAGCGTCACCACCAGTAACCGCATCGATATCGCGCCCGCGTTCGAGGCGCAGTGCCAGCAGGAGACGAACGACCTCCTGACCACGATCGCCGGCTCGCCAGCCATGACCTTTGTGCCGCCCGCTCCGCTGAAGCCGCCTCCGGCGCCGGAGCCTACGAAAAGGGTCCAGTCCGGCGTGCCGTGCCAGACGTACCAAGATTGCCCATCCGGAAGCCTCTGCACCGAGGGCGTCTGCCGGCCGTAGGCGGGTCTGCATGAGGGTGCACCGCCGCGCTCGAGTCTCTTGACCCCCAATCAAGGGACGTGCTGCGGCTCTCGTACGTGGCCACTCCTTCAGGGAGGGGCCTGCTCGGGAGGTCTTCATGTCGGCAAGCGTCAGCTCCGAAGGCCGCGCGTCGAAGCACCGTTGTGCCTGCAGCCGCCGCGCGTCTTACCGCGGCATGAGTCGACGGCGGCAGGCGCGGACCGACCATCCCCTGTGCGATCGGTGCTGGCGCGCGCTCGTCGATCGCTACCGAAAGGCGACTCCACCCGCTCATCGCTGGCTGTCGGATGAGCTCCTGGCACGCGTCCTGATCTGCGCCGCCGCCGCGCACTAGCGCCGGCTCGGCAGCCGCACCGGCGGTGGCATCGATGAGGAAGCCGCTCGACCGGACCGAGTCGCTCGTCGGCTAGCTTCTGCCGCCGGAGCCTCGCTCGCGCGCACCGAGCGCTCGGTACCAGCGACAAGTCGCTCACACGTCACCGCCTCAAGGGGCTGGGCGGTGGCCGCAGGGGTGCCAAACTCAACGGCAGCAGCGACGCGGCGTGGGTTCCAGGGTGGGGGCCCTGGCGCGGGGACCGCGTCGAGAGTGCAGGGGTTGCGACGCCGGGCGTGGCCGGGAGGTCCGGCGGCCACGCCCGGCGGTTCGACTCAGGGGTCGTGCGTCGAGCGACACCTGCACGCTTTCGTTCGACCCTTGGCCGTGCAGCCAGGCGCTCGGCGCATCCACCTGTCACGAAGCTGTTGCCGGGCCGCGTTCAACTCTCGCGCGCCTGCTGGTTACACCGCTCGATGGATCATGAACCGGCAGAGGAGTCGCGCGAGCGCGTGCTCGTCGTGGTCGATGACAAGGACCTGGCCGACAGCGTGCGGGAGGTTCTCGAGATGAACGGTGCCACCGTCGCGACGGCCACGTCGGCGCAGCAAGTCGAGGCGACACTTCAGGGTGGTTTTCAGCCGAGCGTCGCGCTCATCGACGTCCGGCCTGGCGACGGCGCTGTCGGCGATCGTGCCATCGCGCGCTTGCGGAGCGTCACGCCGCGGCTCGACGTACGGATCGTCAAGATGTCGGGCGACTCGCAGATGCTGCGCGCGACCCAGGGCGCGGACGAGGAACTGGTGAAGCCCTTCACCGCTGACGAGCTCGTCGGCCGCGTCATGCGGCGCGCGTCGTCGTGATCAGCACTGCAGCTCGGACGATGCGAGGCGAGGTCAGCGTCGGGCTCGCCACGGAGATGGAGCTCGGGCTCCGCCGACCGCTCAGAGGGCGCTCGTCGTGAGGCAACCCTCTCAGGCACATCCCGCGCGGGCCAGCGCGGCGCAGCTTTGGCTCTGCGGGGTTCGGACCCGTGGAGGCTGATGGCCAAATGCGTTCGGATGTGCGGCGAGACGCGACCCATGGGGACGCGGGGAGGGCGCGCGCTCCGGGCGACGCGCTCTCGACGCAAGCGCGCTTCGCCCGGTTCCTCGCGGTGGGCGCGTCCGGCGTGGTGGTGAACCTCGGGGTGCTCGCGCTGCTCGCGGGTGCGCTCCAGGTGCGCGAGGTGCTCGCCTCCGCGATCGCCATCGAGGTGAGCATCCTGTGGAACTTCGGCCTCAACAATGCGTTCACCTACCGTGATCGAAATGCCAGGGCATCGGCCGGGCTCATCGAACGAGCGATCCGTTTCAACGCGGTGAGCCTGGTCGGCCTGGGGGTCCAGCTCGGGACGTTCGTGCTCTTGCGGGTGCTCCTGCTCCACGGCCTCGAGCGGGAGTCGCTGGGCGTCCTGCGTTACCCGGCACAGTGCGCCGGCATCGCCCTCGCGACGTTCTGGAACTTCGCCGGCAACCTGCGCTTCACGTGGCGGCAGGCGAAGGCGCGGGGGACCGCGTGAGGCCCGTCGAGGAGGCGACCGCGCCCTCGGGGCTGGTGGGAGCGCCGCCTTGGCCGCGGGAGCAGCCGGTGGCACGCACCTGCGCGATCCCCTTCCGGAGCCACGCGCCCGCGGCGCTCTTCGCGGCGCTGCTCGTGATCGGGCTCGCGCCCATCTGGCTCGTGCCGCACGTTCCGACGCAGGACGGGGCGAACCACGTGGAGAGCGTGATGGGCCTACTTCGCCTCCCGCGCTCGGCGTTGCTCCAGCACTACTACCTCCCGAACTACGGTCTGCAGCCGAACTGGCTCACCCAGCTCCTGTTCGCAGGCCTGGTCCAGGTCGTCTCGCCGCGCGTGGCCGAGAAGCTCGTGCTCTCCGGCTACCTCGTGCTCCTGCCGCTCGCGTTTCGCTACGCGCTGCCGCGCACGGAGCGCGGCCGGTGGGCGGCGCTCACCATCTTCCCGTTCCTCCACAGCTACCCCTTCCACATGGGGTTCTGGAACTTCAGCTACAGCCTGGCGCTGTTCTTCGTCGCGGTCGGGCTCTGGTACCGCACCCGTGGCCGGCTCACCACCCGCACCGGACTCGCCTTCTCCGCGGTGACCCTCGTCCTCTTCGTCGCGCATTCGGTCTCGACGATGGCCGCGCTCGCCGCCCTCGGCGCCGTCCTGGCCTGGCGAGGCGGTCTCGGGCTCTGGCGCGCGCGGGGCCGGGCGCGGCGCCGCGGCATCGTGCTGCGCGGCCATGTCCGCCGCGGCCTCGCCACGTACGCGTGGGCGCTGCCCGCCGTCGGGCTCATGGCGCTCTTCGTCGTCCGGCAGCCGAAGCCGTACGTCTACCGGCCGTCGCTCTTCGACTACGCGAAGCACTTCGCGAGCCTGTACGCGCTCGTCTCGTTCGATCGGCGCGAGCTGCTCCTGACGTTCCCGGTGGCGCTCACGATCGCGCTGGCGGTGGCGTCCGGGTTGCGGGCGCGCCGCGCGCGGCGGCTGCGCCTGGTGGACGGCTGGCTCGCCGCTGGCGCGCTCGCCACGCTCCTGTACTTCCTCACGCCCGACGCGGTCGCCGACGGGGCGCAGCTCACGGATCGCCTCGCGCTGTATCCCTTCTTCGCGGCGCTGCTCTGGCTCGGGTGGTCGAGCGTGCCGCTCCGCACGGTGAAGCTCGCGGCGTGGGCGCTGGTGGTCCTGTTCCTCGCCGCGACGGCGTTCCGCCTGTTCAAGTACCGGCAGATCGACGGCTACCTGGCCGAGTACGAGTCGGTGGCGCCTCACGTGGCCGAGGGGAGCACGATCCTGCCGCTGACGTTCCAGCCGTTCGGGCCGCGCGAGGCGGGGGCCATCGACGGCAAGAAGCTGCTCTCGTACCGAGTCCAGGTGTTCCAGCACGTGAATGGCTGGATCGCCACCGACCAGCACGGGATCGATCTCGACAACAGCCAGGCCAAGACCACCCACACCCCGCTGCGCTGGAGGGACGAGCTCAACCCGTTCACGTACCTGAACACCCGGCCTTTCGGGCTCGAGGACGAGCCGCCGTGCGTCGAGCTCTGGCCGTACCTCGCCCTCGGCGGAAGGGTCGACTACGTCATCGTCTGGGGCGCGACTGGGCCGGCCGCGCTGGACGAGTGCGGGGGGGAGGTGCTCGCGGAGCTGGGGCGGACCTACGAGCGCGTCTACGTCTCGGAGCCGCGCGGCATGGCGGAGCTGTGGAGGCCGAGAAAAGAGCCGCGGTGAACGGCGGGGCGCCCACCCCTCTCCCCGGCCCTCTCCCCGCTTCGCGGGGCGAGGGAGACGAAACACGATGAGCTCGTAGACCCTCTCCCCCACCGGGGAGAGGGCAAGGGAGAGGGGCCGGCCCACGCACTACGAGTCGAGCTTCCTCAGATCGCCCACCGTGGTCGGCCGCCGCGCTCCCTTGCCGCGGACGTTCCGCTCGAGCCACGCCACCGTGTCGTGGAGCGTGTCCTGGGGATCGCGCGCCGCGAACCCCAGCTCGCGCTCCGCCTTGCGGGCGTCCACGTAGAAGAAGTGTTCGCCCATCTCCACCTCCTCGGGCGAGATGGGGCTCTCGCTCCCGCGCCAGTCGTGCCAGCGCCCGAGGAGGTGCGCCCCGGCGACGTTCACCCTGGACGGGAGGCGCAGCGCCGGCGGCGCCACGCCGGAGAGGCGCGAGAGCCGGGCGAAGAAGTCGGCGAAGGTCATGTTGGCGCCACCGAGCAGGTAGCGCTCGCCGGGGCGCCCGCGCTCGAGGGCGGCCGCGAACGCGGTCGCGGCGTCGCGGACGTCCACGAACGACAGCCCACCGGAAGGCAACGCCGGGATGCGTCGCTCGAGGAACTTGAAGACGACGTCGGTGGAGGAGAGGCGGGCGTCGCCGGGGCCGAGCAAGAGCGAGGGGTTCAGCACGACGACGGGGAATCCGGTGTCGCGGTGGAACCGGAGCGCCGTCTTCTCCTGGAAGATCTTCGACAGGTAGTAGGGCCAGCGCGCCGCCACCTGGATCGGGTGGTCGTCCGCCTCGGTGTGGATCCTCTCCTCCCGGGAGATGGCGATCGTCCCGGAGCTGGAGGCGAGGATGAACCGTCCGACGCCCGCCGCGCGGGCGTCCTCGAGGAGGGTGCGCGTGCGCTCGACGTGCAGCTCGTACAGCGAGGCGGGATCGCGCGCGTCGAACGCGACCTGGCCCGCGAGGTGGAAGACCGCCTCCACCCCGACGAGCGCGCGCCGCACGGCGTCGCGGTCCTGCAGCGGCGCGCGCACCACCTCGGCTCCGAGCGCCTCCGCCTGCGCGGCGTCGCCCCGGGCGAGGATGCGCACGCGGTGTCCGCCCTCGACCAGCAGCGGGAGGAGGGTCGAGCCGAGGAAGCCGGTCGCGCCGGTGACGAGGAGGTTCACGGGTCCTCGTGGCCGCTGGCGCGGTAGGCCGCCGCCGTGCTCTCGCCCGCGGTCGCCGTCCCGGCCACGGTCGTGGTCGAGGTCGAGCTCGCGGTCGCGGTCGGCGGCAACCCACCCAGCGCCCGCACCGCCTCCTCCATGATGCGCGTCGCCTCCTTGTGCGCCTCGCCGCGGGGCAGGTGAGAGGTTCGCCGGCGCAGCTCGTCGACGCGGATCGGCTGGCCGATGAGGACCTCCAGGTCGGCGGCCCGCGGCAGGAGCTGACCGGGCGGCAGCGCCTGGTGGGTGCCGCGGATGTACAGCGGGAGCGCGTCGACGCCGCACTGGAGCGCGAGGTACCCCGCGGTCGCCTTGAAGCGCGCCATCCGGCCGTCGCGCGACCGGGTCCCCTCGGGGAAGATGAGCAGGTTCATGCCGTGCCGCAGCGCCTCGACCGCGGCGCGGAGGCTCTGCCGGACCGAGCCGGAGCGCTCCATCGGGATGAGGTTCGTGAAGTTCTCGAAGTAGGCGCGCTTGAGCGTCGTGTCGAAGAAGTAGTCGCGTGCGGCCAGCGCGGCGAGCCGCTCGCCCTGATCGCCGAGCGCCACCTTGACGAGGCCCATGTCGAGGTGGCTGGCGTGGTTCGCCACGACGAGGAAGTTCCGGTCGCGCGGGATGTAGGCGCGCCCGCGGACCTCCGTCTTGTAGAGGTCGCGGTAGAGCGCCCGCTGGCCCGCGGCGAGCAGCCGCCGGCCGAACGCCGAGAGCGGCCCCGGCAGCGCCACGTCCGGCTCACGCGCACCGGCCTCGGCGTCGGCCTTCACCGGCGCCTCGGGCTCCGCCCGGTGCACCGCCGCGCCGGCGGCGCGCGCCAGCTCGCCCACGGTCTCGATCTGGTGCAGCCCGTCCGTCACGCTGGGCGGCACGCCCGCCTGCTCCAGCGCCGCGGCCAGCTCGGTCAGCATGAGCGAGTCGAAGCCGAGATCGGCGGCGAGCAGGCTGGCCCGCGTCACGCTCGCGCGCGGCCGGCGCGACACCTCCGCCACGACGTCGAGCACCCAGCCGTCACCGTGTCCCTCCCGCGCCGCGGAGCGCGCGCGGGCGCCGTGCTGCGCGGCCGCTTCGAGACGCCGTAGCTCCGCCGTCACCCAGGCGCGCTTCACCTTCCGGGTGGACGTCTTCGGCAGCTCCTGGTCGATGACGTGCCAGACCTTCACGCGCTGGTGGAAGGGCAGCGAGGCCGAGACCCGCCGCACGTGCTGCTCGAGCCGCCGCCGCACCTCGGCCCGGTCGCGGTCTTCCCAACGAGGCACGACGAGCATCGCGACCTTCTCGGCGGTGCCGTCGCGCAGCCCCACCACCGACAGCTCCTTCACGAGATCGTCCGAGCGGTAGTGCTCCTCCACCTCGTCCGGGTGGACGTTCTTGCCGTCGGCGTCGATGATGACGTCCTTCTTGCGGCCGACCAGCACGAGCTGCCCGTCGGCGTCGAACCGGCCCAGGTCGCCCGTCCTGAGCCAACCGCCGTCGAGCACCGCCGCGGTCAGCTCGCGATCGATCTCGGGCCGATCGCTGCCCTGCTTCCAGTAGCCGGCCATGACGTTCGGGCCGCGCGCCAGCACCTCGCCCACCCCGGTCGCGTCGGGGGCGTCGATGCGCAGCTCGATCCCGGGCAGCGGCCGGCCCACGGTCCCGGCGCGCGGGCCGTCGCCGGGGGTCGAGACCGCCAGCACGGGCGCGGCCTCGGTGAGGCCGTACCCCTCGTACAGGTCGAAGCCCAGCTCGTGGAAGGCGCGCTGCACGTCCGGCGAAAGCGCCGAGCCGCCCGAGACGAGGATGCGCAGCCTCCCGCCGAGCTTGCGGTGGACCGGCCAGAAGAGGAGCTTCCCGAAGTTCGCGCCGACCCGGTCGCGCAGCCCGGCGTTCGCGGCCATGAGCGCCCGGGCGGTGGACTCCACTACCCCCGGGCGCGCGGACAGCTCCTGGGTGATGCGCCGGTGGAGCAGCGCCCACAGGGCCGGGACGCCGATCATGGCGGTGACGCGCCCGCTCTCCAGCGCGTCGCCGAGCGTGTCGGCGGTGAGCTCGTCGAGGTACTCCACCTCGGCGCCGCGCGCGAGCGGCACGAGCAGCCCGCAGGTGAACTCGAACGTGTGGTGGAGCGGCAGCACCGAGAGGAGGCCGTCGCCCGGACCGAGGTCGAACAGCGCCGAGAGCTTCGCCACCAGGCTCGCGAAGTTCCGGTGGGTGAGGAGCACGCCCTTGGGCGTGCCGGTGGTCCCGCTCGTGTAGATGAGGGAGGCCACGTCGTCCGGCTGGGGCGGCGGCAGCCGGGGCGCGAGGGTTGGATCCCCCGAGAGCGCCTCGCCGAGCCCGAGCGGCGCCGGGCCGCCCCCGCTCCGCCACGCCTGCAGCAGCTCGGGCACGCGCTCCGCGACCCGCTCGGAGAGGAGCGCCAGCTTCGCTCCGGCGCTGCGGGCCAGGTTCGCCAGCTCGGCGGGCGAGAGCTCGGCGTCCACCGGCACCGCCACGGCGCCGGCGGAGAGGACGCCGAAGAAGGCGACGGCCCACTCCGGGCGGTTCTCGGAGGCGAGCAGGACGCGATCGCCGGGGCGGACGCCGCGGGCGGCGAGCGCGCCCGCGACGCGGCGCGCGAACGCGCCCAGCTCCGCGTAGCTGAAGCGGTCCTTCCGCGCCCCGCTCATCCGCAGCGCGACCCGCCGGCGGTGCGTCTCGCACGACGCGTGGAACTGCTCCAGCACGTCGCGGTGCTGCTTCACCGCGTGCACCTTCTTCTTCGACTCCTCCTCCAGGCCGGGGAACACCCACTCCTCGAGTCCCTTCATGTGCACGTCGAGCCAGTACTCGCGCCAGGCGATGCGCTCCGGATCCCAGGGGAGGCGCAGCTGGTCGTGCGGCGCCATCCGCGCGTGCAGCGCCCGGACGTTCGCGCAGCGGAAGACGTATCGGTTCTCCCACACGAACGGCATGAAGAGCTCGAACAGGCTCTCCGTCTGCGCGAGCTTCGACTCGACCTCGTCGAGCGCGTCGGCGGCGCGCCCGGCCAGCGCCGACAGGCGCGGAGCGCCCCAGCGCGGTCCCTCGTCGCGGAGCAGCCGGCTCGCCGCGCGCGCCAGCTTGGCGAAGGCGGGCGCGCTGAAGGTCTCGTAGTGACGGCGCGAGACGGAATACGGCTCGAAGCGTGCCTGGATCGCGTTCCCGAGCCGGCTCCCTTCCTCCCGCCGGCGGAAGAACCGCCGCCGGTAGAGGCCGACCAGCGCCAGGGCGCGCCGGACGTAGAGCGGGTTGGTGTCGCTCGACGCCAGGTGGTAGACGCGCTCGCCGCCGCCCGCGAGGAGCTCGGCGGTCACGGCGATGACGCCCGCCGCGACCAGGTCGACCGGGACGATGTCGAGGATGGCGCGCTCGCCCATCGGGTACACGCGCTGTCCCTTGAGGCCGAGGAAGGCGAGCGGCGCGCTGGTCGTGAACCCCTCGTTCCATCCTGGGAACGGATACCTCAGCGCCGTCTCCACGATCGCGGGGCGCACCAGCGCGAAGCGTACGCCGCTCCGCGCGATGGCCTGCTCGCCCAGGCTCTTCGTGTAGGTGTAGGTGTTGGGCCAGCCCCAGTGGCGCGCTCGCTCCATGCCGAGGTCGACGAGGCGCTGCGAGATCCAGAGCCGCTTCTCGCGCCCCAGCGCCAGCCGCTCGGAGCGCGCGTCGCCGGCGCGGCCCTCGGCCCGGAGCCGCTCCTGGGCCTGCGCCCGCAGCTCGGACTGGAGCGCGGCGTCCTCGGCGTCCTCGCGCACGCGCGCGATCCGCCGCGCGCAGTCGGCCAGCTCGCGGTCGAGGTCGAAGTCGCGCGCGTCGAGGGTGGGCGCGGTGGGCCGGCCCTCGACGCCGTCGCGCCGCGGGAAGTAGCCCTCGATCCCCTCGTCCTCGAAGACGACCCCGCTGCGGTTGCCCGCCACGAAGCAGGTCGAGACGTGGACGAGCGCCGCGCCGGTGCGCCGACAGAGCTCGGAGGCGTGGCGCGCGCCGAGCGTGTTCACGTCGACCGCCAGCTCGAGCGAAGGGTTGAAGTCGACCAGGCCGGCGCAGTTCACCACCGCGTCGAGAGGGCCGAGCGCCGCCAGGTCTTCCTCCGACAGCCCGCAGAGCTCATCGGAGACGTCGCCGGCCAGCGGGACGCAGCGCTCGCGCAGGAAGGCGTCGAGCCGCGCCCCGTGCTGCTGGCGGAGCGGGTCGAACGGGCGGCTCTCGGCCACCTTGCCGAAGAAGCGCGCCTCGGCGGTGCCGCCCGTGCCGGGGCGGACCAGCACGAATACCTTCCCGATCTCCGGGTACCGGTGCAGCAGCATCGAGAGCATGACCTTGCCCACGAAGCCGGTGGCGCCGGTGACGAGGAGGCGCTTGCCACGGAGCGTGGCGGCGACGTCGAGCACGCCGGAGCGCTGATGGGCTCCCTCCTCGGGAGCGGGAGATGGCGTCGGCTCGCTCATCCGAGGTTCTGCGTCATGACGATGGGCGGGTGGTGGAGGAGCGCGATCTCCGCGCTCCGGCCGTGCTGGGCGCGCGCCATGTCGATGGCGTCGGAGAGCCGCTCGGCGCGCTCCCAGCCCAGGAGCCGCGGGACGTGCTCGTTCTCGGCGCCGACGGCGATGATCCGGCCGTAGTGCCGGCGCCCGTTCTCGCCCCAGTACCACATGAAGAACGGGTGGGCGCCGTGATAGGCGTTCCCGGTCCGGTACATGTGCACGTAGCTCGGGTTCTCGGCGAACTCGCGCTCGTACTTCGCCTCGAGCACCTTCGCGTCGCGCGTCTCCGGCAGGAGCCGGTGGAAGAACTCGATGTAGCTCGGGTGGTGGTCGGGATCGAACGCGTCCGAGCAGGGGTGGGTGAGGATGAGCGTCCCGCCCTTCTTCACGAGCGGCTTGCCCCGGTAGAAGTTGAAGAAGTACCCGCAGGCCATGACCTGGACGAGCAGGGGGTTCAGGATGGAGTTGACGTTGTAGGGCGAGATGAAAGGGATCCCCATCACGCCGATGTCGGCCTGGAAGTCGACGTCCACCGCGTACTGATCCCAGCTCTTCTCCAGGATCTTGCGGTGGGTCGGCTCGGTCCGGCCCGCGTGAACGGCGATGACCTCGTACGCCGCCGGCACGGCGTGGAACATCTTGCGCTTCGCGGCGCGCGGCATGCTCCGGAGCGCGGCCCGCATCCCGGCCAGCGCGAGCCGGTCCACCTCGGTGTAGTGGTCCTCGCGCTTCATGAGGAAGCCGAGCGGCCCGTCGAACATCCGGTTGTTGATGGTGGTCTCGATGTGGAAGACGTCGAGGTGCTCGTCGATGACCTTCCCGATGCGATCGACCGAGCGGTGCAGCTCGGACCGCGGCGGGTCCATGTACGAGTCGCTCTTGCGGATGTGGTCGGGCGTGTGGTGGGCCTTCACGCCCTCGTAGTTGGTGAGCCCGGTCCCGACCGACTTGTGGCCGCCGTCCATCGGGACGAGGTTCAGGTTCACGTAGACGAGCAGGTCCGACTCGGCGGCGCGGCGATTCACGATCACCTTCTCGCCGTGGCGGGTGGTGCCGAGCGTGACGAGGCCGTCCAGGTCCTCGGCGTCGTGGTGGTAGAGCCGGTCGGGCCAGTAGGCGTCGAAGATCCGCTCGCCCACCATCCGCTTCACCTCCGCCGCCGTCATCCGGCGGTGGAGGCAGATGGCGATGACGAGGTGGACGTCGTCGACGCCCGAGTCGGCGAGCAGCTCGAGCACCACCTCCAGCACCTGCTGCCGCACGTCGGGCGTGCGCATGGGCGGGAGCGGCAGTGAGATGTCGTCGAGCGCGATGGTGACCTTCATGCCGGGGCGCAGCTTGGCGTGGAGGGGCTCGCTCTCCTCGGGGTGGTTGATGGCCCAGCGGATGGCCGACTTGACGTTCGGGAGCCCGGCGATGGGCGGCTTCGGGTAGATGACCTTCGTCCCGATGGGCATGTCCTCGAGCAGCAGATCCTCGCCGGAGAAGAGGACGCGGGGCGCCGAGTCGCGGTCGAGGGTGACGACCTGTTCCGTCTGCTCGTGGAGCCGCGTGAGGCGGGAGAGGGGGCGCATTCTCAGGCTCGGGTCGTGTCGAGGATGGGCCACTCGTAGGCGCGGGCCACGTTGCGCAGGCGGAGGTCGGGGTTCACGGCGGCCGGGTGCCCGACGACGGTCAGCATCGGGTAGTCGGAGAAGCTGTCGGAGTAGGCATGGCTCTGATCGAGGGCGAGCCGCTCGCGGGCGCAGTAGTCGCGCACCGCCACCGCCTTGTGCGCACCCTCGACGACGGGCGGGACGACGCGGCCGGTGGCGACGCCCTCGACGAAGTGCATCCGGTTCGCGACCAGATCGTCGGCGCCCAGGTGGCGCGCCAGGTGACGCACGGTGAAGTCGAGCGCCCCCGTGACGAGCACGATCCGGCAGCCGGCGCGACGCGCCTGTTCGAGGAGCCGCGGGGTGCCGGGGTGCACCGCCGGGCGGAGCACCTCCTCGAACAGCTCCTCCGCCAGCTCCTCCAGCCGGTCCTGGGAGATCCCTCGGTAGGACTGGTAGAAGACCTCGTTGAACGCCTTCCGGTTCAGCTTGTCGAGCGCCCAGTAGAGCGGCGCCCCGGCCACGGTGCGGGCCGTCCTGAGCGCGGTGCCGAAGATGCTGCCCTGGTTGAGGGCGTAGTACGCGAACGCGTGGACGATGTTCGTCCGGACCAGGGTCCCGTCCACGTCGAAGAACGCGGCTCGCTGTGCGTCGGCCATGCGGTGAGGATGTCCCGGCTGGGGCTCGAAGGTGAGCTCCGATGTTATAGCCATCCTCGATCGAGGTAGTAGCGCGCCGAACGGGCCAGCGAATCGCGGAGTGACGTCCCGGGAGTGAACCCGAGGAGCCGCTCGGCCTTGTCCGGCGAGCAGGTCCAGCCCGGAGCGAGGACCTGGCGCGCCAGCTTGCGGTTGAGCGGGAGTGCCCGGCCGGTGACCCGGGCCACCGCGTCGGCCGCCCAGCCCAGCGCCGAGAGCGCCGCCGGCGGCACCGGCACCGTGCGGGGGGAGACCTCCAGCGCGCGCGCCACCTCGCGCTGCAGGCCCTCCACGCTGGTGCGCTCGCGGGAGGCGAGGAAGAAGGCCTGGGCGACCGCCTCCGGCCGCTCGCCGAGCAGCGCGAAGCCGCGGGCGCAGTCGTCGACGTCGATCCAGGAGAGCGGCCGCTCCGGCCCGAGGAGGTGCAGCACGAAGCCCTTCGCGACGATGCGGAAGAAGAAGAGGTTCTCGCGGTCGCCTGGCCCCATGATGCGCGGCGGCCGCCCGACGGCGACCGGCAGCCGGTCCGCGAACGAGAACGCGATCCGCTCGGCCTCCGCCTTCGACTCGCCGTACCACTCGGCCGGGGCGAATGGCTCCTCCTCGCGCTTCCCCTCTCGCGAGGGCCCGGATGCGGCCAGGGAGCCAGCCAGGACGAAGCGCC
>DATLJU010000246.1:0-6477 GCA_035538735.1 Anaeromyxobacteraceae bacterium | reverse complement strand
ATCACGAGCGCGACCTACCTCTCGGCGGTCGCCGAGGCCCGCGCGGTCGCGGCGCGTCTCCTCGGGGCGCGCGAGGAGTCGGTCGCGCTCCTGACCGGCGCCGGCCACGCCGTGAACGTGGTCGCCCGCGGGCTCGACCTGGGCGAGGGCGACGAGGTGCTCCTCCCGAGGCACGAGTTCCCCTCGAACGACCTCCCCTGGCGCTGGCTCGCGCGGCGGGGCGTGAGCGTCCGCGTCGTCGAGCCGGACCACCCGAGCGGCGCGGTCTCGGCCGCCCGGCTCGCGGAGGCGGTCGGGCCTCGGACGCGCGTCGTCGCCTTCGCGCACGTCTCGTACCTCCACGGTGGGCGGATCGATGTCGGCCCGGTCGTCGATGCGGCGCGGCGCGTCGGGGCGCTCACGGTCGTCGACGGAAGCCAGGCCGCGGGGGCGCTCCCCTTCGACTTCGGGGCGTCGGGCGTCGACGTCTACGCGGCGAGCGCGTACAAGTACCTGCTCGGCCCCTACGGCTGCGGGATCGGCCTCTTCTCCGGGCCGGCGCTCGAGCGGCTCGGCGTGGGCGACGTGAACTGGTGGTCGGTGAAGGGGGCGGAGGACTTCAGCCACCTCCCCGTCCAGATCGAGCTCCGCCCCGGCGCGCAGCGCTACGACGCCCACGAGACCGCGTCCTTCAACAACCTCCTCCCCCTCGCCGAGTCGCTCCGCCTCCTGCTTGAGGCGACGCCCGCGGTCGTCCAGGCTCACGCCCGCTCGCTCGGCGATCGGATCCTCGCCCGCCTGCCGAGCGCGCTCGCGCCGGCGAGCCCGCTCGAGGCGCCGGCGAGGAGCCACATCCTCTGCCTCCGCGCCGGGAGCACCGCCCTCACGCTCGCCGCCTTCGAGCGGCTCAGGGCCGCGAAGGTCGTGGCCGCCTTCCGGGGCGATCGCATCCGCCTGAGTCCGCACCTTTACACGAGCGAAGCGGACGTCGACCGCCTGCTCGTCGCGCTCGGCGGCGAGGGCTCGTCGTAGGTCTCCGGCAGGGGTGCGCCACCGTTGACGTATCTGGGCGCGCCTGCTATACGGGCGTGCCTTTCCATCCGCGGAAATACTGGGAAAGCCAGGGAATCCCCCGGGTAGGGAGGCAGCGTGGCGGGTCCGAGCAACGGCGGCGGGCGTCCGACCCGCGGCGGCGAAGGGCGGGACGAGGGACGGCTCTCGGACGTCGGCGAGGGCTACCGGAAGGGCGCGCCGTACATGGCGGCGTCGTCCAGCCTGGTCGGCGCTGTGGTCGTCTTCACGTTTCTCGGCCACTGGCTGGACGGGAAGCTCGGATTGAAGGTGCCCTGGCTGACGATGGCCGGGGCGGTGGTCGGGATCACGGGGGGCTTCATCAGCTTCTTCAGGGCGGTCCTCAAGGAAAAGAAGTGAAGCACCAGCTCCTCACCGCCGGTCTCGCCGCCCTGTTCATCGCGCTCGCGCTCGCCGCGGGCACGCACCGCCGCGCCGCGCTCGTCGGCGCGAGCATCTCGTCGTTCACCGCGCTCGCCTCGATCCTCGCGCTCGGTCGGACCGCGCGCAGCGAGAAGCCGCTCAAGCCGGCGCTCGTGATCATGGCCGTCGCCTTCCTCGTCCGGATCCTGCTCGTCGCCATCGGTACGGTGGTCGTCGCGCACGCCGGCGAGGACGTGTTCGCCTTCGTCATCGCCTTCTTCGCGCCGTACTTCGTCTTCAGCGCCATCGAGGGCGCGTTCCTCCACTCGCTCCGCAGCCACACGGGAAGGGCCGCATGAACGCGTTCCTGATCGCGCTCACCTTGACGCTCGGCCAGCACGGCGGCGAGCAGCCGGCGCAGGGCGCCGAGCCGCAGGTCGCCGCGCCGGCGCACGAGGGCGGCCACGGCGCCGTTCAGGAGCAGCCCGGCCGCGCCGAGGCCGCCGCCGGGCACGCCATCGAGCGCGACTTGCAGAAGGGTGAGCACGGCGCCGCGGCCGGCGAGGGCAGCCACGAGGGCGGCAGCCTCTCCGATTCGCTCATCCACCACGTGACGGACGGCTACGTCCTCGAGTACCCCGGCATCTGCGAGGGGCACTTCGCGTGGAACTGCGAGCTCGACCTCAAGGAAGCGTTCGGCGACAAGCTCGTGTTCACGGTGGGTGGCATCCGCTTCGACATGACGCCCACGAAGCACCTCATCATGATGTGGCTCGCGTCGATCGTGCTCCTCGTCCTGCTGTTCGCGTCGGTCGCGAAGAGGAGCCTCGTCCCGCGCGGCCTCTACAACTTCATGGAGGTGCTGGTCCAGTTCGTGCGGGACGAGATCGCGAAGAAGAACATCGGCGAGGAGGACGGGGATCGCTTCGTGCCGTACCTCGTCTCCGCCTTCTTCTTCATCCTGTTCGTGAACCTGTTCGGCCTCATCCCCTACGCCGCGACCGCGACCGGCAACCTCGCCGTCACCGTGGCGATGGCGGTCTTCACGTTCCTCATCACCCAGTACGCGTCGATCAAGGCGATGGGGCTCGGCGGGTACCTGAAGCACCTCACCGGCGGGGTGCCCTGGCCGCTCTGGCCGATCATGATCCCGGTCGAGGTCCTCGGCCTCTTCACGAAGCCCTTCGCCCTCACCGTCCGTCTCTTCGCGAACATGGTGGCGGGCCACATCGTCATCCTGTCGCTCATCGGCCTCATCTTCGCCCTCGGCAGCCAGTGGGTCGCGCTCGGCTCCGTGCCGATCGCCCTCGGCATCTTCGTCCTCGAGCTCTTCGTCGCCTTCGTGCAGGCGTTCATCTTCACGATGCTCTCCTCGATCTTCATCGGGCAGGGGATCGCCGCCGCGCACCATGGGCACGAGGAGCACGGCGAGCACGCCGCGCACGGCGGCTCCGCCGACGATCACGGTTCTCACGTGGCCGGGCACGCGCCCGGCCATGGGTAGTCGAGCGCAGCACGCGCCACGGGAAACAGCGGCCCGGTAATCCCGCGTTCATCGAAGAAAAGGCAGGACCACGAACATGACCTCCACCGCTCTCGCGTTCCTCTCCGCCGGCTTCGGCGCTGGCCTCGCCGTCCTCGGTGCCGGCCTCGGCATCGGCAAGCTCGCCGCCGCCGCCATGGAGGGCTCCGCCCGCCAGCCGACCGTCGCCGGCGACATCCGCACCTCGATGATCATCGCCGCCGCCCTCATCGAGGGCGTGACGCTCTTCGCGATCGTCGTGTGCGTCCTCCTCGCCATCAAGGCGTAGGCGGACGCTCGAAGCCGCAGAAGCCACACCTTCTCTCTAGACGGAGTCGCGCATGGCCCTCTTCGCGTCCCAGCCCCTGGTCCTCGCCGCAGGCGGGCTCACGGACCTGAACCCCGGCCTCACCCTCTGGACCGCGATCACGTTCCTCTTCCTGCTCCTGGTGCTGTCGAAGTTCGCCTGGGGCCCGATCGTGAAGATGCTGAACGAGCGTGAGCGCACGATCCGCGAGGCGATCGAGGCGGCGAAGAAGGAGCGCGCCGAGGCGGAGCGGATGCTCGCCGAGCAGAAGGCCTCGCTCGTCCAGGCGCAGCGTGACGCCGCCGACCTCGCCAAGCGGAACCAGCAGGAGGTGGAGGCGATGCGGCAGGAGCTCACCGCCCGCGCCCGCAAGGAGGCCGACGATCTCGTCGCCTCCGCCCGCCGCCAGATCGACGAGGAGAAGGTGAAGGCGATCCAGGAGCTCCGCTCCCAGGTGGCCGACCTCGCCATCGACGCGGCGAGCCGCCTCGTGAAGGCGAACCTCGACGACGCCTCGCAGCGCAAGCTCGTCGAGGACTACATCGCGCAGCTCCCGGCGAACCGCGCCGCGTAAGCAGCGGCCGATCGCCTACAGGCATCGCGCTCCGGCGGGCGACGCGTCCGCCGGAGCGTTTCGTTTTCCGGATCACTACTACGTAGGACGTCATGGGTCTCTCGATCGGCATCGTCGGCCTCCCGAACGTCGGGAAGTCCACCCTCTTCAACGCGCTGCTCGGCGCCGCCCAGGCGGCCGCGGCGAACTACCCGTTCTGCACGATCGAGCCGAACGTCGGCGTCGTGCCGGTGCCGGACGCGCGCCTCCAGAAGCTCTCCGCGCTCTTCAAGCCGAAGAAGACGACCCCGACCACGCTCGAGTTCGTGGACATCGCCGGCCTGGTCGCCGGCGCGTCGAAGGGCGAGGGGCTCGGGAACCAGTTCCTCGCCAACATCCGCGAGGTGGACGCGATCGCCCACGTGCTCCGCTGCTTCGAGGACCCGGACGTCGTGCACGTCTCGGGCAAGGTCGATCCGCGCGGCGACCGGGACGTGGTCGAGACCGAGCTCATGCTGAAGGACCTCGAGTCGGTCGAGAAGCGGCGCGAGCGGGCGATGAAGAGCGCCAAGGCGCCCGGCAAGCCGGGCGAGATCGCGAAGGCGGAGCTCGCCGTCCTCGACCGGGTGAAGGCCGGGCTGGAGGCGGGGACGCCGGTCCGGGGTCAGAAGCTCTCGGAAGACGAGAAGGCGGCCATCGGCGACCTCTTCCTCCTCACCGGGAAGCCCGTCCTCTACATCGCGAACGTCGACGAGTCGCAGCTCGGGAAGGAGGCGACCGACCCGAACATCCTGGCTGTGAAGGCGCTCGCAGACGCCGAAGGCGCCCCGATGGTGGAGATCTCCGGGAAGGTCGAGTCCGAGCTGGTCGCCCTCTCGGAGGGCGAGCGGGACGAGTACCTGAAGAGCCTCGGCCTCGCCGAGCCCGGCCTCGATCGGCTCGTCCACGCCGGGTACCGCCTCCTCGGGCTCATCACCTACTTCACGGTCGGTGAGGACGAGTGCCGCGCCTGGACGGTGCACGCCGGCGCGCGCGCCCCGCAGGCGGCGGGCGTCATCCACACCGACTTCGAGAAGGGGTTCATCAAGGCCGAGGTGGTCCGCTACGAGGACCTGCTCGCCCTGGGCTCCGAGGCGGCGGCCCGGGAGAAGGGCAAGCTGCGGATCGAGGGCAAGGAGTACGTGGTGCAGGACGGCGACGTCATGCACTTCCGGTTCAATGTCTGAACGGGGGCCGGCCCCCGCGGGCCTGCTCGGTCGCCCAGGGTCCGCAAGGCCGCACGCCGGATGAGGAGCCGCCGGTCGGACCGCGCGCTGCTTCGGATTCCACCGCGCGCGCTAGGCCAACGCACGGTCGTCCAAATGACCGCCTGCCGGCTGCTGGGCGCGGACGCAGCATTCATGCATGAGACCGCACCGGTCCGCGGTGCTGATCGTCGCCTGCGCCGCCGCCGCGCTCACGCCGGCCGCGCCGTGGGCTGAATCGGGTGAATCGGGCGAATCGGGCGACGGCGCGCGTGTCGCCTCGCTCGAGGTGCACGGGTACCGATTCTGCGCGGGCCGCGAGCAGCCGGCGCGCTGGGAGGGCTCGGGGGTCTGGCTCGGGCCGCGGCTGCTGGTCACCTCGGCGAGCGTCGTCCTCCGCGCGCGCGAGATCATCGCGCGCGGCGGGGATGGGCGCGCCTACCGGCTGGATCGAGTCGTCCTGTTCGACCGGGTCCGTGATCTGGCGTTCGTCTCCGGCCCGGCCGGTCCCGCGCTTTCGCCGATCGCCTTTCCCGCGCGCCCCGCGGATCCGCGCACGCTGGAGGGCGCGGAGGTCATGGTCGCCACCCTGACCGGGGGCGAGCGTGGCGACATCCTCAACAAGGCGATGGAGCGCCCCGAGGTGCGGGCCAACCTGCCCCGGATCCGGCGCGAGGAGATGGCCAGGGCCAGGGAGATCCTGGGCGTGCAGCAGCGATTTCTCGGCTTCACCGACTCGGGGCTGCCCGAGGGTGACCCGCTGCCGCCGCTGCCAGACGGATGCTTTGCGCTCGAAAAGCTCGAGGACGCTGCCGAACCGCTGGTCCGGCTGGTGCGGGAGTTCCGGCCCCACGTGCTGCTCAGCTACGACGAAAATGGCGGGTACCCCCACCCGGACCACGTCAAAACCCACGAGGTGACGATCGAGGCATTCGAGGCCGCCGGTGACCCCGATCGCTACCCCGGCAGCGGCGAGCCCTGGCAGCCGCTCAAGCTCTACTACTTCGCCACCTTCCACCGGGCCCGGTTCACCGCGCTGCACGAGGAAATGGAGCGGCGCGGCCTGAAATCGCCGTATGCCGAGTGGCTCGCGGAGTGGGAGGAGCCGCCGAAGGGCCGTAAAGCACTGGAAATCACCAGCCGGGTGCCGTGCGGCGCCTTCTTCGCGATCCGCGACCAGGCCCTGCTTGCCCACGCCACCCAGATCGACCCGGAGAGCACCTGGTTCGCCTGCCCGCAGGACGTCCAGCAGGCCGCGTGGCCGACCGAGGACTACCACCTGGCCCGGTCGCTGGTGGATACTGAACTTCCAGAAGACGACCTGTTCGCTGGCATCAGGGAGAGGTGAGCCGGTGATGGTCCTGGCCTCCGCCGCCCCCACGGCCAGCCAGGTGGTGCCCGGGGTCCTTGGCTTTCTCGTCGTGGCCGGGATGGGCCT
>DATLJU010000245.1:0-7236 GCA_035538735.1 Anaeromyxobacteraceae bacterium | reverse complement strand
AGCAGCGGAGCTGGAGCGGGCCGTAGCGCCGTAACCCTGGCACAGCACCGCTCCCCATCACTTTTGGTGACGAGCCCTCTCCCCCACCGGGGGAGAGGGCAGGGAGAGGGGGCATCGCGGGCGACGCGCGCGTCACTCTTCACGCGGTCACCCACTCGCGCAGGACCTCGTCGATCTGCTCCTCCGACAGATTGCCCCGATCGGCCATCTCCTTGATGCGCTGGGTGATGGCCTTGAGCTCGCCCTCTCCGAAGGTGATGCCGATCTCGCGGGCGCGGTAGCCGATGGCGTGCTTGCCGGTGAGTCGGCTCCCGACGATGAGGCGCCGGGTCAGCCCGAACGCCTCCGGGGGGATGACCTCGTACGAGCCGGGGTTGAGCGTCATCGCCTTGAGGTGCATGCCCGCCTTGTGTGAGTAAGCGGTCTCGCCGGTGAGGTAGTTGTTGAACGGGATCTCCACCCCGGCTGCCCGCGCCACCAGCCGCTCCAGTTCGCGGAGCTGCCCGAGGCGGTAGCGCTTCGCCACGCCCTGCGGGTCGAGCGAGTACATCCGGGCGATGAAGCCTCCGAGCGGCGTGATGCCGATGCGCTCGCCGATGCCGAGCACGGAGACGTCGACGTGCGTCGCGCCGGCGGACACCGCCTCGTGGGCGTTGGCGACGGCGCAGCCGGTGTCGTTGTGGCCGTGGAACCCGATGTCGCACGGCACGGCGCGGCGCACCTCGCGGACCGCCGTGAACACCTGGCGCGGGGTGGCGATCCCGACCGTGTCGGCGAGCCCGACGCGGTGCACACCGAGCCGGGCCGCGGCGCGGTAGACGGTGAGCAGGTCCGCCTCCTCGGTGCGGAAGCTGTCCTCCGCGCTGAAGCGCACCTCGATCCCCGCGCCGAGCGCGAGCTCGACGGGGGGCGCCATGGCGTCGATGATCTGCTGGATGGTCTTGCCGTGCGACGACTCGCGGAGGATGCGGCTCGTCGCGAAGAGCAGGCCGATCCCCCGTACGCCCGTGTCGATGGCGGCCTTCACGTCGTCGACCACGCACCGGGAGTGCGTGATGACGCGGGCGCCCAGCCCGAGCTTCACCACCTGGGCCAGATCGCGCTGGGACTGTGGCGACGCGGCCGGCGAGGTGAGCTCGATGTAGTCGACGCCGAAGCTGTCGAGGGCGCGCGCGATCTCGAGCTTGTCCTGGGTGCGGAAGGCGGCCTTGGCGAACTGCTCGCCTTCGCGCAGCGTCGAGTCGATGATCCTCCAGTTCGCGTTCGACATGGTCATCTCGAGGCCGGCGCGGCGGCGGCCGGCGCGGCGGGTTCGGTGGCGAGCTCCGAGACGAGGCCGCCCGAGGTGGGGTCGGTCCGGAATCTGAAGCGGCTCAGGTACTCCGGCTGGTAGTAGCCGGTCTCGACGGCCGTCCCGCCCTGGGCGCGCAGCCGGCGGAAGAACTCGCGCATCAGCCCGTCGGCGACGCCGAGGCCGCGGTGCTTGCGGGCCATCACCAGCTTTTCCATGAAGGCGCGGCCGGGCGCGACCCACCGGAAGAAGACCCCGCCCATGACCGTGTCGTTGGCGTCGAGCGCGATGAGGAACTCGTGCTCCGCGGTGAACGTGACCTGCAGGTTCGCCTCGTGGAACAGGTGCAGCAGGCGCGCCACCTCGCGCGGCGTGGCCGGCGCGCGCACCCAGAACCGGTTCCCCTGCTCGTCGCGCAGGCCCATGACCACCTCGGTCACCTGCTTGTCCCCCGCCGGGAGCGAGATGAGCTGCGCGTCGTCGGTGGGCGCGAGGTAACGGTACGTCATGCGCGCGAGGAAGTAGTCCTCCTCGGCGGTGGTGCGGAGCGCGGCGCGGTGGGCGGCCACCTGCTCCTCGAGATCGAGGCCGAGCATGGTGACGGCGCGGGCGCGCTGCATGAGCCGGTCGAGCGCGGCACCCAGCTCGGCGCGCGCGCCGGCGAAGACGGTCTGGCGGAAGAAGCGGACGCGCGTGTCGGGCCAGGTCGCCTCCAGCTCGGAGAGGCGGTAGGTCCCCCACAGCTCGCCGAGCATCTTGCCCTTCGCCTCGACGGTGGCGGCCGGGTTCGCCGTGAGCCAGCGCGCGTACCGCCTCGCCGCGAAGTGGATGCGAAGGGGGGTGTAGCCGCCTTCGCGGATCGTCTCCAGGAAGGCGGTGATGGCGGCGCCGCGCCGGTCGACGCGTGCCGCGACCTCGAGCAGCGCGCGGGCGCGCGTGAGCCCGAGCGCCTCCACCGCGGCCGAGAACAGCATCGTCTCGCTCACTTCGCCCTGCAGGTCGGGGCGAGGGGCCTCCACGCGGTTCAGGAAGAAGTCCTGGAACCGGTCGAGCAGCTCGTCGAACGAGCCGCAGGGCGAGCGGTCCGAGATGGACACGAGCCGCGTGCCGGAGTGGTAGTCGTGCGAGGGGACGATGAACGCCTCGGGCGACGGCTCGCGCATGGCCAGCTTGCGGCCGGTACGGTCCCAGAACGCGATGTGGGCCGAGAGCGCCGACCAGGCGAGGTAGGGCCAGAGCGCCTTGAGCCGCTTCGTCTCGCCGTGGCGCTCGAGGCGCTCCACCTGCCGCGCCACGTGGTCGCCCGGGATGTACTCCTCGGTGAAGATGCCGTACTCCGGGTAGTAGCCGCCGAACGCCTCGACCAGCGGGGGCGGCGCGCCGGCGGCGAGCAGCCACGAGATCTCCTCCCTCAGCTCGGCCGGGTGCATGGCGGACACGAGGTTGATGGCGGTGTCGAAGGTCTCTCGGGCTCGGGTGTGGATGGAGAGGCGGAAGACCGCCTTGCCGTGGCCGGTGCCGAGGTAGCTCACCGTGGCGCCGCCGGGTGGGATGTCGGCCAGCGAGAGGAGCGCGCCGCGCCCGAAGAGGAAGCAGGAGGCGCGCACGAGGGTGGTGTCGATGATGGCGCGCAGGAGCAGCTCTCTCGCGCGCTCGGCGATGCCGTGCTCGAACCCGATGACGTCCTTCCAGCCGTACTCGCTGCCCGTCTCGGGGTCGATGGCCAGCCGGAGGTTCGGGCCAATCCAGTTGGAGAAGCCGCGGCGCAGCCGGTCCAGCTCCTCGCTGGCGCGCGCCTGCAGCTCCTCGTCGTCGTGCAGCGAGAGCCGCGCCAGGGGGACGCGGACCGCGGCGTACCACCGCGGATGGGTGTTGGCGTGCGCCACGAGCAGCCGCATCGTGCCGACGAGCAGCCGCCTCTCCGACGGGTCGCGCACGGCGTCGAGCGCCGCATCGGCGGAGAGCGAGGCGAGCAGCACCTCGACCTGCGCATCGGAGAGGCCGCGCTCGCCGAGGATCGCGAGGTCCTCGTCCCGGAGCGCCATCGCCCCTAGCCGGTCCAGGAAGAGGCGCAGCGTGGCGAGCGTCTCGTCGGCGTCCTCTTCCGGCAGGAGCGCCCGGAAGGCGCGGCGCCGGATCTCCTCGTCCGGCGAGTCGGCCGCGCGGCGCAGCAGGGCGCGGCAGACCGTGGCGTGCTCGCTGCGGCCCGAGCTCACGCCCGACTGGAGGTGCGCCACCGCGCGGCGCGCCTCCGGGCGCTCGGCGCGGAGCAGCTCGCCCGCGGCGTGGATGCTGTGGAAGGTGGTGCGCTCCACCTCGATCGCGTCGACGAGGCGGGAGACGCGCGAGGGGGAGGGCGCCGGCCAGACGCGCGCGTCGAGCCGGAGCTCGCTCGCGGCGCGGCGACGGCGTGCGACGAGCGAGTGGAACGCCTCGTCGCCGATGAACTGGACCAGCTCGTCGTTGCCGAGCCACAGCGCCGGCCGCGCCAGGAGCGCGCCCAGATCGAGCACCGACGCGGCGACGGCGTAGGCGAGATCCCCGAGCCGCATCGCCCCGGGCGCGGCGGGGTCGGTGCCGACCCGCATCGAGCGCGCGCCGGCGTGGAGCCGGCCGCTCTCGTACCGCGCCTCGTGCTGGAGGACGCCCATCTCGCGCAGCACCCAGTTCGGGATGCGCAGGAACATCCCGTCCACGGTGAGCGCGAGGTGCTTCTGGACGTACATCCGCTCGATGAGCTCGGACCAGTTCTGCTCGACCAGCTCGCGCTTGAACGTGAGCTTGTGCGTGAGCTCGCCGTGCGCCTCGTCGAGCGCGCGCGGCAGCACCTGGAACGCCACCACCCGCTCGAACGGAGCGAGGAACCGGTTGGCCGAGGCGACGAGCGAGCTGAGTAGCTCGTTGAGGTCGGCCGGGGAGAGGTCGCGCAGCGCTGGCTGCGTGGCGAAGTTCGGCCAGATGAGGAGCGTGTTGTACTCGCGGTGATCCCCGACCAGGAACGCCTGCGCCACCGCGTCGAAGTCGCGGAACAGGTTCTCGATCCGCTGCGGCGCGATCGTCTGCCCCGCGCGGTTCTTGTAGATCTCCTTCTTGCGCCCGACGATGCGGAAGTGGCCGAGCGCGTCCTCGGAGACGAGGTCGCCCGTCCCGAACCAGCCCTGCGCGTCGAGGCTGCGGTCGACCCCGCCCGGCCCCCAGTACCCCTCGCTCACGTACGCGCCGCGGATGAGCAGCTCGCCGTCGTCGGCCCGCCGGCACTCGATCCCGGGGAGCGCCCTCCCGATCGACTGTTCGTAGTACTCGCCGGGCGGCGTCATCGTGATGCCGCCCGTCGCCTCGGTCATGCCGTAACCCGAGCAGAGCTCGATGCCCGCCCGGTGGAACGCCTTGAACACCGTCGGGTCGAGGTACCCGGCGGCGGAGAGGCCATAGCGGAGCCGGCCGCCGGTGAGCCCCTTCAGGTGCGCGGCCGTCTCCTCCGGATCGTCCGAGGCCGCCTCCTGCACCGCCGTCTCGTGCAGCTCGATCCACTTCTTCGGCACGCTGATGTAGAGCGTGGGGCGGACCGCCTTGAAGTCCTCGAGCAGCGACGCGTGCGAGGTGGAGCGGGCGAAGACGTAGGTCGCGCCCCACCACAGCGAGGCGCACAGCTCGAGGAAGCGGCCGAACGTGTGATAGAGCGGCAGGTAGCACAGGAAGACGTCGCCCTCGCCCACCTGCGGCAGCGCGAAGCCTCGGCAGAGCCGCTTCGAGACGAGGTTGAGCTGCGAGAAGGCGATGCCCTTCGGCCGGCCGGTGGTCCCCGAGGTGTACATCACGGTGGCGAGATCCCGGCTGCGCACCTCCGCGGCCCGGGTGACGCGCACCACGTCGTCGAAGGCCCCGCCGCCCTGGCCGACCATCTGCTCCAGCGAGAGGAGCCCGTGCCGGTCGGCGCAGCCCCGCGAGACGACCACCACCTCGCGCAGGTCGGGGAGGCTCCCCAGCGCCGGGAGGACCTTCGCGAGCTGCTCCTCGTCGGAGGTGATGAGCACGCGCGCGCCGGAGTGGCGCAGCATGTAGACGACGTGCTCGGCGACCGCGTTGGCGGGGAGCGGGAAGTCGACGATGCCGTTCGTCAGGCACGCCAGGTCGCACAGCGCGGTTTCGAGCGAGTTCTCCGAGAGGATCGCGACCTTCCCCTCCGGCTCGTCGCGCAAGAGCGAGAGGATGCCGCGCGCGATGGAGCGGGTGCGGCGCGCCACGTCCGCCACCGTCAGCTCGGTCGCGTCGGCGCCCAGGACGCGCATCGCGATCGTGCGCGGATCCGTCTCCTCGCGCGAGCGGAGCACCTCTCCGAGCGTGTGGTCGGCGCGATCGATCACGGTCACGAGGAGCCGCGTCCAGTCCGCGACGAGCTCCGGCGGGAGCGCCTGGGTGAAGAAGCGGCGGCGGGCCGCGTCGAGCAGCGTGAAGAGCGCGCGCCGTGCCGGCTGCCTGGACTCGGGGGCGTGGACGCGGCCGAGCAGCGTCTCGACCAGGGCCGACACCTGGGCCAGCTCGCCCGGTTGGCCCGTGGAGAGCGCGTCGTGGGTCTCGGCGAGCAGCTCCGGCGCCACCGGGCCCGGGCGGGACCAGTGCGAGGCCAGCCTCGCCAGCGTGGGGACCTGCTCGTGAGCCATGGTGCGGTGCCTCGATCGTGGCGGCGCTTGGCGCCGGAAGCACGAAGAAATCACGCTTCGCGCGCCGTGTCATGCCGGCCGGTGGGGGAGCTCAGGCGCCGCCAGCGCGCGACGAAGAAGGCGTCGGCGCCGTCGCGGTGCGGCCAGGTCCGCGTCCACACCTCGCGCGTGAAGCCCGGGTGGCTGCCCTCGAACGCCTCCGCCACCTCCTCGTCCTCCTCGCGACGGAAGGTGCAAGTCGCATAGACGAGGCGGCCGCCCGGCCGGACCCGGGCGGCGGCGCGGGCGAGCAGCTCGCGCTGGAGGAACGGGAGCGGCGCGAGCGTGGCGGGGTCGATCCGGAAGCGCAGGTCGGGCCCCCGCCGGAGCGCGCCCAGCTCGGAGCAGGGCGCGTCGACGAGCGCCGCGTCGAAGCTGGCGTCCGGCGGTGGCGCACCACCGCAGACCCGCACCAGGTGCGCGGCCCCGGCGCGCCGCGCCCGGGCGTCGAGCCGGCGCAGCCGCTCGGCGTCGACGTCGCAGGCGCAGACGGAGCCGCCCGGCCCGACGGCGGCGGCGAGCAGGAGCGTCTTGCCCCCGGCGCCGGCGCAGAGGTCGAGGAGCGACTCCCCGGGGCGTGCGTCGACGAGGGCACCCGCGAGCTGGCTCGCCTCGTCCTGAACCTCCAGGAGCCCCTCGCGCCAGGCGGCGAGCCCGTACACGTTGGGACGCGGCGAGGTGACGAGGAGCGCCGACGGGACGAGGCGGCCGGCGGAGGTGCGGACGCCCTCGCCCGCGAGGCGCGCCGCGAGCGCTGCCGCCGTCGTGCGGAGCAGGTTCGGGCGCAGGCAGACCGGGCCCGGCAGGTTGAGGGCGTCGGCGAGCCGCGGCGCCTCCGGGCCCAGCTCGCGCTCCATCGTCGTCCACAGCCAGTCCGGGAACGAGAGCCGGAGGGCCGGGTCGTCCGGCGGCGGCCGCGGCGGTGGGAGCGAGCCGGGCGCGAGGCCGAGGAGCGGTTCCGCGTCGCGGACGCCGCCGAGATCGCGGAGGAGGGCCGCGAGGAGCAGGCGGTGCGGCCCCCTCTCCCAGCCCTCTCCCCCGGTGGGGGAGAGGGTTGATGACTCGCGTGTCGTCTCCCTCCCCCCGCTGGCGGGGGGAGGGCTGGGGAGAGGGGCGGGCGCCGTCGCGATCCCCGCGTGCCACGCCAGTCTCCTCCGCCACACCGCCACCCCGTAGATCGCCTCCTTCACCGCCGCGCGCGCGTCGCTCGCGAGATCGCGGTGCGCGCGGAGCAGGCGGTCGACG
>DATLJU010000244.1:0-11399 GCA_035538735.1 Anaeromyxobacteraceae bacterium | reverse complement strand
TGGAGGACGCCATGGGTCTCGTCCCCCTCGCCCCGCGCCAGCGGCGGGGGTGTGGGGGCGGAGCCCCCACTTCAGAAGTCGGCGAAGCCGGCGGCCGCTCGCGTCAGCGAGCGAAAGCGCCGAAGGCGCCGCCGCCGGGGCCGCACCGCTGCGCGGCGCGCCGGTCGGCGCGTGCTCCACCGGCGTCGAGAGCTCGGCATCCGCCACCTCGTCGCCGGCGAGGAGCACCAGCGCCGAGCGGGCCGAGGCCACCTGCTGCCGCGCCGTTGCGCGCTCGGCCTCCGCCTGCGCCCGGAAGGCGGTGGCGCGCGCCAGGTCGGCCTCGAGCGCGAGGCCCTGCTGGTTGCGGGAACGGACGAAGCGCTCGGTCTCGATCGCGTGCTGGAGCGCGTCTTCGGCGAAGCGCAGCCCCTGATCCGCCACCTGCGCCCCGAAGTAGGCGTCGACGACCCTCAGCGCGATCTCGTCGCGGCGCCGCTCCTGGGAGCGCGCTTCCGCGCCGGCTTGCGCCTCGGCGGCGCGCCGCCCGGCGGTGATCCGGCCGCCCACGTAGATGGGCTGCACGACCGACGCGCCGAGCCCGACCCCGCCCACCGGGTCGGGCGCGTTGAGGCGGGCGGGCGTGAAGTCGGCCTCGGTGATCTTCTGCTCGTTGAGCTTGATGCCGAACGCCATCATCGGCTCGTCGGTGACGATGCCCTTGGCGGAGAAGGAGAGGGTCGGAAGCCGCGCGTCGCGCGCCGCCGCCGCGTCCTCACGCGCCGCGCGGACCAGGTCCTCGCCTGCCGCGAGACCCGGGTTGCGGGCCCACGCCCCGCGGATGGCGTCCTCGAGGCTCAGCGGCGCCGCGTGTGCGCCCACCGGGGTGAGGGCGAACCCGAGCGCGGCGACCGTGCCGATCACGTCCCATCTCATCCGCATCTTCCGTGGTTCAGAATGCACGTCCATCGGAGCCAAGCTGGGCTGCCACGATTCGTCGCAAGTCGCGGTCCACGCCGCGCGAATCCATCCGCGTCGGCCTGGCTCTCACTCTGGTGTCGCGTCGTCGCCTCGCGGACCGAAGGGCTCGGAGCTCGCGTCGGACTTGCAGTCCGACCCACAACGAGAGCGGATCGGCTTGGTGCGCGCTCCCCGAAAGCGGCAAGACGTGAGGTGGCCCGCCTGCGACGTGTTGTCGCAAGGTGATGCGCGCCGTTTCAGGAAAGGAGCCGCGAGCGCACGCCGAAATCCAGTCGTGCCAGGGGTTTCCGTCCCGGCACATCACCCGCAATGAGCCCTCGGTCGGCCGATCTCTGACGGGGGGCTCCGTCTTGCTGACTCCGGAGCATTTCGGAAACATGGAGCGGAATGCAGAAGGTCGTCGTGAGCGAGCCTGTCCGTGACGTCGCGTTCGCGGCGGTGAGCGCCGCGTTCGGCTCGCTCGGACGCGTCTGCATGGCGCTCGACGCCGAGTTCCGGGTTCGCCACGTCTCGAGCGAGCTGGACGTGCTGCTCGGGGCGGGCGCCGCCCAGCGGATCAGCGGCGAGCCCATCGAGACGGTGCTCGGGCCGGAGCTGTTCGCGCCAGGCAGCTCGCTGCGGCAGGCGCTGGCCGCCGGCGAGAAGCGCGAGGGCTGGCGGGCCCTCCTGCACGCCGGGAACGGCTCGACGAGGCTACTCTCCATCACCGCGGCGCCGCTACGGCACGATCTGCACGGAGTGTGCGATCCGCGCGCGGTCTATCTGCTCGTGCTGAGGCCGGCCGAGGACGACCCGGCCTGCGCCGGCAGCCGCGAGCCCATCGCCGGGCCCGGCCTCGTCTGCCGATCGCAGGCGATGGCGCGCATCTTCCGCTTCGTCGAGACGCTGCAGCACAGCGAGTCGACCATCCTCATCACCGGCGAGAGCGGGACAGGCAAGGAAGTGATGGCGCGGACCCTCCACGCCCACTCTCCGCGCAAGAGCGGCCCTTTCGTGGCCCTGAACGCGGCGGCGCTGCCGGCGGACCTGCTCGAGAGCGAGCTGTTCGGGCACGTGCGGGGTGCCTTCACCGGCGCGGTCCGGGACCGATCCGGCCGCTTCGAGCTGGCGAACGAGGGGACGCTGTTCCTGGACGAGGTGGGGGACGTGCCGCTGCACCTGCAGGTGAAGCTGCTGCGGGTGTTGCAGGAGCGCACCTACGAACGGGTCGGCGATGGGGCGACGCGCCAGACGAACGCGCGGATCATCGCGGCCACCAACCGCGACCTGCGCCGGGCGGTGGCGGAGGGGCGCTTCCGCGAGGATCTCTATTACCGCCTGAGGGTCTTCCCGATCGAGCTGCCGCCCCTGCGCGCTCGGCGCGAGGACATCGAGCCGATCGCGACCTACCTGCTCGGGCGGGTCGGGGCCCGCACCGGGCGCGCGCTCCGTTTCTCGCCCGAGACGCTGCGCGCGCTCATGTCCTACGACTGGCCTGGCAACGTCCGGGAACTCGAGAACGCCCTCGAGTTCGCCGCCACCGTGTGCCTCGGCCAGACGCTCCAGCCCGAGGACCTGCCGCCCGAGGTTGTCGCGCCGCCGGAGCGGGGGGCGCCGGCGCCGGAGCCGGCAGCCGCGCCGTCGAGGCTCGACGCCGGGCCCGCCGCGTTAGACGACGATCGCGTCTCCTTGCAGCGGGCGCTCGAGGCGCACCGCTGGAACCGGCTCGAGACCGCCCGCGCGCTCGGGGTGAGCCGGAGCACGCTCTGGCGGCGCATGCGGACCGCCGGGCTGGAGTGAAATGCCCGAGGGAAGCGGAGCGCGGGCTTCTCCTCGATGCCGGAGGAAAGCCATGCGCTCGGTCGCCGCGCTCGCGGCTGCAATCGCCGTGCTGGCCTCCGCCGCGCCCGCGGCGGCGCTCGCGGCCGGCGGCGGCTGCGTCGCCTGTCACGGCGATCCCCGCAAGATGAAGGAGATGGGGTTCCCTCACTTCGCGGTCACGCCGCAGGAGGTGGAGGCCCAGACGAGAATGGCGGCCGATTGCGCCCAGTGTCACCTGGGCGATCCCGGGGCGGCCACGAAGGAGGAGGCACACCGCGGGCTGGCGCGACTCCAGATCGTGAAGAAGAAGGCGCTCGCCGCCGACGTGACCACGCCGCGGAAATACCCTCTCCAGTATGGGACGAACCCGGCGAACAAGCTCTTCGTCGCGGCGGAGCGGGGCGGCAAGATGACCCGCGACGACTCGGCGGTCGCGATCCAGTGGCACGACAAGCGGGCCGACACGCTGACCCAGAACTTCGACACGCTCCGCAGGACATGCGGCGCCTGCCACCCGCGGGAGCTCGAGGAGTTCGAGAAGAGCGCGATGGGCACGAACGCGAAGCAGAGTCAGTACAAGGGCTTCACCGAGCGCCGGCGAGGCCCGCACAACTGCGGCCCGTGGTTCGAGGGCAACTACGAGGCGATCCAGGCGAACACGGCGGTGCCGATCTCGGCCGAGAGCCACCGGATCAACCAGCGGGCCTGCAACACCTGCCACGTCGGGTGTCTCGACTGCCACTTCGACCCGCGCCCCAGCGATCCGCGCGACCGGACTGCCGGCCCCCACACCTTCGCGAGGACGCCGCCGTCGCTGGCCTGCTACGGCAACGGCCGCGGCAGCGTCTGCCACGCGGGACCAGAGGACCGGCGGCGCGGCGCCGGCTACTACGGAGGCCCGTTCTCGTTTCCGGAGGGCAACGCGCCGGACGTGCACGTCGCGGCCAACGTGGGATGCCTCGACTGCCACGAGAGCACGAGGACGAACCCGAAGCTGGGTCACGGCACCGTGGTGCGACAGGCCGAGGGCTCCTGCGTCCAGTGCCACGCGCCGGCCGTCGCCCGGCACGCCGCCTCGCTCCACCGGAGCGTGACCTGCGAGGCGTGTCACATCCAGCGGGTGGCCGGATACCAGGGGACGTACTGGGGCCCCGGCGACATCGCCGGCGCCGCGACGCCCTTCTTCAAGTTCAAGGCCTATTACGGCGTCATGCCGGAGCCGATCCTGCTGAAGGATCAGCGGGGGCGCTGGATCCCGGTGAAGCCGTATCCCATGGCGGCAATGAACCAGAAGGCGGCGCCGTTCGAGCGCGGCCTGCACTGGAGGTACCCGGCGGCGCTGCCGGACAGCCAGCGCACCGACGACGCCTGGGCGTATACCGGACTGCACGAGGGCCTGCCGAGCAACGTCAAAGCCCTCACCTGGATCCAGCTCGACAAGCTGTCGCACAAGCTCGGCAAGGCGCGCGACTGCGACTCCTGCCACGGCGATCGCGCGACCGGCGCGCAGATCCAGAAGGTGACGTGGGACTACGAAGATCCCGGCGCCGAGCCCTTCTCCGGCGAGCACACGGTCGTTGCGTCGCGCACGGGCCTCCGGATCGAAGGCATCAAGGCCCGCGAACCCATCGTCGCGGAGAAGGGTTACCAGGTCTCGGCGTTCGCGCCGTGGGTGTACCTCGACGTCTGGGAAGTCCCCGGCGACTTCTCTGTCCCCGTGCCGAGGGACGCGAAGGCGTACGACGAGGCGAAGCTCGACCTCCGCCGCGCGCGCGCGATGAACGTCGTCCACTGATCCGCGTTTCCCGCTCGTCTTAACCCGTCGAAGGGCGAACGCGACGGTACGTCGCGTTTCGGGGAACATCGTGTAACGGCCGCGAAACAGAACGTCTCGGGCCGCATCCCGGACGAAGAGTCGAACCACCTGATCTCGCTCGCAAAGCGACAGGCACGCTGCCTGCACCTTTGTGTGACGCGGGCCGCAGGCCCCCATCACCGAACGACGAGAGGACACCGGATGCGTAAAGCCCTTCGAGCACTGATGGCAGGCGTGGCGGCGGTTAGCTTGGCGCTCCCCTTCTACGCGCCGGCCGAGGAACAGAACGCCCAGAACAAGGACCAGGACGTCCAGAAGAAGGTGGACGAGCTCGCCAAGCAGGTCGAGGCGCTGAAGAAGCAGGTCAAGAGGACCGAGGACAAGTCCCTCGGCCGCTGGCTGAGCATCGGCGGCGACTACCGGTTCCGTCTCGACTCGCTGAAGGGCGGGGTGCCGGATTACTACCAGTTCATGGGCCCGGCGACCGCGCCGGTGCTCACGCCTCACTACTACCCACAGCAGGACACGCTCATGACGAATCGCTTCGGCCTCAACATCAAGGCCAAGGCGACCGAAGACGTGACCTTCACCGCGCGGCTGCTCATGTACAAGACGTTCGGGATGCAGACCGCCCAGGCGACCAACGCCGGGTTCTTCGCCGACCGGACGTTCGTGCTCGACGGCAACATCGGTCACATCCCGCTCGACAACACGCTGCGCGTCGACCAGGTGTACGCCACCTGGAACAACATCGCCGGCCAGCCGATCTGGTTCTCCGTCGGGCGCCGTCCATCCACCGGCGGTTCGCCCACCCACGTCCGCCAGAACGGTGAGCGCCCCGGCGTCGGCGGCGTCCCCGGGCTCCTCGTCGACTACGCGTTCGACGGGATGACCCTGGGCGTCGCGCCCGAGATCAGCGCGCTGCCGGGCATGTTCGCGAAGCTCTGCTACGGCCGCGGCTTCGACTCCGGGTACAACATCTCGCCCGCCTTCGGCAACCGCAACAACCTCACCAACACCGATATGGTCGGCGTGAACGTGGTGTGGATCGACACCGATCCGTTCCGTTTCGATACGCAGTGGAACCGCGGGTTCAACATCTTCGACAACCCCAACAACGTCGGCAACCAGCTCGGCAACATGGACTGGTATGGCGCCGACATCCTCAGCACGATCAAGGACTTCGGCCCTGGCAACCTCACCTGGTTCGCCAGCGGTGGCGTGAGCATCACCCACCCGAACGGCAACCATGCGCTGCTCGCCGGCCCCGGCTCGCCCGACTCCGGCGCCGGCCTCCTCGTCAACGGGACCGACACGAGCAGTCACACCGGATGGGCGGCCTACGCCGGCCTGCGCTACGACCTGCCGTTCGGGACGAAGATCGGCGGCGAGTACAACCACGGGTCCCAGTACTGGACGCCCTTCAGTCCCGCCGCCGACGACATGTGGACGAGCAAGCTCGGCACGCGCGGCGACGTGTACGAGGCCTACCTCATCCAGGAGCTCCCGCTCGCTCCGATCGCGTCCTTCGTGAGCAAGACGTTCTTCCGAGTCGGCTACCAGTACTACGACTTCACCTACACCGGCAGCAACAACTGGATCGGCGCCCCGGTCAAGATGACCGATCTGACGGCGAGCCCGATGAACGCCCAGATGTTCGCGCCGGTCCGGTGGGCGCACGACATCTACGCGACCTTCGAGGTCAGGCTGTAGCAGCGCGGCTGGGGCCCGTGGCGCGAGCCACGGGCCACCCCGGCCAGGCATTCGTCCGAAGGTGTCCAGCCGAGCAGTGCAAAGCAGTAGGGCCCGCGGGCCGAGGAGTCCGACATGAAGAGAGCCGCTGCCACGTTGCTCGTCGTGCTGCGCCTGGCGCTGGGGATCCTGGCGCTCGGAGGCGGCGTCGCCCTGGCCGACGAGCTGAAAATGGTGGGCGTCATCACCCACCTCGACATCTCGGGCCCCGACGCCAAGACCGCCACCGCCACCCTCAAGGACAACAAGTCCGAGAAGGAGGTGGACATCACGGTCAACGACAAGCTCACCCTCGACAAGTTCAAGGACCACCGCATCGTCGAGGGCGACGAGATCAAGTGCAGGTACGAGTTTAAGGCCGGGAAGAACCTCAGCACCTACTTCCGGAAGACCGCGGGCTGCTGACCGCGGCGACGCTCCGCGAGCGGCGCCGGGGCCCCGACCGTCCCTCCTCTCCAGGCGGTCGGGGCCTTTTGGCGCCGTACCTGCCCCGCGGGCGCGAGAGGTCCGGCGGGCAGGGGAGCGGGCCGGCCGTCGACGGGCGCCGGCTTTGACCGGCGCGAACCGGAGGCGGCAGAATCGGCTCACCGACATGGCGCGCGGCGAACAGTGCGACGCGAAGCAGGTCGCGTTCGAGGCGGTATCGGCGGCCTTCGGCTCGCTCGGGCGCGTCTGCCTCGCGCTCGACGGTGAGTACCGCATCCGGCACGTCTCGCCGCGCCTCGACGCGCTGCTCGGCCCCGGCGCGGTGCAGCGCTACAGCGGCCGGCCCGTGACGGAGCTCCTCGGCGAGGAGCTGTTCGGGGCGGCCGGCCCCATGCGGCAGGCGCTCGCGGGGGGGGAGCGCCGCGAGGGGTGGCGCGCGTTCCTCCCGGCCGAGCCCGCCGGCTCGCGGCTCGTCTCCGTCTCCGCCGCACCGCTCGAGCACGTGGTCGACGCGTGCGACGAGGAGGCGCGCTTCCTCGTGGTGCTGCGGCCCGCGGAGGAGGACGAGGCGACGCGCAGCGGGGCGCCGACCGCCTTCGCCGGCGTGATCGCCAGGTCCCGGCCCATGCTCCGCGTCATGAAGCTCGCGGAGAGCCTGCAGCACTCCGAGGTGACGGTGCTCATCACCGGGGAGAGCGGCGTCGGGAAGGGCGTCATCGCGCAGGCCGTCCACGCCAGCTCCGCCCGGCGCCAGGGTCCGTTCGTGGCCCTCAACTGCGCCGCGCTCCCCGAGGCGCTGCTCGAGTCCGAGCTGTTCGGCCACGTGCGCGGGGCGTTCACCGGCGCGATGCGGGACCGGGTGGGGCGATTCGAGCTCGCCACCGGGGGGACCATCTTCCTCGACGAGATCGGCGATCTCCCGCCGCACCTCCAGGCGAAGCTCCTGCGCGTCATCCAGGAGCGGGCGTTCGAGCGGGTCGGCGACAGCCGCTCGGTGTCGGCCGACGTGCGCGTGATCGCGGCGACGCACCGCGACCTGCGCCGCGGCGTGGCCGAGGGGCGCTTCCGCGAGGACCTCTACTACCGGCTCCGCGTCTTCCCCATCCACATCCCGCCGCTCCGCGAGCGCCGCGAGGACATCGAGCCCCTGGCGCGGTACCTGATCGCGCAGATCGGCCACCGGAGCGGGCGCGCGCTGCGCTTCGCGCCGGACGCGCTGCGCGTCCTCCTCTCCTACCGTTGGCCCGGCAACGTGCGCGAGCTCGAGAACGCGCTCGAGTACGCGAGCACCGTGGCGCAGGGGCAGACGCTCCAGCCGGAGGACCTCCCGCCCGAGGTGCGCGGCGAGGCGGAGGCGCCGGCGGCGAGCGCCGCCGCCGAGCCCGCCCCGGCGCCGCCCGCAACGCGGGATGCGGCGGCGGCGCGCGGCCAGCGCGGCCCCGATCGCGCCGCGATCGTGGCGGCGCTGAACGCGCACCGCTGGCGGATGGCCGAGGCGTCGCGCGCGCTCGGCGTCTCGCGCACGACGCTCTGGCGCTGGATGCGCGAGCTCGACCTGGCGCCGCGCCGCCCCTCGCAGGACTGATCGCGACCTCAGCCGCGGCGGGCCCCGATCGTGAGGCTCAGCACGAGCCGGCCGTGCTCCTCGTAAGGCGCGGTCCGCTGGAGGAGCGTCGTGCGTTCGAACCCGGCGCCGTGGACGAGCTCCAGGTACTCTGCCTCCGACAGCGCGTCGGCGGCGCGCGCTCGGCGGTAGGCGCCGTGGCGCGCCGGGTGCAGGGCGACGAGCTCGGAGGCGACGAGGCGCCCGCCGGGCCTCAGCACGCGGTGCAGCTCGCGGAGCATGGCCGGCCGGTCCGCGCGGGCGGTGGTGGAGCAGTTCGAGATCACCACGTCGGCGATGGCGGAGCGCAGCCCGGTCGCGGCGACGTCGCCGCGCACGACCAACGGCCGGGTCGGTCCTGCGGGGACCGCGCCGAAGTCGAGCTCCTCGTCGCGCGTCAGCACGATGACGACACGCCCCCCCGGCGCTACCCGCGCCGCCACCGCGGCGGCCTCGCGGCACCCGCCGCAGCCGAGGCCTACCACCACCTCGCCCGGCCCGGGCGCGGCGACGTCGACGAGCGCGCTTCGCGAGAGCGGCGAGCAGCCGCCCGCCGGCGCAAGCCCCTGGATGCGGTGACCCCAGCCTTCCATGGCCCTTCCCGGGGCCGAGTGAAGCACGAGTCGGGCCGGCAGCCGCGGCCGCCCCAGTTGGTGTGCATGGAATGTCACGGTGGTGCGTCTGGAACGTCACGTCGCAACATTTCGCGACGTCCGGTTGCGATGTCGCGAAACGCTGCGTTCCGCCCGGAGCCCCACGTCGCACTTCGAATCGCTGCGCGCGAGGCGTCCCACAGGGCCGCGGTCGACGGTGGCGCGCCTGCGGCGGCCCGGTATCGATGTTGCAAACTAGCGACATAGAAATGCCGCTATGTAGAGCGCCAGAGTGCGTCGCTCGAGATCGGCGCAAGGGAGAAAGCACATGCAGGGAATGAAGAAGCTCGTCGGTGCGCTCGCTCTGCTGGCGGCGCTGGTGATCACGGGTCCGGCCCGCGCCGAGGAGAAGATGCTCGGTACCGTGACCGACATCGAGATGTCGAACCCGAAGCTCGCCGTCGCCACGCTCGCCGACCGCGCCAGCGGGCAGCCCGTCCAGATCACCGTCGTCGACGAGTTGACGCTCGACAAGTTCAAGGACAAGCGGATCAGCGTCGGCGACGAGATCAAGTGCAAGTACGAGAAGAAGGACGGCAAGAACGTCGCCACGTTCTTCAAGAAGGCGGGCGGCTGCTAGCCGCTGGCTCCCCCCCTCACGCTCAGGTGAACTGATGACCCTCTCCCCGATCGTGCCGCTGCTTGCGGCGCTCGCCGCCGCCGCGCCCGCCGCCTCGGCGCCAGCCGCCGCGGAGGCGCCCGCCGCAGCGGCCACCTCCGCCAAGCCGGCGAAGAAGCCGGCCCACCCCGACAACGACTACATCAAAGAGCATGGCTACGAGGGTCCGAAGACGTGCGAGGTCTGCCACCCGGGCACGGCCAAGGCGTTCCTCCAGACAGTGCACTGGAAGCACTCCTCGAAGGTCACCAACGTGAAGGGCATCGACCCCAAGCAGGAATGGGGGATGAAGGACCGCATCTACACGTTCTGCAACGGCAACGACATCGTCAACAACCTGAAGGAGATCCCGGTGAACGCGGCCGGGAAGACCAAGATCACCGGCTGCAACTCCTGCCACCCCGGGAACCACCTCTCCGACGTCGGCTCGACCGGCGCCGAGGCCGAGCAGGCCGTCGACTGCCTCATCTGCCACTCGTCGAAGTACGACTACTCGAAGCGCAAGCCCTCGAAGACGCCCGAGGGCAAGATCGTGATGGGCCAGGACCGCAGCGTCGAGGCGGCGCTGGCAGTGGGGAAGCCGCGCATCAAGAGCTGCATGACCTGCCACGAGTCGGCGGGCGGCGGGCAGCTCATCAAGCGCGGCTTCGCCTTCGACGCAGACCACGACGTCCACGCGAAGAAGGGCATGGTGTGCGTCGATTGCCACACGGCGAAGGATCACAAGATCCCGACCGGCTTCGACCCGAACAATTGGGCCAACGACGGCGTGCGGCTCGCCTGTGGCGACTGCCACGGCGACAAGCCGCACAACGATCGCGACTACGACGCCCACACCGCGAAGATCGCCTGCCAGACGTGCCACATCCCGACCACGGGCGGCGCGGTGGCCAAGGACTTCACGAAGTGGACGAAGCTGGAGACGGGCTTCTACGAGCCGTCGACGATCAAGCGCGCCCCGGCGGACACGAAGCCGGTCTACGCGTGGTTCAACGGCACGGTTGAGGCGAAGCCGCACCTCATCGCGCCCGTCGGGAGCCGCACGGACCGGAAGAGCAAGATCTACCCATTCAAGATCTACCAGGGGAAGGCGTTCTACGACCGCCGCACCGGGCAGCTCCTCTCGATGGACTTCGCCCAGCCGACGGCGAACGGTGACGCGCTCGCCGGCGTCGCCTCCGCGGCGAAGACGCTCGGGCTCGGCAAGGTCGATCCGGTGCCGGGTTGGCAGACGATCTACTTCGCCAACAGCCACCTCGTGACGAAGGAGAAGGCGCTCACCTGCGACCGTTGCCACACTCAGACGGGCGTCCTCGACTTCCAGGCCCTCGGCTACTCGAAGACTGAGATCGCGAAGCGCGGCCTCCAGAGCGCGCAGCTGTGGTTCGACAAGCTCCTCGCGAAGGAGCTCAAGAAGGAAGAGTGACCCAGGGGCTGGGGCGGCCGCGCTTCGCGCGCCGCCCCGGCTTCCTTCCGCCAGCCGGCGCGAGGTAGAACGTGAGCGTGGGGGCGAAGCGTCTAGCAAAGCAGGCCCTGTCCCAGGACCCCGAGCGCGCCCGGCGCGTGTCCGAGGTTCTGAAGGCCGTCGCGCATCCGCTGCGGATCCGGATCGTGGCCCTGCTGGCCGAGGGCGACGAGAACGTCACCGCCCTCTCGGAGAAGCTCGAGGCGCCGCAGGCCATCGTCTCGCAGCAGCTCCGCATCCTCCGCAGCCAGGCGCTGGTGGACGCCGTGCGCGAAAACGGCTTCGCGCGCTACCGGCTCGTCGAG
>DATLJU010000243.1:0-27603 GCA_035538735.1 Anaeromyxobacteraceae bacterium | reverse complement strand
GCCAAGCTCGCGAACCTCGCCCTCCGCGAGAAGGAGATCAAGGGGTACTACGAGGACGTGAAGTACGAGTACATGCGGAAGATGATCACCGACGAGCGGCGCCGCATCGGCGGCCGCGGCGAGCGGGACATCCGCAAGATCACCTGCGAGGTGGGGCTGCTCCCGCGCGTGCACGGGTCGGCGCTCTTCACGCGTGGCGAGACGCAGGCGCTGGTCGCGACCACCCTCGGCACCGCCGAGGACGAGCAGCGCGTCGAGCAGCTCACCGGCATGATCTTCAAGAAGTTCATGCTGCACTACAACTTCCCGCCCTTCAGCGTGGGCGAGGTGAAGTTCCTGCGGAGCCCGGGCCGGCGCGAGATCGGCCACGGCGCGCTCGCCGAGCGCGCGCTCCGGCACGTCATGCCGGCCGAGGACAAGTTCCCCTACACGGTGCGCATCGTCTCCGACATCATGGAGTCGAACGGCTCGTCCTCGATGGCCTCCGTCTGCGGCGGCTGCCTCTCGCTCATGGACGCCGGCGTGCCGATCAAGGCCCCGGTGGCCGGCATCGCGATGGGCCTCATCAAGGAGGGCGAGAAAATCGCCATCCTCTCCGACATCCTCGGGGACGAGGACCACCTCGGCGACATGGATTTCAAGGTGTGCGGCACCGAGGCCGGCATCACCTCGATCCAGATGGACATCAAGATCGGCGGCGTGACGCGCGACATCCTGGAGCGCGCGCTGTCGCAGGCCGCCGAGGGCCGCAAGCACATCCTGGGCGAGATGCTGAAGTCGATCCAGACGCCGCGCGCTGAGATCAGCGCCTACGCGCCGCGGATCACGACCATCAAGATCCGCCCCGAGCGCATCAAGGACGTCATCGGGCCCGGCGGCAAGGTGATCAAGGAGATCACGGCCCAGACCGGCTGCGCCATCAACATCGAGGACGACGGGTCGATCTCGATCGCCAGCTCCGACCAGGAGAGGGTCGCGGCGGCCATCAAGCGCATCCGCGATCTCACGCAGGAGGCGGAGGTGGGGAAGACCTACCTCGGCACGGTGCGGAAGATCGCCGAGTTCGGCGCATTCGTGGAGATCTTCCCGGGCACCGACGGCCTGATCCACATCTCGGAGCTCTCCGACAAGCGGGTGAAGAGCGTCTCCGACGTCCTCTCCGAGGGCGAGGAGGTGCTCGTGAAGGTCATCTCCGTCGATCGGGCGGGCAAGATCCGGCTCTCGCGCAAGGAGGCCCTGGCCGACGCGGCCAAGAAGGCCGAGGGCGCGGGGACGGGCACGGGCGGCGGCTCCTCGCAGGCGTGAGCGTGGCGCCGGTGCTCAGGGTGCGGCGGGTCGCCAGGCGCGGCCCGCCGAACGAGCTGCCCAGCTACCACAGCGCCGGCGCGGCCGGGCTCGATCTGCGCGCCGACGAGGCGTGCACGCTCGCTCCCGGCGAGCGCCGCCTCGTGCCGACCGGCCTCGCCATCGAGCTGCCGCCGGGCCACGAGGGCCAGGTCCGGCCGCGCTCCGGGCTCGCGCTCAAGCACGGCATCGGGATGGTGAACGCGCCGGGCACGATCGATCAGGACTACCGGGGCGAGGTGGGCGTCCTCCTCGTCAACCTGGGGCAGGAGCCGTTCGAGGTCAGGCGCGGCGAGCGCATCGCGCAGCTGGTGGTGGCGGCGGTGACGCGCGTCGAGGTGGAGGTCGCCGACGACCTGTCCGAGACGGGCCGCGGCCACGGGGGGTTCGGGTCCACCGGGCGGTAGCAACGTGTTCCGTCCCCCTCGCCCCGCGCAGCGGGGAGAGGGACGGGGAGAGGGGCAGGCCACCGTGATTCCTCGCTACACGCGCCCCGAGATGGCGCGCATCTGGTCACCCGAGCGGCGCTTCCGCATCTGGCTCGACGTCGAGCTGGCGGCTTGCGAGGCGATGGTGCGGCTGGGCCAGGTCCCGGCCGAGGACTACGGCCAGCTCGAGCGAGCCTTCTCCGGCTTCGAGTTCACCCCGGCCAACGTGGCGCGCATCGACGAGATCGAGCGCACCACCAAGCACGACGTCATCGCCTTCCTGACCTTCCTCGAGGAGCGGGGCGGCCTGCCGGTGCGCCACCTGCACAAGGGGATGACGTCCTCGGACGTGCTCGACACCACGCTCGCGGTGCAGCTCCGCGAGGCCACCGCGATGATCCTGGCGGACGTGGACCGGGTCCGGGCGGCGCTGAGGAAGCGCGCCTTCGAGCACAAGGTCACGGCCATGATGGGCCGCAGCCACGGCATCCACGCCGAACCAGTCACCTTCGGCCTGAAGCTGGCGGGCTGGTGGGACGCCTGGGGCCGGCGGCGCGAGGCGATCGAACGCGCCGGCCGCACCGCGGCGGTGGGAAAGATCTCGGGCGCGGTCGGCACGTTCGCCAACGTGGATCCGCGTGTCGAGGCGTTCGTCATGGAGAAGCTCGGCCTCGTCGGCGCGGAGGGGGCCGCCACGCAGGTCGTGAACCGCGACCGCCACGCCGAGCTGTTCTGCGCCTTCGCGGTGGCGGCCGGGACGCTCGAGCAGCAGGCGACCGAGATCCGCCACCTGCAGCGCACCGAGGTGCGCGAGGCGGAGGAGCCGTTCACGGCCGGGCAGAAGGGCTCCTCGGCCATGCCCCACAAGCGGAACCCCATCCTCTCCGAGAACCTGACGGGCCTGGCGCGGCTCATCCGCTCCTACGCGCTGGCGGCACTGGAGGACGTGGCGCTCTGGCACGAGCGCGACATCAGCCACTCCTCCGTCGAGCGGGTGATCGGCCCCGACGCCACCCTGGCGCTCGACTTCGGCCTGAACCGGTTCGCCGGGATGATGGACGGGCTGCGGGTCTACCCCGAGCGCATGCTGCAGAACCTCGAGCTCACCGGCGGGCTGCAGGAGGCGCAGCGCGTGCTGCTGGCGCTGGTGGGGAAGGGCGTCCCGCGCCAGGAGGCCTACGTCTACGTGCAGCGGAACGCGATGAAGGTGTGGGAGGAGAAGGTCGACTTCCGCACCGCGCTGGAGCGCGACCCGGACGTCTCGCGCGTGCTGAGCAGCGGAGAGATCGGCGCCTGCTTCGCGCTCGACTACCACCTGAAGCACGTGGACACGATCTTCCGGCGGGTGTTCGGGGAGAGCTGACTCAACCGTCGGCGCTCGCGCAGGACCGCGCGCTCGCGGCGCTCGTCCTCGCCTCGACCAGCCGCGACAGCCTCTCCTCGAGCTGCAGGCCCATGACGCTCCCGAGGATGAGCCCGCCGCCCAGGATCTGCACCCCGTCCAGCGATTCTCCGAGCAGCAGGTACGCCCACACGGTCGTCAGCACCGGCTCGAGCGTGGCGATGAGGTTCGCCGTGCTCGCGGGCAGGTGCACCAGGCTCGCGGTGTAGAGCCCGTAGCCCCCGAGCGTGGGCACGACGAGCAGCAGCAGGAGCCCCCAGCCGTCCCAGCGCGCGCCGAGGGAGAGGAGCGACGCGCCCGCGCCGCCGGCGGGGAGCGCGAGCCACGCGATGGGGAGCAGCGCCGTGGCCGCGACCGCGAAGGTGCAGAGGGTCGCAGTCCAGGGTTCGATGGCCCGGCGCGACGCCGCCTTGCCCATGAGGCTGAACGCCGCGAAGCTCACCGCCGAGAGCAGCCCGGCGACGATGCCCGCCGCGTTCAGGCGCCACTGCGCGGGATCGTCCGCCCTCGCGACGAGGACGCAGCCGGCGAGGCCGCCCGCGAACGCCAGCAGCCGCACGAGGCTCAGCCGCTCCGCGAAGAAGAAGCGGGCCGCGAGCGCCGTCATCCCCGCCGACGAATACACGAGCACGGTCGAGATCGCCGCCCCGTTGCAGGCGACCGACCACGTCCAGCTCACGTTCATGAGCGTGAGCGCGCCGCCGTAGAGGAGCAGGAACCCGACGTCGCGGCGGGCGACGCGCGGCCGGCCGCGCCGGAGGAGGGTCAACGCGAGGAACAGCGTCGCCGCAGCGGTCGCGTCCCGCCAGAACGCCAGCGTCATCGGGGCGATGGCGTGGTGGCGGAGGAGGTAGCTGATGAGGATGCCCGTCCAGGACCACACGAGCACCCCCGTCGTAGCGATGAGGTAGCCCCGGCCTGGCTGTGGCGATGCGGCGCGCACGCGACCCCCCCTTGATGTGAACCGGCGCGAGGATGTCAGGTTCACTGGTACTCCGGAAAGTGCCAGATTCCGGATTTCGATTGGTCCAGATCCGTCGGCGAGAGCGAGCGCGCATGGCGACCGGAGGTCGTGCCCGCCGCCGCGTTACGACGAGGACCGCTGGAGGAGAGGCCGATGCCGACCTGGAGCTTTCCCCTGGCGCTCGACCCGGCGGCCGATGAGCCGCTGTTCCTGCAGATCACGCGATCGATCACGGGAGACATCCGACGCGGCCGGCTCCGCCCCGGCATGCGCCTGCCGGGGACGAGGACGCTCGCGCAGACGCTGTCCGTCCACCGGAACACCGTGGTGGCCGCCTACGACGAGCTCCTGGCCGAGGGGTGGATCGAGAGCTCCGAGGCCCGCGGCACCTTCGTCTCGAGGGCGCTCCCCGAGGTCGCGCCCCGGGCGTCCTCGGTCAGCCTCTCCCGGCGCGCAGAGGTCCCCGCGCGCGCGGGGTTCGACCTCAAGCCGGCACCGGAGCGGGCCGATCTGGCCAAGGCGCCGCCGGGGGCGCTCGTCATGAGCATCGGCGTGCCGGACGTCCGGTTGCTCCCGACCGCGGCGCTGGCCCGGGCGTACCGGCGTGCGGTCCGCCACCAGGCCCTCTCGGTCCTCGGCTACAGCGATCCGGAGGGGCACCCGCGTCTCAGAGCGGCGCTCGCCGAGATGCTCTCGGCGGCGCGTGGCCTCGCCACCGGCCCGGACGACCTCGTCGTCACGCAGGGCAGCCAGATGGCCCTCGACCTCGTCGCGCGCGCGCTCCTCCGGCCAGGGGATGTCGTCGCGGTCGAGGCCTTCGGCTACCGGCCCGCGTGGGAGGCGCTCAGGTACCACGGGGCGCGGCTCGTCCCGATCCCGGTCGATCTCTCCGGGCTCGACGTCGCCGCCCTGAAGGTGATCGCGCGGCGCACTCCGCTCAGGGCCGTCTACCTCACCCCGCACCACCAGTACCCGACCATGGCGACCTTGGCCGCGGGCCGCCGCCTCGAGCTGCTGGAGTTCGCGCGGCGGACGCGGACGGCGATCATCGAGGACGACTACGACCACGACTTCCACTACCAGGGCCGGCCCGTCCTGCCGCTCGCCAGCCTGGACCGGGCCGGGGTCGTGGTCTACGTGGGATCGCTCGCCAAGATCATCGCCCCGGGGCTGCGGCTCGGGTACGTGGCTGCGCCGCGCGCCTTCCGCGATCAGATCGCGACGCACCGCTCTTTCCTCGACCGCCAGGGGAACCTGGCGGTCGAGTGCGCGGTGGCGGAGCTGCTGGAGGACGGGGAGATCCAGCGCCACGCGCGGCGCGCCCGGCGCGTCTACGCGCGGCGTCGGGACTCCTTCATGGCCGCGCTGCGCCGGACGTTCGGCGAGAGCGTCTCCTTCAGCTCCCCGCCGGGCGGGATGGCGCTGTGGGTGAGGGTCATGGAACCGCGCGTCGACGCGGAGGAATGGGCGGCACGGGCGCTCGAGCTGGGCGTCCTCTTCCACCCCGGGCGGCGATACGCGTTCGACGGCGCGCGACACCCCTTCGTGCGGCTCGCCTTCACCGCGCTGTCGGAGCCCGAGCTCGCGGAGGCGGTGCGACGCCTCGCCCGCGCGTTCGACGACTGCCGCGCGCGCGGGCGAGCCCCGGCGTCTAGAGGTACCCCTGCGCCCGCAGGTTCCTCTCGATCCGCTCCGCCACGTTCCCCACTTGCGACTCGAACCGCGTGCCGGTGAGGCGCTCGTAGACCTCGATGTACTTCGTGGCGAGCATGACCCGCACGTCGTCGCTGAGCGGCGGCGGCTGTCCGTGGCCGGAGAACCCGTGCTCCCTGATGAGCCACTGGCGGATGTTCTCCTTGTCGAGCATCTCCTGCTCGACGCCGCGCGCGAAGCGCTCCTCGTACCCGTCCGCCACCCAGTAGCGCGAGCTGTCGGGCGTGTGGATCTCGTCGATGACGACGAGCTTCCCGTCCGCGATGCCCATCTCGTACTTCGTGTCCACGAGGATGAGCCCGCGGCTCGCCGCCCACTCCTGACCGCGCTGGAACAGGCGGTGGGCGATGGCGGTCGCCTCGCGCCAGATCTCCGGCGCGACCAGGCCCTGCTTCAGGATCTCGGCCTCGCTGATCGGCTCGTCGTGCTTCCCGTACTCCGCCTTGGTGGAGGGCGTGACGATCGGGGCCTCGAACCGCTGGTCCTTGCGGAGCCCCTGGGGCCAGGTGATGCCGTAGGCGCCGGCCTTTCCGGCCTGGTAGTCACGCCAGAGGGAGCCGGTGATGTAGCCGCGGATCACGATCTCGACCGGCAGCGCCTTCGCCCGCTTCACCACCATGACGCTCGGATCCGGCGCGCCGACGAGGTGGGTCGGCGCGAGGTCCTTCACCTTGTCGAACCAGAACAAGGTCAGGCGCGACAGGACCTCTCCCTTGAACGGGATCGTCCCGAGGACGTGATCGAAGGCCGAGACGCGATCAGTCGTGATCATGACGATGCGGTCGCCGCGCGCGTAGTTGTCGCGCACCTTGCCGCGGTAGAGCTCGCCGAGAGCGGGGAGGTCGAGCTGCCGCAGGGTGAACGGGAGCTGCGCGCGGATGGAGGGCTCGGGGATCATGGCGGACCTCGTGTAGCATCCCCGCTCTGGCGGGGAGCGGGCCGATTGTAGCGAGGTACGCGATTTGAATCTCGACAACGTTTGGTTCGTGCTGCACCGCCCCTCCTCGGCGGAGAACATCGGTGCCGTCGCGCGCGCGATGAAGAACTTCGGGCTGTCGCGGCTCGCGATCGTGGCGCCACCCTCGTGGCGAGGGCTGCCGCGAGGCGGGGGACCGCTGGGCGCGCGGGAGGAGGTGCTCCTGCGGGCTCGCAAGACGGCGCGCCGCGCCGCCGACGTCCTGGAGGCCGCCGCCATCCACCCCGACGCCCGGGGGGCGCTGGCGGGCGCGACGTGGACCTGCGGCACGACCTCGCGCGCGGTCGAGGGCCGGTCGCCGATATCGCCCCGCGAGCTCGCGGCCGAAATCGCGGCGCGGAGTGACCACGGGCCGGTGGCGGTCCTCTTCGGCGAGGAGCGCCGCGGTCTCTCGGACCGTGAGCTCGAGCTGTGTCAGGCGGCCTGTACCATCCCGACCACGCCGGCATACGACTCGATGAACCTGGCCATGGCCTCGGCGGTGCTCGCCTACGAGCTTCGGCTCGCGGAGGGGCCCGCGGCGGCGCTCGCGCGCCCCCCCGGCCAGGCGCCAGCGCGGCATGCGGCGCTGGAGGCGCTCTGGGGGCGGCTCGAGGTCGTGCTGGGGGCGGCTGGTTACCTGAACCCGCAGAACCCCGAGCACATCCTGGCGGAGTGGCGCCGTCTCCTGGCGCGCGCGGAGCCGACGCAGCGCGAGGTGGAGCTGCTCCTCGCGGCGGCGAGGGCGCTCGAGCGCAAGCTGAAGCTGGGGTGATGAAGCAGGGCGGCGCGAGGGCGCCGCCCTGTGAACTGCGTTCGCCCTTCGACTTCGCGCCGCTACGCTCAGGGCGAACGGAAGCTCAGAAGGAAGGGTGCCGTTCCGTAGGGCGGGGGCTTGGCCCCCGCCTCGCGGCATCAGGTTGCGGCAGGCGCCTCGGCGGCCGCCGCGGGCGCAGCGACGGCGAGCTTGGCGCTCTTCCGGCTCGCCTTCCAGGCGTCGTAGTGCTCCTGGCACAGGCCGTGGGCCACGACCTTCTTCTTGCAGGCTTCCTTGCCGCAGGTGCCGTAACGGGGCGCGCCCAGGCCCGGCTTCTTCTCCAGCTCGCCGCGGCGCCACTTCTTGTAGTGGAAGAAGCAGAGCCCCTTCGCGCGGTACGCGCGCTTGCAGCCCTCGATCTGGCAGGTCTTCTTGCCGCCGCCCTTGGGCGCCGGCGCCTTCTTCTTGCTCTTCGCGGTCTCGGCCATGGCTCTCTCGAAAAGGCGACCGCGCCCGGAGAGCGGGCGCGGGGGTCGCTAGATAACCCAACCGCGGCGACGAGCGCAAGCCGTGCGTGAAACGCGGCCGCTACTCGTCGAGCCCGCCGGCCGCGGCGGCCCCTCCGGCCACGGCGGAGGGGTCGTCACCCCCCGGAAGCGCCCCCAGCTCGACGTGAAGGCGTCGCTCGTCCGGGCCGCGCCTGACGGTGAGGGCGACGCTCCGGCCCACACCCGCCGTGGCGACATACCAGCGCAGGCGGGCGGCGGTTGCGATGCGGCGCCCCTCGAACCCCGTGATGACGTCCCCCACCTGCAGGCCGCCCGCCGCCGCCGGCCCGCCGCTCACCACCCCCGTGACCACGACCTCGCGCGGGCGCGCCGCGCGGCCCCCCGCCGGCACCAACTCGCGCACCGACACGCCCATCCAGCTCCGCACGACGCGGCCGTGGTCGCGGAGCTGCCCGAATACCTCCCTCGCCATGTTGATCGGCACCGCGAACCCGATGCCCTGACCGCTGGCGTTGATGGCCGTCGCGATCCCGACCACCTCGCCCCGGAGGTTGAGGACGGGACCGCCGGAGTTGCCGGGGTTGATGGAGGCGTCGGTCTGGATGAAGTCGTAGTAACCGTCGTGACCTGCCGGAACGACGTCGGAGCGACCCGTGTGGCTCACGATTCCGACGGTGACGCTGTGCGAGAGGCCGAAGGGATTCCCGACCACCATCAGCCACTCCGCGATCTGGAGCTGGTCGGAGTCGCCGAGCGGCAGCACGGGGAGAGGCCTCCCGGCCGATACCTTCACCAGCGCGACGTCCGTCGCCGCGTCGCTGCCCACGACGCGCCCCGGGAGCCGCTCGCCGTCCTCGCCGATCTCGACCTCGACGCGGCCGGCGCCCTCGAGCACATGGGCGTTGGTGAGGATGAGGCCGTCGCGGTCGACGATGAAGCCGCTGGCGAGGCCGCGGCGCGGCGCGTCCCCGCGGAAGTGGTCGAAGACGTCCCTCAGCGGATCGCCGGGTGCCGGATCGCGCTCCCCCTGGAGGGTGACGATTCCGACCACCGCCGGGAGCGCCGACTGGGCGAGCCGCGTCAGCTCGGGGAGCGGACCACGCGCCTGGGCCTCGCGCGGCGCTTCGGTGGGCGGGGCGGCGAACGATCGAACGGTGAGCAGGAGGGCGGCCGTCACCGCCATCGCTCCGAAGCCCAGACGCCGCATCCCGGCACCCCCCGGTGAAGGTGAGGGCGGCCGGAGGAGACCACAAGGCAGCGCGGCGGCTGTCGGCGGTCGTGAAGGGTGTTCTGACGGTCGTTCAGCGCTGCGCGCGCTCCGCGAGGACGCGCTCCAGCGCGGCGCGATCCGCGTCCGTGTGCTGCTCGGTCGGCGGAGCCGGCCGTGCGCCGCGCGCGGCGGAGCGGAGCGGCCGCGCCTTGGGACGCGAACCGGGTCGCGGGGGCTCCGGGGCGAGCCCGAGCGCCGCCTTGGCCTCGCTCCAGGACCGGGTCGCGAACGTCGTCGCGTCGGGCGCCGCACGCCACCGGTCGAGGACGGTCCGCCCGCGCAGCGGGACGAACGCGGCCGCCGCCGCCAGCGCGGCGCAGAGCGCGAGCCCGAAGAGGAGCCTCAGCATGGCCGGAGCGTGCCACCGGGAGCGTGCGCCGGCCAGTTTTCGGAACGACGGCGCCGCGGTGGGACGCACGACGCTCGTCGGAAAGGGGCCGCTACTCGATCAGCCCCTCGGCGCGAGCCGCTCTCCCCAGCTTGTCCTTGAGCCGCTCGAACCGCTTGCGCAGCGCCGCCTCCGTCGGCGGCGGGTTTCCGTCCTCGGCCAGGACGATGGCCACCTCCCGCCAGGGGAGCCCACGGTTCACGCGGAGGATGATGAGCGTCTGCTCTTCTGGTGCGAGTCGGGACCGCAGCACCGCCATCCGGTCGGCTCGCCACCCGTCTTCACCGAACGTGGACAGGACCTCCGCCGCGAGCGCCGAGGCTTCGTGCGTCTCGAGCCTCCGCCCGCGCTGGCGGTAGGGGTCGCGGGCATACCGGGCCGTGGCGTGCCAGGCGACGCGGTAGGCCCACCCGCGCAGCGACGCCTCGCCGCGGAACTGGGGGAGCCCCTTCCAGAGGTCCTCGGCGAACTGCGCGAAGACCTCGCGCGCGTCGCTCTCGCTCCGCACCAGCGAGGAGACGTAGGCGAGCACCTGTGGACCGAGCTCGCGGATGGCGAGCGCCGCCGCGTCGTTGCAGCGGCCTCCGGTGAGCAGCGCCCGTACGCGCGCGTCGAGGGTCATGCCGGGCGCCATCGTAGCGGACCGGTGGACACGGCGCGAGGGTGCGTCACGGCACGCCGAGGGCGGCCGCGAGCTCCGCGGCGCCCTGCACCGGCCGCGTCGCGCTGGCGGCGGCGAGCCGCTCCGCTGCGACGAGCCCCCAGCCCACCGGCACGAACCGGAGCGGCACCGCGCGGGCGAGCTCGAGATCGATGAGGCTGTCGCCCACCAGCACCGCGTCCTCCGGCATCACCCGGTGGTGGGCGAGCAGGGCGCGCGTACCTTCCGGCGCCGGTTTGCGCGGCGCCTCGTCGCCTCCCAGCACCTCGACGAACCGCGTCCCGACGCCGAGGCCATCGAGGATGCGGCGCGCGAGGCGGCCGGGCTTGTTGGTGTGCACGGCGAGCGGGAAGGGGAGCTTGTCGAGGAGCTCCCGCACGCCCGGGTAGAGGACGGTGTGATCGAGCAGGTGCGCCTCGTAGTGGTCCCACCACGCCTCGAGCGCGGCGTCGCGCAGCTCCAGCCGCGGGGCGACGGCGCGCTCGACCAGGAGCGCCGCGCCCTCTCCGACGAAGCTCGCCACCTCCGCGAGGGAACGCTGAGGGAGCCCGAGCGTCGCGAGCGCGTGGTTCACGGCCAGGCAGAGGTCGAGCTGCGAGTCGATCAGGGTCCCGTCGAGGTCGAAGACGGCGAGCCGGATCATGGGCCGCGGCCCTCGGGCGGGGGCGCGGAGGTTCCCGGCCCGCCGGCCTCCAGGATGGTGAACTCGACGCGGCGGTTCTTGGCCCTCCCGAGGGCGGTCGTGTTCGAGGCCAGCGGCCGATCGAACCCGAAGCCCTCCGAGGTCAGCCGGTCGGCGGTGACGCCGCGCTGCACGAGCGCCCGCACGACCGCGCGCGCGCGGCGCGCAGAGAGATCCTGGTTGTACGCGCGTCCGCCGACGCTGTCGGTGTGCCCGTCGACGCGCACGCGGCTCAGCTCGGGGTGCGCCAGCAGGGCGCGCGCGACCTCGTCGAGGACGCGCGAAGACTCGGACCGGAGCGTGTCGCGGCCGGAGTCGAACGTGATGGCGTCCCGGAGCGAGAGCCGGCTGCGATCCACCTCGATCTCGACGAGCGGCGCGCCGGCCGCGAGGGGGCAGCCGTCGTTCTGGGGCGGGCCGGGCTGATCCGGGCAGCGGTCGTCGATGTCGGGTACGCCGTCGCCGTCGCGGTCTGGGCAGCCCTCCAGTTCCGCCGGTCCGGGCTGGTCGGGGCAGCGATCCTCGGCGTCGGGCACCCCGTCGCCGTCGCGATCGTCCGGCCGCGCCGCCGCGGCACCGGCGGCGGACGGCCGCTCCCAGCGCAGGCCGGCGAAGATCCGGAACGACTCGCGCCCGAACCCGGAGTCGCCGAACCAGGCGAGGCCGGTGCCGGCGCCGAGGTCGACCGCGAGGTCGCGCCAGAGGTGCGCGCGCACGCCGGCGCGGAGCGACAGCGGCGCGCGGGCGCGGTCGCTCGACAGGTCGAGCGCGCGGGGCACCTGGCCCGCGAGATCGACGACGGCGCGCCAGGAGGTGAGGCGGGCGAGCGGCGGCAGCGCCGTCGAGGCGGCCAGCCCGTAGGTGACCCCGTCGCCCACCACGAGCTGAAGGTACTGCCCGCTCTTCCGGAAGAGGTAGCCGAGCGAGGCGTCGAGCCGGACCGGACCGAACGCGCGGCCGGCCAGCAGCTGCGGATTCACCGCGAGGCCGTCGGAGAGGAAGGCGCGCCCATCGCCGGTGGGGAGCCTCAGGTCGACCAGCGCCGCGAGATCGAGCGGGAGGAGCCTCGGCAGCGGCGCCTTCCCCAGCAGCCGGACGTCGCCGAACGCCGTCGCCGCGATGGGATCGACGAGCGGACCGGTGACGCCGCGGGAGGTGAGCAGGCCCAGGTTCGACCCTTGCCACGCCGTGAAGGGCACGTCAGCACCGAGCTCGACCGGCCCGAGCGACCAGCTCCCCAGCGCGTGCAGCGCGACCCGATCCGCGACGAGATGGCCCAGCCGCGAGTCGCCCTGCTTCAGGGAGAGCAGCCCGTGAGCCCAGTCGACCAGCAGCTCGGCGTGCCCCGTGCCGGGCGCGGCCGGCGCGGCGGTCTCGACCGCGAAGGCGCCGCCCGCGAGCGCGGCGGGCCGCGAGGGGTCGGCGTCGAAGTCGCGGCGCGCCGGATCGTCCGCGCGCGCGGCGGAGACAGCGAGCGCGGCGAGCAGGGCCAGTCTTCGCATGGCCCGCGACTCTAAATCAGGTGCTGCCGGTAGCAAGCTCCGGAGCTTGCGCCGCGGGCACTCGCCGCCGCATGACGCGTACGAGCGCATCGCACACCGTGGGGTCGATCTGAGTGCCGCGCAGCCGCTGCAGCACATCCAGCGCCGCTTCGGCCGGGATCGCCTCCTGGTATGGGCGCACCGAGGTGCAGGCGTCGAAGGTGTCGGCCGCGTTGACGACGCGCGCCACGAGCGGGATGGCCTCGCCGGCGAGGCGGTCCGGGTACCCGGTCCCGTCCCAGCGCTCGTGGTGGCTGCGCACGGCCGGCGCGGCGGCCTCGAGGAACGCGACGCCGCGCAGGATGTCGGCCCCGATGGCCGGGTGTGCGCGCATCTGCTCCAGCTCCGCCGGCGCGAGCCTGCCTGCCTTGTGCAGGAGGGCCTCGGGGATCCCGATCTTCCCCACGTCGTGCAGCAGCCCGCCGTACGCGAGCGCCTTCAGCTCGACGTCGTCGACGCCGAGCTCCCGGCCCACCGCCACCGCCAGCTCCGCCACCCGGTCGCTGTGACCGCGCGTGGACGGGTCCTTGGCGTCGATGGCGGAGACCAGGCTGCGCAGCGTGGCGAGGTAGCCCGCTTCCAGCGCCGCGATGAGGGCGCGGTTCTCGCGGTCGTAGCTCTCGAGCTGGCGCGACATGTGGTTGAAGGTGTACGCGAGCTCGCCGATCTCGTTACGGACCGTCACCGTCACCTGCCGGCCGAAGCGTCCGCGCGCGATGTCGAGGGCACCGCGGACGCACTCCAGGACCGGGCGCGCCAGCCGCCGCGCGAACCAGGCGGAGAGCGGGAGCGCGACCCCCAGCGTGGCGGCCCCGGCCAGCGCCGCCGCCCGGAGGCTGACCGTCGCGTGCGCCTCCCGCAGCAGGACGAACCCGAGCACGACGGACGGCACGACCGCCGCCGCCAGCATGAGCAGGAGCGTCGAGCGGAAGAGCCTCATTCCGGCTTCACGCGTGCGTCGCCAGCTCGAGCGCCTTCTCGATGTCACGCCGACGGAAGGGCTTCTCCAGGATCGCCTCGGGCGCCGGGACGTCCTCCATCTCGCGGATCGAGCTGTCGCTGATCGCCGTCAGCAGCACGGCCGGCATCGGGAGCCCCCGCTCGCGCATGGCCTTGAGCGCGTCCAGGCCGGAGAGCTTCGGCATGAGGAAGTCGAGGATGACGGCGTCCGGCTGCTCGCGCGCGGCCAGCTCGACCGCCTCGGCACCGTTGGTGGCCGCCACGACCACGTGCCCGAGGTCGATCAGCATGTCGGTCAACAGGGCGCGGATGGTTTGATCGTCGTCGGCGATGAGGACCTTCATCGGTACGCTCCGGGCGCAAGATACCACCGCGCCGATGTCGCGTAGTGCATCGCGGAGCGCTCGCCGCGAACACCGACCTCTAAGGTCCGAGTCCCACCCACACGCTGCCGTCCGCGAACACCTCGCGCTTCCAGATCGGCACCTCGTGCTTGAGCCGCTCGATGGCGGCCTCGCAGGCGCGGAAGGCGGGAGCGCGGTGTGGCGCCGCGCAAGCGATCACGACCGCGGCCTCGCCTGGCTCGAGGTGACCCACGCGGTGGACGATGGCGACCGACGCCCCGTGCTCCCGCTCGATGTCCTCGGCCAGCCGCTCGAGCGTCCGCTCCGCCATCGGCACGTAGGCCTCGTAATCGAGCCGCACGACGGGGCGGCCCTGGGTCTCGCCGCGGACGTCGCCCTCGAACGTGACCACCGCGCCGCGGCCGGGGGCGCGCACCGCGGTGACGGCCTCGTCGAGCGCGAGGGGACGGTCCACCACCCGGCAGCGAGGCGCGCCGCCCGACACGGGCGGAATCACCGCGACCTCGGCGCCGTCGGGCACGGGCTCGGCGTCCGACGCCATCTCCTGGTTCACGGCCAGCCGGCAGCGTGGGAGCACGCGACCGAGCGCGGGGTGACGGAGGGTGAGCGCGTGCCGCAGGTCGGCGACGGTGCCAGGGGCGACGTCGAGCGTCTCGCGCGCCAGCCCGGCGGCCTCGCGGGCGCCAGCGAAGTAGAGAAGGGTCAGGGACACGCAGGCCTCCTTAACACAGGACCGCCACCGCTGCCCCCAGGCGGGCGCTACCTGAAGATCCTCGCCAGGTCCCCGAACACCGTCACCGCGATCAGCAGCCCGAAGAGCGCGACGAAACCCGCCAGGTGGACGACGCTCTCGACCCGCTGGTTCACGCGCCGGCGCGTCACGATCTCGTAGACGAGGAAGACGAGCCGGCCGCCGTCGAGCGCGGGGACCGGGAGGAGGTTGAAGAGGCCGAGCGCGATCGAGATGAACCACACGATCGTGACGAAGGGCGCCGCGCCCGCGCGGGCGCTCTTGGCCATCTCCTGGGCGATGCCGACGGGCCCGCGCAGCTCGGCACGCTGCCGCCCGGTGACCATCTGGCCCAGGCCGGCCAGGATCTCGCCTGCGCGCTCGTTCGTGAGGCGGAGCCCGCCGGCGATCGCCTGGGCGGGGCTCGCCCGGACGACGCGCGCCGCCTGCCCGATCCCGAGCCGCCCGACCCCTCCCTTCGCCTCGGGCGTCGCCGTGAGCTCGATCCTGGCGCCGCCGCGCTCCACCACGAGGCGAGCCTCGCGCCCGGGGTGAGCCACCACCTCGGCCACGAGCGCGCTCCAGCTCTCGACGGGCCGGCCGTCGACGGCGAGCACCCGGTCCCCGGTCCGGAGCCCGGCCCGCTCGGCGGCGCCGCCCGCCACCACCTCGCCTACGACCGGCGCCGGGTCCGGCTCGCGGAAACCGATGCTCGTCGCCAGCATCGCGGCCGCGAGGAGCACCGCGAACAGGTAGTTCATGGCCGGCCCGGCCAGGATGACGAGGAAGCGCCGCCACGCCGGCTGGTTGGCGTAGGCGGCCCGATCCCCGGGGGCGACCTCCTCGCCGGCGCCCATCCCGGCGATCTTGACGTACCCGCCGAATGGCACCGCCGAGAGCGCCCACTCGGTCTCGCCGCTCCGTCGCTTGAGCAGCACCGGCCCGAAGCCGACGCTGAACCGCTCGACGCGCATCCTGCACAGCCGGGCCGCCGCGAAGTGGCCCAGCTCGTGGATGATGATGAGCGCGCCGAACGCGAGGAGGACCATCAGCACCACGACGGCGAAGCTGGCGGACGCGCCGAAGACGTGAGGCATCCACTACCCCTTCAGAGGGTTGTCTAAAAGAACCCTGTCACACGTCGGACAGGGTGGGGTCAAGCTGCCCAGGGCCGACCTCCTGAGCTGCGAAGAGCTCGACGGTCGCTTGCGGATCGCGCCAGGCGCCCGGGGGCAGGCCCGCCTTGAGGCAGGTCCGCTCGAGGAAGGTGTGGGCGTCGTACCCTTCCTCCACTGCGACGCTCGGAAGCAGCGCGCCCCGGTGCCAGCCGAGCTGGACCACCACGCCGTCGCGGCCGAGGTCGATCTCGGACGGATCGCGCATCCGTCGCCGGGGCTCGAGGACCGAGACCTGCATGTCGAGATCGTCGAGCTCGTCGGGATGGAGTGGTGGAAAACGCGGATCCTCCGTCGCGGCCGCCGCCGCCATGCGCGCCACCGTCGCCGCGAGCGAGCCGTAGGGGGTGAAGGTGCCCACGCAGCCGCGCAGCTCACCCTTCACGCGGAGCGTCACGAAGGCGCCCACCGGATCGGCGAGCGGACCGGCGGCCGGCAGCTCGGGGGTGGGGGAGACGCCGAGCCGTGCTCGGATGGCGGCGCGCGCCACCCCGAGCAGGGCGGCTCTCTCGACGGGACCGAGCGTCACAGGCGCCTCCGCGCGCCGGTGAGCAGGTATCGGCGGACGTCGGCCAGGATTTCGGCGTGGTCGAAGGCGAGCCCGGCCGGGAGGGCGGTCCAGTCGAACGCGTCGGCGCGCGCCGCGTCGTCACCGCCTCGCGCATCGCCGGTCGCCCGCGCCAGGTACACGGTGCTCATCGTGTGCTGGCGTGGATCACGGCGAGGATCGGAGTAGGTGTGGAACTGCTCGACGAGGGTCACGTCGAGGCCAGTCTCCTCGCGCGCCTCGCGCACCGCCGCCGCTTCGAGCGTCTCGCCCTCGTCGACGAAGCCGCCGGGCAGCGCCCAGCCCGCGGGCGCGTTCTTCCGCTCGATGAGCACGACGCGGTCGCCGGGGAGGAGGACGACGACGTCGACGGTGGGTTTCGGGTTCCGGTAGTCGGACATGTCAGGGCCTGCGAAGGAATCCCCGGACCGAGCCGAACGAGCTAGACGCGAGCAACGCGAGGCGCGACGACCGTGCATAGCCGGAGGCCATGTGAGGGAGGAGCAACGAAGCGATGCGACGCGGATCGCTCGTCTCGGCGATGGGAGGGGATTTCTTCACAGGCTCCTAAGGAGGGACGATGAGGGGCCCCGGGTTAGACCCGCCGGGCGCGCTCGCGATGGCTTGAGCCGCCACCGGGCCGGCACGGCCGGCAGGGAACGCCTTCTCGACCAGGAGCCGGGCGAACGGGATGCGGTCGGGCGGGACGTCGGCGCGGAGTGCCCGAGCCGCCGCCGCCGCGAGCCTGGCGTGGACCGCGTCACCCGCGCGCTCGAGGTGGTCGGCGACCGCGAACAGCCGCGACGACCAGCGAGCGCGCCGTGGCGGATCGAACAGCGCCGCGATCGCCTCCGCGATGGCGCTGCTCGCCGCGTTCGCGCGCTGCCGCTCGTCGAGGTAGAGCGACGAGACCGCGATCTCGTCGAGCTTCCCCGCCAGGCCGCGCAGCGCGTCCTCGTCCGCGAGCCAGCCGCGGACGAGCGGGAGCTCGTGGAGGCGGCCCGACGCGTCCACCGCGGCGCGCTCCTCCTCGTCGGGGAGAGGCGGGAAGCGCCCGGCAGGATCCTGCGGCGGCTGCGCCGGTCCGAGCCGACCCAGCCAGGCGTCCGCGCCCGCGGGCGGCGGACGCGTCGCGAGGTCGTTGAGCCGGCGCGCGACCGCGACCAGCCCCTTCGCCTGCTCGCGGTCGATCTCCGACACGCCCATGGACCTGCCGCGCTCGACGATGTCCTTCGCGAACTGCCGGTATTCCTTGCGGCCGAGCAGCGCGACGTGGAGCTCGATGAGCCCCTTCTCGTCGGAGATGACCGCCTGACCGACCTCGATGCCCTTGCCGGGGACCGAGCGGCCGATCCACACCGCGCGCTCACCGTGACCGTCGACCGTCGAGGCGAAGCACGGGACGGGTGGCTCCGGCGCCGTCATCGGCGGCGGCGTAGGAGCACGAGGGTGTTCCGGTACGGCGACGCCGCGCATCTTGAGGGCGTACAGCGCGCGCTTCGCCTCCTTGGCGACGTCCTTGTTCGGGTGCGCCACGGTGGCGGTCAGCACATCGGCCCGCGCGGCGGTGGTGGCCGCGCGGAGGAGCGCCAGCGCCAGCGCGGGCGGGAGGGTCAAGAGCTCCTCGGGCTTCGCCTTCCCGAGGCCGAGGGCGAGCCGGGCGGCGCGGGCCGCGTCCTCGCGAGCGACGCCCGCTGCGGCCGCGATCTCCTGCGTCTCCCGGTTGGGATCGCGCAGCATCGCCAGCAGCGCATCCGGTTCGAGGGTCGGCATTCAGCGCGGAATCTACACGCGTCACCCCGGTGCCTCAATGGAATGGGGAGTTCCGCGCGGCGATGCGCCGTCCGGGATGACCCGGGCGGGCAGGCCTACGCTTGACGGATGCGGGTGGCGCTCCTAGGCTCGTCACCTCGGTAGCGAGACCCGTTCTCAGGAGATCCCCCAGATGACGACGAGATTCCTGATGGGCGCCGCCCTAGCCGTGGCGAGCGCGTTCGCGCTGACCGCCGCGACCCCGGCCTACGCCTGCGGCAAGGACTGCGACTGCGCCAAGAAGGCCAGCACCAAGAAGCCGGACGCGAAGCCAGAGGTGAAGCCCGACGCCAAGCCCCCGGAGAAGCCGGCCGCCACCGCTCCCGAGAAGAAGGCCGAAGCGACCCCGAAGTGCGAGTGCACGAAGGGTGGCAAGGGCTGCGTCTGCCCCAAGGGCGCGTGCAAGTGCCCGAACTGCGGCGGCGCCGCCAAGTTCGCCGCCGGCGACCAGGCGGACAAGAAGTGCGACTGCGCGAAGGGGAAGGACTGCGCCTGCACGAAGGGCGAGTGCAAGTGTCACAAGGCCGCGAAGCACGCCTAGCCTGAGCGCTCACGCGCAGCCATGAACGGGCCGGCCTCGCGCCGGCCCTTCTATTGAGAGCCAGTGAAGAAATCCCCTCCCGTCGCCGGATCGAGCGATCCGCGTCGCATCGCTGCGTTGCTCCTCCCTCACATAGCCTCCGGCTATGCTCGGTCGTCGCGCCTCGCGCTGCTAGCGTCTCGCTCGCCCGGCTCGGTCTGGGGATTCCCTCACTGGCTCTGAGCGCGTGCGGCGATCGCGATCGCGCCGAGGATGAGCGCGCCGCCCGCGAGCTGCGCGGCCGAGAGCGCCTCCCCCAGCGTCACCCAGGCCAGCGCCGCCGCCAGCACCGGCTCGAGCATCGCGAGCAGCAGGGCGACGCTGCCGGGCAGCGCCGAGAGCGCCGTCGCGTACAGGGTGAACGGGAGCGCGGTGGCGAGCACCGCCACGTACACGAAGTAGGGCAGGTCGGCGGCCGGGATGGTGGCGAGGGCTTGCCACGGCGTGCGCAGCGGGATGAACGCCAGCGAGCCGAGCGTCAGGCCCAGGGCGAGGAGCGGCGTGGCGCCCAGCCCCCCGCGCCGCAGCTCGCCCGCGGTGAGCGTCGCGCTCGCGAACGCGAACGACGCGCCGATCCCCCACAGCAAGCCGGCGGCCGGGACGCGAACCCCACCGCCGGGCAGCACCAGGAGCGCCGACCCGGCGGTCGCGGTCGCGAGCGCCGCGGCGATGCGCGGGGACGGGAGGCGCCGGGCCCGGACCGCCTCGAACGCCGCCACCAGCAGCGGCGCCGTGTACTGGAGGAAGATGGCCACCGCCACGCCGGCGGCGGCGATGGCCTGGAAGTAGCTGAGCTGGACCGCCGCGAGGAGCAGCGCGTACAGCGCGATGCCGGGTAGCCGGCGCGGCCGGATCGTGTCTACTCCCGCGCGGCGCGTGAGGGCGAGCGGGAGCAGGGCGAGCCCGCCCACCAGCATCCGGACCTGCACGAGGTGGCTCGGGTCGACGGCGCGCTTGAACAGGGCGCGAGCCACGACGCCGTTCACGCCCCACAGCGCCGCGGCCGCCAGCACCTGGGCGACGGCCGCGGTGCGGCGGACGCGCGCCGGAGCGGGGGCCGGTGCGACCGCTCCGCCCTTCGCCACCCCCGTCACGTCGGGCTCTCAGCCGATCTTCTGGTACTTGGACGCGGGCGCGCCGCAGATCGGGCACCGGTCGGGCGGGTTGCCGAACTCGACGTCGCCGCAGACCGGGCAGAGGTAGACGTCCATCTTGGACAGGTCGGCGCCCGACTCGAGCGCCTGCAGCGCCTGGGAGAAGAGACCGGCGTGGACCTTCTCGGCGGCGTTCGCGAAGCCGAGCATGTGGCGCGCCTTGTGGTTCTCCGCCTCGGCCTGCTCCACCATCGGCGGGTACATCTCGGCGAACTCGTAGGTCTCGCCCGACACCGCGGCGCGAAGGTTCTCGAGCGTCGAGCCGACGCCGCCCAAGTTGCCGAGGTGGGCCAGCGCGTGGAGCGTCTCGGCCTCGGCGGCGGCGCGGAACAGCTTCGCGATCTGCGGGTACCCTTCCTTGTCGGCCTGGCGGGCGAAGGCGAGGTATTTGCGGTTCGCCTGGCTCTCGCCGGCGAAGGCGACCTTCAGGTTGTCGTGGGTGCTCGGCATGGTGCTCCCCCGGTGAGTGGAGCACGCTCAGTACCCCATCTCGGTGGGCGAGGCCAAGGCGCCGGCGCGATGCTAGGCGGTCCGCCCGGTCGCCGGACGACGGGCGCGGTGCGCGCGCAGCACCCTCGCCAGGTAGTGGCCGGTGAAGCTCTCCCTCACCTCCGCCACCTCCTCCGGCGTGCCCTCGGCGATGACGAGCCCGCCCGCGTCGCCGCCCTCGGGGCCCATGTCGACGATCCAGTCCGCGCACTTGATGACGTCGAGGTTGTGCTCGATCACCACCACCGTGTTGCCCGCCTCGACCAGCCGGTCGAGCACGTGCAGCAGGCGCCGCGTGTCCTCGAAGTGGAGCCCGGTGGTGGGCTCGTCGAGGATGTAGAGCGTGCGCCCGGTGCCGACCCGCGCCAGCTCGCGCGAGAGCTTGATGCGCTGCGCCTCGCCGCCGGAGAGCGTGGGAGAGGGCTGCCCCAGCTTCACGTAGCCGAGGCCGACGTCGTCCAGCGTCTGCAGGATGCGCAGGATCTCGCGGTGGTTCGCGAAGTGCGCCATCGCCTCGTGGACCGACAGGTCCAGCACCTCGGCGACGTTCTTGCCCTTGAACTGCACCCGCAGCGTCGCCTCGTTGAAGCGCTTGCCGTGGCACACCTCGCACGGCACGAGCACGTCGGCGAGGAAGTGCATCTCCACCAGCTTCATGCCGTCGCCCTGGCACGCCTCGCACCGCCCGCCCTTGACGTTGAAGCTGAAGCGGCCGGGCAGGTATCCGAAGGCGCGCGCCTCGGGGGTCTGCGCGAACACCTCGCGCACGAGGTCGAAGACCTTCGTGTAGGTGGCCGGGTTCGAGCGCGGGGTGCGGCCGATGGGCTGCTGGTTGATGTCGATGACCTTGTCGATCTGCTCGTGGCCGAGGATGGCCTGGTGCCTCCCCGGGACCTCGCGCGTGCCGTACAGGAGCCGCATGAGCGCGGGCCGGAGGATGGCGTTCACGAGCGTCGACTTGCCCGCACCGGAGACGCCGGTGACCGCGCTGAGCGTGCCGAGCGGGAACTTGACGGTGACGTCCTTGAGGTTGTTCGCCGCGGCGCCCGCGACGGTGACCGCGCCACGCGGCTTGCGGCGCCGCTCCGGGACCGCGATCTCCCGCCGCCCGGAGAGGTAAGCGCCGGTCAGCGAGGTGGGGTGACGCTTCACCTCGTCGGGCGTGCCCTGCGCCACGATCTCGCCGCCGTGCTCGCCCGCGCCCGGCCCGAAGTCGATGAGCCAGTCGGCCTCCTCCATCGTCTCCTCGTCGTGCTCCACGACGATGACGGAGTTGCCGATGTCGCGCAGCCGCTTCAGCGTCCCGAGCAGCTTGCCGTTGTCGCGCTGGTGGAGGCCGATCGACGGCTCGTCGAGGATGTAGATGACGCCCGTGAGCTCGGAGCCCATCTGCGAGGCGAGCCGGATGCGCTGGCTCTCGCCGCCCGAGAGCGACGGGCCGGGGCGGTCGAGCGTGAGGTAGGAGAGGCCCACGTCGAGCAGGAACTTGAGCCGGTTCTTGATCTCCTTCAGGAGCTCGTCGGCGATGCGGGCCTCGTGGCCCTTCAGGTCGAGCTGGTCGAGCCAGGCGTGCGCCTCGGCGATGGTGAGCTGGGACAGCGCGACGATGCCGCGGCCGCGGATCTCCACCGCCCGGCTCTCGGGCCGGAGTCGCTCGCCGCGGCAGGTCGGACACGGCTTGTCGGAGAAGTAGCGCATGTAGTAGCGCCGCATCGCCTCCGAGCCCGTCGCCTTGAACCGCCGGTGCAGCTGGTTCACCACGCCTTCCCAGACGATGCGGGCGCGGTTCATCCCCTCGTTCCCGTTGAGGACGACCTCGCGCTGCGCCTTGGGCAGCTTCGCCCAGGGCGTGTCGAGGTCGATGCCGAGCGACCGCGAGAGGTGCTCGACGAACTCGAAGGTCCAGCCCTCGCCCCTCTCCATCCCGCTGGCCCACGGGTCGATGGCGCCCTCGCGGATGGTGAGCGACGGGTCGGGGATGATGAGGTCCGGGTCCATCTCGGCGCGAGTGCCGAGGCCCTGGCAGTCGGGGCAGGAGCCGAGCGGGCTGTTGAAGGAGAAGTTCTGGGGCGCCAGCTCGCCGAACGAGAGGCCGCACACCGGGCAGGCGTTGAGCTCCGAGAAGAAGCGGTCGCTCTTCTTGTACTCCTCGGGGTCGACCCCCGGCCCGACCTGCTGCTCCTTGGAGGCGTCGGCGGCGATGAGCGTCCCCTTGCCCTCGCGGAGCGCCGTCTCGACCGAGTCGGTGAGGCGGTTCCGGATGTCCGCCTTGACCACCAGCCGGTCCACGACGAGCTCGATGTCGTGCTTCAGCTTCTTGTCGAGGACGAGCCGCTCCTCGAGGGAGTGGACGACGCCGTCGACGCGGACGCGCGCGAAGCCGCGCTTGTGAGCGTCGCCGAGCAGCTCGCGGTACTCGCCCTTGCGGTTCTGGACGAGCGGGGCGAGGAGCAGGATGCGCGAGCCCTCCGGCATCGCGAGGATCGCGTCCACGATCTGCTGCGCGGTCTGCTTACCGACCGGCCGGCCGCAGCTGGGGCAGTGCTGGACCCCGATCGACGCGTAGAGCACGCGCAGGTAGTCGTGGACCTCGGTGATGGTGCCGACGGTGGAGCGCGGGTTGTTCGAGGCCGCCTTCTGCTCGATCGAGATGGTCGGCGAGAGCCCCCGGATGGTGTCGTACTTGGGCTTCTCCATCTGCCCGAGGAACTGCCGGGCGTACGAGGAGAGCGACTCGACGTAGCGGCGCTGCCCTTCGGCGTAGAGGGTGTCGAAGGCGAGCGAGCTTTTCCCCGATCCGGAGACGCCGGTGAAGACGACCAGCTTCTTCTTCGGGATCTCGAGCTGAATCGACTTGAGGTTGTGCTCGCGGGCCCCCTTGACGACGATCGTTTCGGGCTCGCTCATGGAACCGCTGTCTTTAACCGGTCAGGGCCTTCCAGGCCAGCGACGGGGGTGTGGCGGTTCCCCTCGCGCCTGAAAGGAGGTATTCCAGCGAGCGCATGGCCGAGCTCCGCAACGACCGTGGCGCGCTGCGCTGCGCGCTCACCCTCGCCGGCCGCGTCTCGCCCGCGCCCGGAGGCGGGGGAGCCGGCGAGGGCCCGCTGGAGCTGCTCGCCAGCGCGGGGATCGAGTACCTCGACGCGCGCGATGGTGAGTGGTGGCCCCTCGTCCGGCTGCCGCCCCTGCGCGTCGCGGCGGCGCAGATCGACGAGCTGCTGGCCGGAACCGCCGCGCTCCTCCGCGGGCAGGACGAGGGCTTCGCCTGGCGAACCGGTTCGGAGGGGCCGCTCGCGGTGCAGCTCGGCGCGGCGCCGGGGGGCGCGGTGGTCGAGATCGCGATCGATCTCTCCGGGTTCCTCGCCGAGGCGGCCGGGATGGGCGGCGCGCCGGGGGGCGAGCTGGCGCTGTTCCGGTTCCGGGCGGCGCAGGCCGAGCTGGTGCGCTTCTCCGACGCGCTCGGTCGCGAGCTGGAGACGATCCGCGCGACATGAAGGCGAAACGGCTCGCCGCGCGCGGACAGCTCTTCGTCTCCGGCGCGCTCTTCGGCCTCATGGCGTCGCTGGCGCGGCTCGCGTCGCGCGACGGGGGCTTCACCGCCGCCCAGATGACGACCGTCCGGTTCGCCGTCGGCGCCGCCATGACGCTGGCGCTGTTTCGCCTTCGACCGGGGACCTTCCGCCCGGTGCGGCGCGGCCTGCTCGTCGCGCGCGGGTTGCAGGGCGGCCTGGCCGTGCTGCTGTACTTCGTGGCGCTGGCGCGCATCCCGGCCGGCCAGGCGACGCTCCTCAACAACCTGTTTCCGGTCTTCGCGGTCGCGATCTCGATCTTCACGCTGGGCGAGCGCCCGACCGTGCACCTCGCCGCGGCGCTGTCGCTCGTGACGCTCGGCGTCGGGCTCGTCATCGCCCCCGGCGCGGGCCTCGCGATCGCGCTCGATGCCGGCGTCGCGGCCGGCCTCGCCTCGGCGATCCTCGGCGGTGGGGCGGTGGTGGCGATTCGCGCGCTACGGCCGACCGACAACGCACCGACGATCTTCTTCTCGTTCTGCCTGGGCGGGCTCGTCTGCGGACTGCCACTCTCCGGAGGACCATGGCCGCACGACCCGCGGCTGTGGGGGCTGGGGCTGGCGGTGGGCGTGCTGTCGTTCTTCGCCCAGATCCTCATGACGCACGCCTATGGCGTCTTCACCGTCGGCGAGGCGGCGCTGTGGCAGCAGCTCACGCCCATCGCGAGCTTCCTGTGGGCGGCGCTCATCCTGGGCGAGCGCCTCTCGCCGCTCGGCATCTTCGGGATGGTCCTCGGCGCTTGCGGCGTCGTCTACGGCAGCGTCCTGGGCCACCGCCCCGCCGAGCCCGGGGCGGAGGTGCAGCCCGTGATGGAGCCGGTCGAGCCGGCATGAGCGGCGCGGGCGAGGCGCGGCGGAGGGCGCTGGCGCGCCTCGAGCTGGCGGGCTCGGCGCTCTGCTTCGGCCTCATGGCCGTGCTGGCGCGCCGGCTGTCGCGCGGTCCGGGAGCGTTCACCGCGGGCCACCTGTCGGTGGTGCGCTTCGCGGTGGGCGCGCTCGTGTCGCTCGGCGTGTTCCGGCTCCGGCCCGGCCTGTACCGGCCGAGCAACTACCGGCTGCTCGTCTCGCGCGGGATCTCCGGCGGCCTGGTGGTGGTGCTGTACTTCGCGGCGCTCTCGCGGATCCCGGCCGGCGAGGCGGGGCTCCTCTACAACCTGTTCCCCATCCTCGCGACCGGGATGTCCTTCTTCGCCTTCGGGGAGCGCCCGACGGTGCACCTCATCGCCTCGCTGGTCGCCGCGACCTGCGGCGTCGCCCTCGTGCTGGGGGAGGGGGCGCTGCGGGTAGGGGCGGGGTGGGGCGAGGCGGCAGCTCTGGCGGCCGCCGTCTTCGCGGCCACGAGCGCCATCACCATCCGCTCCATGCGCGGCACGGACAACGCGCCGACCATCTTCTTCTGGTTCTGCCTGGCCGGACTTCCGGTCGTGCTGCCCTTCGCGCTCGATCCCTGGCCGGCGCTCGGGCCCGCCTGGGCGGTCGCGGTGGCGATGGCGCTCTGCGCGTTCGCGGCGCAGGTGCTCATGACCGAGGCCTACGGCGCGCTCTCCGTGTCCGAGGCCGCCGTCTGGCTGCAGCTCACGCCCATCGCCCAGTACGCGCTGGCATTGCCGCTGCTCGGGGAGAAGCCCGGGCTGCCCGCCGTGCTCGGCGCCGCGCTCGCGGTGGGTGGGGTGGCCTACGGGACGGTGCGGGGGGGGCGGCCCGCTCCGGCCGTGGCGGTCGCCGTCGCGCCGGCGACCGGCGAAGTCTCGCGCGGACGTTGACCGAGATCTTGTAAGCGCGGGTCAGCGGTGGCAGACCGCCTCGACGTTGTGGCCATCCGCGTCGTGCACGAACGCAGCGTAGTAGGTGGGGTGATAGTCGGCGCGGATGCCCGGCTTGCCGTTGTCCTTGGCGCCCGCCGCGAGCGCCACGGCGTGGAACCCGTCCACGGCCGCACGCGACTCGGCCGTGAACGCCACATGGATCGGGCGCATGTTCTCGCGGTCCTGCGCCAGCCAGAAGTCGGGCTTCTTTTCAGCTCCGAGGCCGGCGGTGCCCTCGAACTCCATCAGCACCTCGTAGCCGAGCGGCGCGAGCGCCTTGGCGTAGAAAGCCTTCGCCTGCTGCAGGTCGCGGACCTTGAGTATCAGGTGGTCGATCACGGCGATCCTCCGGGAGGAGAGAAGGTCACTTAGCCGGTTGGTTGCACCGGGGCATGAGCGGATAGGCGGTGCGACGCGGTGTCGACGGTCGCGTTGGGTCCACATCACGCTTCGTGCTCGAGGCCCCGCGCGTGCGGCGGCGGATAGGACCCGCCCACGCTTCGCCGGCGAGAGTCGCGGGACGTGGTCCCCACCGGGGAGAGAGCAGCCGGGGAGCCTCTGGCCCGCTACAAGTGAACGATGCCCGTCGCCTTCGAGCCGTTCACCGACGACCACCGCGCGTTCCGGCGCACGGTGCGCGAGCTCTGCGAGCGGGAGCTCGCGCCTCACGCGAGGGAATGGGACGAGGCGGGCCTGTTCCCGCGCGACCTCTTCCGTCGCTTCGGCGAGCTGGGCTACTTCGGCATCCGCCACCCGGAGCGGTGGGGCGGCACCGGGCTCGACTACTGGTACGTGGTCGCCTACGTCGAGGAGCTCGCGCGATCGCGATCGGCGGGGCTCAACATGGCGATGCTGGTCCAGGGCGAGATGGCGACGCCGATCATCGCCGAACTGGGCACGGACGAGCAGAAGCGCGAGTTCCTGGCGCCGGCGCTGCGGGGCGAGAAGATCGCGGCCCTCGCCATCTCGGAGCCGGACGCCGGCTCGGACGTCGCCGCCATCCGCACCACCGCCCGGCGCGACGGCGACGACCTCGTCGTGAACGGGAGCAAGACCTGGATCACGAACGGCACCCGAGCCGATTTCCTCACGCTCGCCGTCCGCACCGGCGAGACGGGCCACGGCGGCCTCTCGCTCCTGACCTTCCCCACCGACGTGAAGGGCTACGCCGTCTCGAAGAAGCTCGAGAAGGTGGGGAACCACGCCTCGGACACGGCGCTGCTCTTCTTCGAGGACTGCCGCGTCCCGCGCCGCTTCCTGCTCGGGGAGGAGGGGCAGGGCTTCGCCTACGTGATGCAGAACTTCCAGGGGGAGCGGCTCGCGGCCGGGCTCATGGCCGTGGCGGCGATGGACGTGATGATGGAGGATGCCGTCGCCTACGGCCGCGAGCGGCGCGCCTTCGGACGGCCGCTCGTCTCGATGCAGGTGTGGCGCCACAAGCTCGCCGAGCACCGCTCCGCGATCGAGGCGGCGCGCTGGCTCACGTACCGCGCAGCCGACCTGTTCAACCGGGGCCAGCCGGCGGTGAAGGAGATCTCGATGGCGAAGCTCGTCGCCTGCGACCTCGCCCAGCGGGTCGCGTACGATTGCATGCAGCTCCACGGCGGGATGGGGTACGTCGTGGAGACGGACGTCGCGCGCGCCTGGCGCGACGTGCGGCTGCTCACCATCGGCGGTGGCACGAGCGAGATCATGAAGGAGATCGTGGCCAAGGCGGAGGGGCTGTGACGGACACCCTGGTCGTGCTGGTGACCGCGCCGGGAGCGGAGGAGGCGGCGCGGCTGGCGCGGACGCTCGTCGAGGA
>DATLJU010000242.1:0-11194 GCA_035538735.1 Anaeromyxobacteraceae bacterium | reverse complement strand
GTGCGGAGGGTGCGCGTCGGGTCGCGCGACCTGGTCGTCGGGGTGAGCGCCTCCGGCACGACGCCCTTCGTGCTCGCCGCGCTCGACGAGGCGCGCCGGCGCGGGGCGGCGGTGACGCTCCTCACCTGCAACCCGGCCGCGCGGCCGCGCGGCACCGCGCGCGCCGTGCTCGACACCGGGCCGGAGCTCGTGGCCGGCTCGACCCGCATGAAGGCGGGCGCGGCCACCAAGATGGCGCTGGCGCTCGTCTCCACGGGCGCCATGCTGCGGCTGGGGAAGGTTCGCGCCGGCCGGATGATCGAGGTCGCGCCGGCGAGCGCCAAGCTCCGCCGGCGGGCGGTGCGCATGGTCACGGAGCTGGGCGGGGTCGCCCCGCGCAGGGCGCGGGCGGCCCTGGAGCGCGCGGGCTGGAGCGTGCGGGACGCGCTCGAGGAGGTGGAGCGATGACGAAGCGCAATCCGAAGCCCATCGACCCTGCCGCGCTGGCGCAGGCGCGCACGGCGCTGGCGCAGGCGCGCGGCAAACGGCGCCTCGACCTCGTCCTCGATCAGCCGGACCCGGGCGCGCTGGTGCGGGCCCTCCCCGCGGACGACCTGTACCTCACCATCCGCGAGGTGGGCCTCGCCGACGCCGTCGAGCTGGTGCAGCTCGCGAGCGCCGACCAGTTCCGCACCTTCCTCGACCTCGCCGCGTGGAGCGGTGACCACGTCGACCCGCGCCGCGCCCTGCCCTGGCTGCGGGCGGCGCGCGCGGGGTCGACCGACAGCCCTGGCGCGGCCGCGCGCTGGAAGACGAAGCTGGCGCGGCTCGACCTGGAGCTGCTCAACCTCGTGCTGGGCGACACGCTCCGCGTCCACGACCTCGATCAGGATCCCGATCCCCTCATCGAGAGCGACCGCTTCATGCGGACGCCCGAGAACCGGTTCGTGGTGGAGTTCCTCGCCGACGGCGCCGAGTACGTGGCGGTGCGCGGGCTCGTCGACGACCTCTACGCCGAGGACCCGTTCAAGGCGACGCGCCTCCTCTCGTCGCTCCGCTTCGAGCTGCCGAGCGAACTCGAGGAAACGGCGCTGCGCTGGCGCACCGGGCGTCTGGCCGACCTGGGCTACCCGTCGCGAGAGGAAGCGCTCTCGTGGTTCGCCAAGCCCGCCGCGCGCCCGGCGCCGCCCGCGGGCGCGCCCGCGCGGCCGGTCGGGTTCTTCCTGGAACGGCTCGGGCAGGGGTCGCTGCTCGCGCGAGCGGCCGGCAGGCTCCAGCCCGATGAGCGGGTGCACCTCGAGCTCGAGCTCGTCACGGCGGCGAACGCGGTCCTGGTCGCGGACGCCGTGGACCCGGGCGACCTGGAGGCGGCGAGGTCGGCGGTCGAGGCCGCGCGGGCGCTCGTCGAGCTGGGCCTCGAGGCAGCCGCCGGGGCGGACGAGGCGCGCGCCGCGGAGGTGCTGGCGTCGACCGCGGTGAAGGCCCTGTTCCAGCGCGGCTTCGGACGCGTCCTCGAGCTGCGCTGGCGCGCCGAGCGGCTGCTCGCCTCGGGCCGCGCCGGCACGCGCGAAGCGCCGCTCCTCGATCCGCCGCTCGGGGAGATGCTGTCCGCGCTCGCGGCGCGGCGACCGCGCTACTTCCCCGGGCTCGAGGTGCCCCGCGAGGAGTGGGGGACGCTGGCCGCGGGCGCGTTCGAGCCGCGCGCGTTCCTCTCCTCGGCCGAGGTGACTCGCACCGCGGAGGCGTTGACGCTGGCCGAGGGGCTGGCGGCAGTCGGCGAGGAGCTCGCGCTCCGGCGGCCGGCGGACCTCGCCGGGCCACTCGCGCCGCGGCTCGCCGCGCTGTACCTGACCGCGCTCGCCAACGAGCGCCTCGGGCGGCAGTTCGCGCCCGAGCCCATCCCGGCGGCCGAGCTGCCCGCCGCGGCGGCCGCGCTGGCGCCGCTCGACGATCCGCGCCTCGCCTCCGCGGGCGACGCCGGCGCGCTCCTCGCCTCCATGGCGCGCACCCGCGGCGAGGAACTGGTGCCGCTCCGCGAAGGCGCGAGCACGCGCCCGGAGCACGTCGCGGCGCTGCTCGTGCGGCCGTAAGCAGGACGGCGTTCGCGTTCGTCCTTCGACTTCGCTTCGCGACGCTCAGGACGAATGGAAGCCCTGACGTCAGGGCACGAGCGCCGCCTCGACCGGCTCCGGCTGGCGGCGGTGCGCCGCCCAGCCCCATACCAGGAACGCCGTCTCGGCGGCCGCCACGAGCACCATCCACTTCACGATGGGCGAGTTGCCGAAGCCATACGCGTGCAGGCCGGTGCCGAGCACGTAGTTCACGCCGAGGTACGTCATCAGGATCGTCTGGAAGGCGATGATGCCGACCGCGGCGACGCCGAAGCGCCCCAGGATCCGGTCGACCCGCCCGTGCAGGATCGCCATGTAGGCGAGGAAGGCCACGAGCGACCAGACCTCCTTCGGATCCCAGCCCCAGTACCGGCCCCACGACGACGCGGCCCAGATCGAGCCGGTCAGGATGCCGGCGATGAGGAGGATAGAGCCGGCCAGCATGTACCAGTAGTTGAGGTCGGCCATCTTGGCGATCAGGTCCTCGCGGCGGGGCGCGAGCGCGCCGAAGGCGATCTGCATGTGCGCGATGATGACGCCGAGCGCCAGCACGGCGTAGCTCACCATGATGATCGGGACGTGGATGGCGAGCCAGGGCGTGCCGGAGAGGACCGGGGCGATGGGGTGGATGAAGCCGTCGATGGGGAGCAGGTCGGTGAGCGCCATGGTGAGCGCCGCACCGGCGCTGGCGTTCACGACCAGCAGCCGGTTGCGGATGAAGACGAACGCCACCAGCGCGAAGAGCCCCACGCCCCACGCCAGGAAGAGCAGCGACTCGTACATGTTCGCGGCGGGGACGCGCCCGGCGACCGCCCAGCGCATCCCGATGCCCCAGGTCATCACGCCGAACCCGGCGAACAGCAGGACGGCCGCGGCGACGTCGAGCGCGCGCCGGCGGAGCCGCCAGCCTGCGACCGACGCGACGAGCGCGAGCACGAGCACCACCCACGCCACGCGGGTCGGTCGGACCGAGTTGTAGGTGATCTCGCGCTCGACGGCGGCGGCGGAAGGCCACCCCTCGAGGCGCGGTCCCTGCGCGACGGCGAGCAGCCCGGGCAGGCCGGGCGTGGGCGCCGGCTTCCACTTTCCGACGGGCGGCGCGTTCGACGGAATCGGGGCCGCCGGCATCCCGTTCACGATGTCCTGCATGCGCTGGGCGCGCTCGAGGAGCTTCTCGGCATCCGCCAGCACGCCGCGGCGCGGCTCGTCGCGCTGCTCGGCGGCCTGGATCTCGCCCATCATCCTCCTGAACTCCGGGCTGCTCGCGACCTGGTTCAGGGACGCGTAACGCTCGCCGGGAAGGCCGATGGCGCTCGCCAGATCCGCGCTGCCGATGGAGAGGACCGGCGCCATGGCGGCGCCCTGCGGCTGGGCCAGCCAGCCGCCCAGCGTCTCCACCGGGTCCTCGCCGTTCCAGGCGCGCGCGCCGGTGACGTTCCACACCGCCTCGCGGGCGAACGTGTCGAACGGCATGGTCCGACCGTCGTGCTGCACCGGCAGGCGGCGCAGCGCCTCGACCTCCGGCCCGGCGGCGCGGGCGCTGCCGGCGAACGCGAGCGCCAGCGCGGCGGCCACCCCGGCGGCCGCCTTCGAGGGCCGCTGCGCTGCGGCCGCGTCGCGGGCGGCGGCGGCGCGCTGCCGGGCGCGGACCCGGGTGCCGAACACGATACACATGCCGAGCACGAGCAGCCCGTAGCCCGCGAAGACGATCGGCTGGCCGGGATCGTTCGAGACGGAGAAGATCGACGCCTGCCGTCCGTTCTGCTGCTGGTAGCTGGACTGGAAGATCCTGTACCCCTTCACCGAGAGCGGGTTGTTCATCCAGATCGCGGCCGGCCAGCTCTTGCCCCCCTCGGGCTCGGAGATGACGACCTGGCTGCGGAAGCCCGCCGGGCGCATCGTCCCCTGGTAGTGGTCGACCGTGAAGCTCGTCAGGTAGACCGAGAACGGGAGGGTGTGGTGCGCGACCACGGTGCCGTTCTCCACCTGCTCGATGACGTTGCCGCTCGTGCCCTCCCACAGCCCGAGCGTCCCCTCGGTCTTGCAGAAGTAGGTGACGAGGGCGCCCGCCAGGATGAGCACGAGCGAGGCGTGCGTCACCAGGTAGCCGATCCGGAAGCGGCCCCACGGGAAGTAGGCCACGATCGACGCGATCACGTTGACCGCGAAGAGCGCCTCGAGCCCGAGGAACCACGGCGCGTAGTAGACGACGCGACCCGCCACCTCGACGCCGACGCGCGACTCGATGATGGTCCCCGCCGCCAGCCCGACGAGGAGCAGGACCAGCAGGATGACGGCCAGCTTGAGCGACGCGAGCAAAGCGAGGAGCTTCTTCACGGCGGGAAACCTCTTCCGGCAGGAGGGTGAAGGAGGCGGAGCCTCGCACGGAACCCCTGCCGATCCCCATCTGTTTCCGCACCCGCCCGGGAATGCTGCGACCACGCGCCGCAGCGACGAGGTAGGCGTCACGCCCACACGACAAAGGGGGCCGCGGGCGTTGCCCGTGACCCCCTCGTCGACAACCGCCTGCCCGCTCACTTGGCGGGAGCGGTCTCCGTCCTCGGGGCCGTCTCCGTCTTCGGCGCGCTCGCCGTGTGCTTCTTGCTCCCCTTCTTCGCGGCCTTCTTCTCGCCCGCCTTCTTCTGGTCCGCCTGGGCCACGCGGCGGTGCGCCTGGTGGTGCTTCGGCTGGGCCGTCTGGACCTGTGCCGCGCCGGTCGCGGGGGTGGTCGCGGCGAGCGCCGGGGCCGCGAGGCCGAGGATGGCGAGGCCGGTGGCGAGCTTCGAGGCGATCTTCGTCATGGTGCTTCTCCTTTCGCGAGGAGAGACGAGGACCGGAGCGGATCTATTCAATTCATCAATCGACGAACGTCGCCTCCCGCGCCCAGCGGAAGGTCTGCTCGATCTGCTCGTCAGCGAGCACCAGGTGGCGCTCGAGGAGCTCCACCTCGCGGCGCATGTCCGTGTCGAGCAGGTACGGGCCGTCGGTGTTGATCGTGAAGCGCACGCCGCGCCTCCAGAACCGTTGCAGGACTTGGCCCAGCTCCTCGACGCTCTCCACGGCCCGCGTGGCGAGGTTCGAGCTGGGGCAGATCTCGAGCACCACCCCCCGCTCGCGCAGGAGGTCCATGACGCCGTCGTCCTTGGCGGCGCAGATCCCGTGGCCGATCCGGTGCGGCTCGAGCGCCTCGACGACCGCCCGGATGCCCTCGACCCCGGTCCGGGCGGTCTCGCCGGTGTGAACGGTGCACTTGAGGCCACCCTCGCGGGCGCGGCGGAAGAGCCCGCGGTACAGCTCGACGTCCTCCCCGAGCTCGACCGCGTGGCGCTCCGGACCGGCCAGGTCGATCCCGACCACCCCGCGCCGGCGGTAGCGGATGGCCTTCTCCACGATGATCTCGTTCAGGTGCGGCTCGAACTCGCGCGCCAGGCAGAAGATGAGGCCGGCCTTGACGCCGTACTCGAGCACCGCTCGATCCATGCCGCGCAGCGCCGCGTGGATGATGTGATCGAGATCGCGCTCGCCCCCCTCGTTGCGCTTCATGGGATTGAAGCGCAGCTCGATGAGGTCGACGCGCGAGGAGCGGTACTCCTTCCCGATGATCTCGTAGACGCTGCGCTCCATCGCCTGCGGCGAGGACTGGATGCGCTCCGTCCACTGGTGCATGACCGCCAGGTACTCGTCGAGCGACTTGACCTTCCCCGGCCGCGCGCTGACGAGCTCCTTGAACTCCCAGTAATCCTGGACCGGCAGCTTGAAGCCCTGCTCGTGCGCGATGGACCAGAGGATGTGCGGCGCGACGGCGCCGCCGACGTGGATGTGGAGATCGGTGAGGTCGCGGGGCATGCCGGAAGATAACGGGAGAAGACGCCACCGTCACCCCTGCGGCCGCGCTCCCCGCCAGTTAACCAAGCTCGACGGAGGCCCCATGCCCCTCGCCGTCACGCTCCTGGCCACCCTCTCGCTGCGCGCCGCCGGCTGCACCCCCGCCACCGCCGACGTCCTCCTCGCCGCCGAGCGCCGCGCGACCGAAGCCGATCACAAGGCCGAGCAGGCCGAGTCCATTGCCGTGCGGTCGGGCAACCCCGGCGCGCAGGCCCGGGCGAAGGAGGCGCGCGCGCAGGCGACGGCGGCGCACGAGGAGGCGGACGCTCTGGCGTGCAAGCCAGGGGCGAAGCTTCCCGCGAAGCCGTTCGGACGCGCGGCGACGGGGTACTGAGGGTGGTGCGATGCGGCGGGGGACAAGCCCCCGCCCTACGGCGGAGGGACGGTCGGGCGTCGCGCCGTAGCCCTACCCTTGCTCGGCTTCGTCCGGCGCCGCCTCGGCGGGTGCGCCGAGCGAGAGGCCGCAATCGGGGCACTCGGAATGCGCCGCGCTCGCGACGAAGCGGTGCCCGCAGGCGGGGCACTCGATCTCGCCGCCGGCGTCGAGGTCGACGCCGCGCAGGCCGCGCTCGGCGGCGCGCGTCGCGTCAAGGTCGCCGAGCAGCTCGGCCCAGTCCGTCTGAAGGAGCTCGAAGGCCTGCTTCGCGTCCGGCTCCGGCACGTAGATGTTCCACAGGGGGTGCTGGCGCTCCTCCGGGCGGCGCGGAGGGACCTGCTCGATCTCGGGCGCGAGCCCGTGCCCCTCGAGCCGCTCCATCATCTCGCGCACGGACGCGTACCCGGAGCGCGACAGGAGCGCGAGGCCCTGCTCGGTCGCGCGGCAGGTGACGCAGGCTCCGCTCGCGTCGAGCGGCGTGTTGCACTTCTCGCACGTCGGGACCGCGTCCATCCTCCACCTCCGTGGCGCCATCTTACACGCCGTCCAGCGCGGCCGGGCGCCGCGGCCATCGCCTGCACCCGGCCGTGACGGTGCGGCGTGCGATCGCTATACTGCGCGCCCTCATGGCCCATATCATCGACGGGAAGGCGATCGCAGCGCAGGTCCGCGGCGAGGTCGCACGTACAGTGAAAGAGCTCGCCGCGACCGGGCTCGTCCCCGGCCTCACGGTGGTGCGTGTCGGCGACGACCCCGCCTCCGCCGTCTACGTGCGCGGGAAGCGGAAGGACAGCGAGGAGGTCGGGTTCCGCTCGGTCGAGCACCACCTGCCCGCCACCGCCACGCAGGACGAGATCCTGGCCGTCGTGGCGAAGCTCAACGCCGATCCGCTCGTGCACGGCATCCTGGTCCAGCTGCCGCTCCCGAAGGGCGTCGACGAGCGAGCCGTGCTTGAGGCGATCGATCCGACGAAGGACGCCGACGGCTTCCACCCCTACAACGTGGGCGCGCTCTCGATCGGCATCCCCGGTCCGCGGCCCTGCACGCCGGCGGGCGTGATGCGGCTCCTGCGCGAGGCGGGGTGCGACCCGAAGGGGAAGCGGGCGCTCGTGGTGGGGCGCTCCAACATCGTCGGGAAGCCCATGGCGCTCATGCTGCTCGAGGCCCACGCCACCGTCACGCTCGCGCACTCGCGGACGGCCGACCTGCGGGAAGAGGTCGGGCGGGCCGACATCCTGGTGGCGGCGATCGGGAAGCCCGAGCTCGTGAAGGGTGCCTGGGTGAAGGAGGGCGCGGTGGTCATCGACGTCGGCATGAACCGGCTCGAGGGCGGCAAGCTCGTCGGCGACGTCGAGTTCGCCGCGGCCGCCCAGCGCGCCCGCGCCATCACGCCGGTGCCGGGCGGCGTCGGCCCGATGACGCGCGCCATGCTGCTCGTGAACACGCTCGAGCTGGCGCGCGCCGCGACGCGGCGATGATCCGGTGGGCGGGCCCGGCCGTCGCGGCGGCGCTCCTCGCCCTGGCGCTCCTCGCCGTGGCGCTGACCGCGTCGAGCGCCAGAGCGCCCACCTCTTTCACGGTGCGTCGCGGGCCGGCCGCGGCGCCTCCGCCCGGCGCAGCCGCGCCACCTCCGGCCGTCCGCGCGCTCGTCCTGGCCGACTTCGGCGACGAGACCGCCCAGCAGTCGGCGCTGTCGCGCGCCGTGGCGGAGGCGCACGCGCGCGCTCCGTTCGACGTCGCCTTCTCCCCCGGTGACAACGTCTACGACTGCGGCCCCGACCCGCGCCGCCCCGGCGCCGCCGGGTGCCGCTTCGCCGAGGACGGCGCCTCGATCGCGCCGGGCTTCGCGCCGCCGGTCGACCGGCGCTTCGACCGCTTCGACGCACGCTTCCCGGCGCTGCGGAAGGACGGCGCGCCGATCCCGGTGTTCCTCGCGCTCGGCAACCACGACGTGGAGAGCCGCGGCCAGTGCGCCGACGGCGCGCTCGCGCCGGACGCGCAGGCGCGGCTCAAGGCGTGCCTGGAGGTGGCCCACGCCTCGGCGGTCTGGCGGATGCCGGGCCGTCACTACCTCGTCGATCGCGGTCCGGCCCGCTTCGTCGTGCTCGACTCGAACCTCCTCCTCGGCGACTACGGCGGCTTCACGCTCGAGGGCGAGCTCGCGTTCCTGCGCGCCGCAGCCGAGGGCTGCCGCGAGCGCCCGTGCTTCGTCGTCGCGCACCACCCCGCCGCCACCGCCGGCCAGCACCGCGCGGAGGCCGACGCGGCCTACCGCGCGCGCGTGCGCCGGCTCGAGGAGGCGGCCGGCGGCGCCATCGCGGCCTGGCTCTGCGGGCACGACCACGACCTCCAGCACCTCCGCGCCGCCGCGGGTTACGACGTGCTCGTCTCGGGGAACGCGAGCCGAGGCCGCCCGCGCGAGCGGTTCGAGAAGGTCTCTGCCCCGGGCGCGCAGCTCCTGTTCGCGTCCACCGCCTGGGGGTACCTCACGATCGAGGTCTCCGCGCGAGGCTGGGCGGCGCGCTTCGCCTCGGTCGAGGGCGCGCCTCTCCACTGCTGTCAGGCCTCCTTTCCGGGCCGGTGCGAGCCGGTGACCTGTCCGGCTCACTGACCATTCCGAACAACCCTGTGCGAGCGCTGTTGAATTCGAGGACTGCGTCGCTATGATGCGGCCACTCATCCCCCCTTCGCCGGATGTCACCATGCCCCAGCGCACGCCGCTTCATGACGTCCACGTCCGCGCAGGAGCGCGGATCGTCGAGTTCGCCGGCTGGGACATGCCGGTGCAGTATGAGGGCATCCTGGCCGAGCACCAGGCCATACGTGAGCGGGTAGGCCTCTTCGACGTCTCGCACATGGGCGAGGTCGTCTTCCGCGGCCCGAAGGCGCTCGCGTCGCTGCAGCACCTCTTCACGAACGACCTGTCGCGCTGCCTGGACGGGCAGGCGCAGTACGGAGCCCTGTGCCGCGAGAGCGGCGGGATCGTGGACGACGTCGTGGTCTACCGCCGCTCGGCGGATGACCTGCTCGTCTGCGTGAACGCCGCGAACCGCCAGAAGGACTTCGACTGGCTCCACGGCCACGCCTTCGGGGCCGAGGTGACGAACGAGTCCGACGCGTGGGCGCAGCTCGCGCTCCAGGGGCCGCTCGCAGCCGACGTCCTGCAGAAGCTCACCAGCGTCCGGCTCTCCTCGGTGGGGACGTACCGATTCACGGAAGGTGACGTCGCCGGCATCCGCTGTATCGTGGCGCGCACCGGCTACACCGGGGAGGACGGGTTTGAGCTCTTCTGCGCCTCCGACGCCGGGCCGAGCCTGTGGGCCGCGCTCATGCAGGCCGGCCAGGGCGAGGGCATCCTCCCGTGCGGGCTGGGCGCGCGCGACTCGCTCCGCCTCGAGATGGCGTACCGCCTCTACGGACAGGACATGGACGACGGCTCGACGCCGCTCGAGGCGGGGCTGGCCTGGGTGGTGAAGCTCGACAAGAGCGATTTCGTGGGTCGGCAGGCGCTGCTGGAGCAGAAGGAAGCCGGCCTCTCCCGCAAGCTGGTCGGGTTCGTGCTGACCGAGCCCGGGATCCCGCGCCACGGCTACCCGGTCCTGCAGGACGGGAAGCCGGTCGGAGTCGTCACCAGCGGGACGAAGTCCCCCACCCTCGGCACCGCCATCGGGCTCGCCTACGTCCCGCCCGCGCTCGCGGCGGAGGGCTCCACCTTCGCGGTCGAGATCCGCGGCCGGCCCGCGGCCGCCAAGGTGGTGAAGACGCCTTTCTACGTCAGGAAGCCGCGCGCTCAGTGAGGAGAACGCCATGAACGTCCCCGAGGATCTGAAGTACACGAAGGAGCACGAGTGGTGCCGCCTCAAGGGCAACCGGGCGGTGATCGGCATCACGGATCATGCCCAGGACCAGCTCGGCGACATCGTCTACGTCGAGTTCCCGGAGGTCGGGGATCCGGTGAAGAAGGGCGAGTCGTTCGGCGTGGTCGAGTCGACCAAGGCCGTCTCGGAGCTCTTCGCGCCCGTGAGCGGCAAGGTGGTCGAGGTGAACGACCCGCTCTCCGACGCGCCCGAGAGCATCAACGAGGATCCGTACGAGGAGGGCTGGATGATCCAGGTCGAGCTCTCCGACCCGAAGGAGGTCGAGTCGCTGCTCGACGCCGCCGGGTATCAGAAGTTCCTGCAAGAGGAGTCGGAGTAGCGGACCCGCAGCGGCTCGTCCCACGTCCCGATTCGCCCTGCCGCGCCGGTACCGCCTCGCGGTGCCACGGACCTCGCAGGGCAGTGGAGCACATACCGTGCGTTATCACCCGCATACGCCGGAAGAGATCCGCGAGATGCTGTCGGCGGTCGGGGCGAACAGCCTCGACGATCTCTTCCGCTCCATCCCGGCGCAGCTCCGGCTGAAGCGGCCGCTCGCGGTCGCGCCGGCGCAGGACGAGATCGCGCTGTTCGCCGACATGCGGCGGCTGGCGGACCGGAACGAGGTCGCCCACCCGCCCTTCATCGGGGCCGGCGCCTACCCCCACCACGTGCCGCCCGTCGTGGATCAGCTCCTCCTCCGGGGCGAGTTCTTCACCGCGTACACGCCGTACCAGCCCGAGGTCTCGCAGGGCACGCTCCAGGCGCTCTTCGAGTGGCAGACGTACGTGTGCCTCCTCACCGGCATGGAAGTGGCGAACGCCTCGATGTACGACGGGGCCTCCGCCAACGCGGAGGCGGCGCTCATGGCGACGCGCCTGACCGGCCGGAGGAAGATCGCCGTCTCCGACGCCGTCCACCCCGAGTACCGGCGCGTGCTCGCCACCTACCTCGCGTCGACCGGCGACGAGCTGGTGCTAATCCCG
>DATLJU010000241.1:0-4522 GCA_035538735.1 Anaeromyxobacteraceae bacterium | reverse complement strand
GCCACCCAGCTCGAAGCGGGTCTCCACACGCGGGTGGAAGATGGCGGGGGGGAGCCCCGTCACCTCGGCCGCGCACTGCATCAGGATGGTGAGGAGCCCCTGCCCCATCTCGGTGAAGCCGGTGTGCAGCTCCACCGTCGCCTCCGCGCCGACCACCAATCGGCAGCGCGCCAGCTCGCGGGCGCCGTTGCCGATCCCCGAGTTCTTGATGCCGCAGGCGACGCCGACCGCCCGCCCCTGTCGCCGCGCAGCGTAGTAGGCGTCCTTCACCGCCAGCAAGGTCCGCTCCAGCCCGACCGACTTCTCCAGCACCTGTCCGCTCGTGAAGGTGTCGCCCAGGCGGAGCGCGTTGCGCCAGCGCATCTCCCATCCGTCGAGGCCGACCTTCTTCGCCAGCAGATCCAGGCAGCCCTCGATCGCGAAGCTCGTCTGGTTCACGCCGAAGCCGCGCATCGCGCCGCAGGGCGGGTTGTTCGTGTAGGCGGCGATCGCCTCGATGTCGACCGCCGGCACCCGGTACGGGCCGCAGGCGTGGCCGGCGGCGCGCTCCAGCACCTTGCCACCGACGGACGCGTACGCCCCAGAGTCACCGAGCAGGCGCACGCGGGCGGCGGTGAGCCGACCCTCGGCGTCGCAGCCGACGGTGTAGGTCAGCTGCAGCGGGTGGCGCTTCGGGTGCATCCGGATCGACTGCTCGCGATCGAGCGTGACGCGCACCGGCCGGCCGGTGAGCCGCGCCAGGAGCGCGGTCTGCGCCTGGACGCTCATGTCCTCCTTGCCGCCGAACGCGCCGCCGTTGGGGACGAGCTCGACGTGGATCCGCTCCTCCGGCTCGCCCAGCACCGACGCGACCTGGCGGCGGTCGTCGAAGATGCCCTGGCCCTGGCTGTAGAGGTGGAGCCGCCCGTCGGGGAGGGGGACGGCCAGCGCCGCCTCCGGCTCGAGGAAGAGGTGCTCGATGCGCTGCGTCGTCCACGCCCCGGTCACGACGTGCGCCGAAGCGGCGAGGGCCCCGTCCACCTCGCCGCGCTGGATGCGCGTGACGGAGAGCGCGTTCTCGTGGACGGGGTTGACGCGCGGCGCGCCCGGCCGGATCGACTCGGCGGGATCGAGCACGGGCGGGAGCGGCTCGTACTCGACCTCGACCAGCGCCGCCGCCTCGCGCGCGACGCGGGGGCTCTCGGCCGCGACCGCGGCGAGAACGTCGCCGACCGCGCGCACCTCCTCGCCTTCGGCGACGAAGCAGGGCCAGTCCGGGTAGATGAGGCCCACCCAGCGGTTCCCGGGCACGTCGGCCGCGGTCGCCACGGCGTGCACGCCCGGGAGGGCGCGCGCCTTCCTGGCGTCGATGCGCACCACCCTCGCGCGCGCGTGCCGCGACAGCACCACCACCCCGTGCAGCAGGCCCGGCGCGTCGAGGTCGGCCACGAACGGCCGCGTCCCCAGGGCGAGCTCGGCGCCCTCGTACCGCTGCAGCCGACGTCCGACCGCGCCCTCCTGCACCGGCGCCGGGCGCGGCCCGCCGTGCTTCGCGGCGTGGATGAGCTCGATGGCGTCGATGATCTTCACGTACCCGGTGCAGCGGCAGAGGTGCCCGTCGAGCGCCTTCGCGATGTCGGCGCGGGAGAGCGGGCGGTCCTGGTCGGTGAGCCACTTCGTGCGGAGCACGAGCCCGGGGATGCAGAACCCGCACTGCAGCCCGGCCGCGGCCACGAAGGCGTCGGCGTAGAGCTTGCGCTCGTGATCGGGGACGCCCTCGAGCGTGAGCACCGACTTCCCGTCGACCTTCTCGGCCGGGACGGCGCACGAGTTCTTCGGCTTCCCGTCCACGAGCGCGAGGCAGCAGCCGCACTGACCCTGTGGCGCGCAGCCGTCCTTCACCGACTTGCAGGCGAGCGGCCCCCGGAGGACCTCGAGCAGGGACTGGCCCGGCGAAGCCTCGACGGTCCGCGGTGAGCCGTTGAACTCGAACGTGACCGTCTTCGTCTCGGACATGACGTGTCGATCTATCGCCCTTCCGGCGATGACGGCAACTCGCCCCGCGGCCGGATGATGTAGGCGCGCCCGGTTTCCGTGCAGCGCTCCGCCCGGAACTCGGGCTCAGGAGCTCGGGCTGCCGCAGCGCACCACGACGGAGGGGGCGCCATGGACCCTCGGGCCGCCCTCGTGGCATCGTCTTCCTCCGCACGTGGCGAAGCTCATCCCCATCCCCTTCGACGTCCTCGTCGCGCGCATGCTCGGCGAGCTCGAGCGGGGAGGGCCGGTCTTCGACCTGCCGCGTCGCCGGTTCTTCTCGGGCGATCCCGCCCGCGACGTCTCGATCGACATCCACGGGCACCGCGCCTCGACGCCGTTCGGGCCCGCCGCCGGGCCGCACAGCCAGCTCGCGCAGAACATCGTCCTCGCCTGGCTCGCGGGCGGACGCGTCATCGAGCTGAAGACTGTCCAGGTCAAGGACGACCTCGTCATCCCGCGGCCCTGCATCGACATGCAGACGGTCGGCTTCAACGTGGAGTGGTCGCAGGAGCTTTCGCTCGTGGAGTCGCTCGAGGAGTACGTCAAGGCCGCGATGCTCATCGAGATGCTCAAGGCCTCGGGCGTCGCCCCCGCCGCCGGCGACACCGTCTTCGACATGAGCGTCGGCTACGACCTCGCCGGCATCCGCTCCGAGCGCGTGCGCGCCTTCATGGCCGGGATGCTGGACGCCCGCGCCCTCGTCGAGCGGCTGCGGGCCCGCATCCCGGCGCGCTTCGCGCGCTTCCGCGACCTCCCGTTCCCGGCCCGCGTCTCGGACACGCTCACACTCTCGACCTTCCACGGCTGCCCGCCGGAGGAGATCGAGCACATCTCCGCGTTCCTCCTCGAGGAGATGGGCCTGCACGTCGTGGTGAAGCTCAACCCGACGCTGCTCGGGGCGGAGGAGGTGGAGGAGATCCTCCACGCGCGGCTGGGTTATCACGAGCTCGTCGTGCCGCCCTCGGCCTTCGCGAAGGACGCGAAGTGGGACGAGGTCGTCGGGTTCGTGGGGCGCCTCTCCGAGCGGGCGCGGCGCGCCGGCCGCGGCTTCGGGGTGAAGTGCACGAACGCGCTCATCGTCCGGAATCACAAGCGCTTCTTCCCCGCGACCGAGAAGGAGATGTACCTCTCCGGCGCGCCTCTCCACGTGCTCGCGATGGCGCTCGTGCGCCGCCTGCGCCGGACCTTCGGCGACGCGCACCCGGTCTCGTTCTCGGCCGGCATCGACGCGCTCAACTTCGCCGACGCGGTCGCCCTCGGCCTGAAGCCGGTCAGCGTCTGCTCCGACCTGCTCGGCCCGGGCGGCTACGGGCGCGCCGCCCGCTACTTCGGGGAGCTCTCGACGCGGATGAGCGCGGTCGGCGCCTCCGACGTCGAGACGTTCACGGTGCGGGCGTTCGGCCACGGGGAGGTGCTGGACGGGCTCGGCCTCCCCGAGGCGGTGGCCGCGCGCTGCCGCGCGGCGCTGGCCGACGGCGGAGATCTCCGCGCAGCGGCCGGCGACGCGTTCTCCCGCTGGGTCTCGGCGGCGCGGCTGCGCGGCACCGAGGCGTACGTCGAACGAGTGCTCTCCGACCCGCGCTACGCCGCGAGCCGCAACGCGATCCCGCCGAAGAAGGTCGGGAGCGCGCTGCGCCTGTTCGACTGCCTCACCTGCGACAAGTGCATCCCGGTCTGTCCGAACGACGCGAACTTCTCCCTGCCGCTCGCGATCGGCGACATCGCGGTCGAGCGGCTCGTCCCCACGCCGTGGGGCTTCTCCGTCGAGGCGCGCGGCGCCCTCGCGATCGCGAAGCCGCGGCAGATCGCGAACTTCGCCGACGCCTGCAACGCGTGCGGTCACTGTGACGTGATGTGTCCCGAGGACGGGGGACCGTACGTGGTGAAGCCGCGCTTCTTCGGCAGCGTGGCCGCGTGGGCGGAGGCTTCGGCGCTGGACGGGTTTGCCCTGGAGCCGGCCGCGGCGGGCGTGCGCATCCACGCTCGCTTCGAGGGGCGGCCCGTGGTGGTCGAGACGGGTGCGGGGAAGGTCCGCTATCGCGGGGAGAGCTTCGACCTCCGGCTCGTTCCCGCCGATCCGGCCGGAACCGCGGAAGGTTACGCTGACCAGCCGGTCGATCTCACGCCGCTGCGCATCGTTTTGCGCGTCCTCGAGGCCGTGCGCGCCGAGGGTCCCACGACCTGGGTCGGGGCGGCGCTGGAAGCCGCTGGGACCTCTTCGCTGCCGCCCACCGCCTGATCGCTGCGCTGCCCGGATATCATGGCAGCGACCGCCCTGACGCCTGGCTGCCTGCCAATCGTGGTGCCTGCCGACGCGAGGAGAATGCCCGCGCCCGCGAGATGGTTCATGCGACGACGCCGCTCGGCGGAGCGGGCGGTGCCCGTCAGCGAGCGCGGTTCTTGATGGGGGTGACGAACTGGTAGTCGATGTCCCACGGGAAGTAGATCCACTTCTCCTGCTTGAACTCCTTCACGTACGTATCGACGATGGGACGCCCGAGAGGCT
>DATLJU010000240.1:0-38379 GCA_035538735.1 Anaeromyxobacteraceae bacterium | reverse complement strand
GCCTCGGCGGCCTTGGCGGCGGGGAGCGCGTTCGGGTGGAACGGCAGCGGCTGGTGCTTCCAGGCGACGCGCACCTTACCGGCGTAGGCCTGCTCGATCTGCTTCACCGTCGGCTCGACCTTGCCGCAGAAGGGGCACTGGAAGTCGGAGAAGAGCACGATCGTCACCGGAGCCACCTTCGCGCCCTCGATCGGATCGTCCTGGCGAAGCGGCACCTTGGCGGCCTCGGCCGCGGCGCCAGCCGACGGCGCCGCAGGCGCGGGGCCGGCCACCATGACCGGCGCCGTCGCGCCGTGCTCGATCGTCCGCGTGTAGACGTCGGCCCGCGCCACCCCGGACTTCACGAGCGCCTCGGCCTTGGCGAGCTCCTCGTCGATGACCCCCTTGAAGACCTCGATCGGCTGCGCGCCCACGATCTCGCGGCCATTCACGAAGAACGTCGGCGTACCCCGCGCGCCGAGCGCGTTCACGAGGTTCTGGTCCCGGCGCACGCGATCGAGGTACCGGTTCGACGTGAGCGCCGACTTCAGCGGCTCCTCCGCCAGCCCGAGCTCCCGTGCCGCCGCCGTGAGCGACGCCGCGTCGAGGGAAGGCAACTCGAACAGCTTGTCGTGCATGGCCCAGAACTTCTCGTCGCCACCCTGGACCCGCGCCTCCTCCGTGACGATCGCGGCCACCGCGGCGTGCGGGTGCATCGACAGCGGGTTGTGCTTGAACACGAAGCGCACCTTGCCGCGATACGCTTCCTCGATCTGCTTCACGGTGGGCGCGGCTCGCTTGCAGAATGGGCATTCGAAGTCGGACGACTCCACGATCGTCACGAGGGCATCGCGCGGCCCGCGCGCGGGCGAGTCCTCGACCGGCACGCGATAGACGGCCTTCGGGTCCTCGATGCGGGCGCCCCCGGTCGACGGCGGGGCCGTCGGCACCACGGCCGGGGCGGGCTGGGCCGCGCCGGCGTCGGCCGCGGCCCGCGCCTGACCCGCGCTGTAAGTACGGGACAGGACGGCGCCAGCGACGACGGCGACGAGCAACACGGCGGCAGTGCCGACCTTGTTCATGGGGGGACCTCTCCGACCGATGGGGCCTAGCGGGGGAAGGAGCCGACCTGTAGCAAACGGAGCCCTCCGGGCGCGTGCCGATTCTGCGAATTACGCGTGAACCCGGCGCGCCACATGGCGGACGCCTCGAGACCTTGTGGACGTTCGAACCAGCGGCCAGATTTGGCGAAGCTCGCTCTTTCGACACCAGCGGTCAGTCGTTCGAGCGGCCTGATGTTTCCTCGTTTCCGGCTGGGTCGCTCAGTCGCGGAGGTAACATGGACCCAGGGCAGGAACACTTCCCGGCGCCTCGCGAAGGGTTCATCCTGACGCACTTCATCACGAGCCGTGACGTCACGCGCTCAGCCGCCTTCTATCGGGACGTACTCGGCGGACAGGTCGTCTTCGAGGGCGAGCCCACGGCCATCAAGCTCGCCAACAGCTGGATCATCATCAACGTCGGAGGCGGACCCACCGACGACAAGCCGGAGGTCATCCTCGAGCCGCCGCGAGACCCGCACCGGACGAGCTCGTTCCTGAACATCCGCGTCGCCGACATCCACGCGGTCTACGACTAATGGCGGCGCAGGGGCGCGGAGTTCCTCACGCCTCCCAAGCAGCACGCGCATGAGATCCGTTGCTACATCCGGGATCCCGACGGCTACCTCATCGAGGTCGGACAGACGACCGCGATGCCAGGGTGACAGCCTCTCCGCGCTCGCCGAGGAGACGATGCGCCTCCTCCTGGTCGAAGACGACCACGGTGGCCTCCGAGGGCAGCCATCAGGAGGGTGAGCAGGGCCGGCTCGGCCTGGCGGTGCGCCCGCTCACGCCCGACGAGCGCCAGCGGGCCGGCGTGAGCGGCGGCGTCCTGGTGCAGGACGTCCAGGGGCCGTCCGCGCGCGCCGGGATCCGGCCCGGCGACGTGGTCCTGGCGGTGAATGGCACCCGGATCGACGCCGTCGAGCAGCTCCGGCAGCTCGTGTCGAAGTCGGGCAAGCACGTCGCCTTGCTCGTCGAGCGGGGCGACACCCGCCTCTTCGTGCCCGTGGACCTCGCCTGAAGTCTTCCCAGGCGGCGGTCGCGGTGACGCGGAAGCCGCCCGCGGGCGAACGGACCTCTACGAGGGTTCTGAGCAGATTGCTCAGGACCTGAGCGCTCGCCGGCGAGTGACGTGGCCAAAGCTTGCGACGTCCACGCGGCGCGGCCCTCCCTTCATCGCGAACAGCGCGCTTGCGCTCGCATTCACGCTGCCAGCCGACACCGTGGCAACGGGTTTGCAATGCAGGTCAGGGAGGACATGAGCCATGAAGCCGATCCCTCCCTGGATGATCGAGGACGTAAGGCCGCGGCACGACGAGCGCGTCGACGGACGACGCCAAGTTCGCTTGGAGATTCCCCTGCCCCGACCTCTCGAGGATCCGCGTGAGCAGCCGCCACCACCCGAGGTGGTGATCGTCATCGAGCCGTAGAAGGTGCCCGATCATGCACCCTCACAGCCTTGAACCCCTGCCCGCTGCGGCGGCCGCGCGCGACCGACCCACCGGGGCAGGGCTCGGCGTCGTAGAGCGGAGCTCGGTCGAGCGCTTCAGGTCCATGCTCGAGGACTCGAAGCGCCAGCTTCTCGCGTCGGCGAGGAGAACTCAGGCCGGACGCGCCGCCATCGACGACGACGATCTCGCGGATGACTTCGATCTCGCAAACGCGGAATATTCACAATCGCTGGCGTCGCAGTTGCTCGAGCGGGAGAAGTACGCGCTCGACGAGCTCCAGAGCGCCCTCGATCGCATCGAGGATGGAACTTTCGGGATCTGCGAGGGCTGCGGCGGAGAGATCTCGGAGAAGCGGCTCGTGGTGCGCCCCACGACCACGCTCTGCATTCACTGCAAGGAGGACGAGGAGCGGGAGATGAAGAGGTCTTTCGGGTGAGCGCAGCGGACCCCATCACTCGCCGAGATCGCTTTCAAACCGGTCGGCGCTCCTGGGGAGGCCGCGGCTTCGTGGGCCCCTGGTCATAGCTGGCAGCGGATGTTGCAGGCAACCTGGCGCCGCGGCTCGAAGCTCGTCTGCCCTTCGCGCTGGCGACGACGATCGCGGTCAGCAGCATCACCGACCAGCTGCCCAGGATGACCGCGATCGCCGCCCAGCCACGAATGACCGAGCGGTCGGCCAGGATGATCAAGACGGAGAAGACGCACAGCAGGTGGACGCAGAACACCTCCAACGAGGCTTTGCCGAGCATCACCAAGGGCGGGATCGCGAGCGGCTTGAGCGCTGACCGGAACCGGATCGCCAGCGCCGCTACCGCCGCAGCGTCCACGATCCGTCCCGGGCCGAGACTCCACTTGTCGAGCAGCCAGGCGGACTTCTCGAATGCGACGAGTCCCTCGATCTGCATATAGCGCAGCGCCAGAAAGGAGCCGGAGACGATGGCCGCCGGAACGACGAGCCGTTTCGCCCAGGCGTCCAGAGGCAGGTCGTCTCGAGCCCAGCGCACGCCCAGCCACAGGCCAATCAACCACCACAGCTGCCATGCCCACAGGTCGAACGCGCCCATCTGGTTCAAAGGGACCTGCAGGCCGAGATCGCCCGTCAAATGGCGGTACGCGAAGTTGCGCAGTCCAACCTGCGCGAGCAACCAGAGCGTGCCCCCGCCGGCGAAGGCGTACCTCCACCCCCGTCGCGCGCCCAGCATGAGGGCGAACGGGGTCAGCGCGAGGAAGACGATGTAGATGGGCAAGATGTCCAGCAGCGGCGGTCTGTAGAGCAGCAGCGCCGCGTCGAGGTAGGCGCGAGTGCGGCCCGCCGCGTAATAGAAGTCGAGCAGGTTGTGCACCGCGGGGTGGTTGCCGCGAGCGGCCAGCGGGGCCCCGATGGCAAAGGCGACCACCAGCAGCAGCAGGTGGTAGCCGTACAGCCGTCCGGCTCGCGCCCACAGACGGCGGCACATCGTGCCCCAACCTTGGCGCTCGGCCACCCGGATGTAGATGAGGCCTGTGAAGAGGGCGGAGAGGAAGATGAAGCCCTCCGTCCCCGCGAAGAAGCCGAACGGCTGGTTGACGTAGGTGCTCAGAGGGGTGGGCAGATGAGTGGCGGTGATCCACAGCAGCATCAGGCCGCGGAGCGCATCGAGCTCTGACACTCGACCTTGCATTCCACCCGTCACTTGGTTGCAAACCGGCCCGCGCCTGCGCTGCACCCCTGCAGACCCTGCGAGACCAGGCGGTGCCGAGCATCCAGATCCTGCTTCAGGTAGGCGTTCCAGAAGGCGAGCGTCTGGACCTGGACGCACTGGAAGAGCCGGTCGGGCGGGTCTCCCGCGGCGGCGAGGCCAGCGAACTCCATGTGCGTGGCGCCCTCGAGCTCCACGTCATACTTGTCGCCGGGCGGGGCCCTCAGGAAGGCCTCGTTGCGCCACGACGGCGGCTCGCCGAAGGGTCCGAAATCGCGCGAGCCATACATCAGCAGCACGGGCAGGCGGAGGTCGTCCCAGGAGTCCGCGGTGAGCCCAAGGCGGCCCGCCCCCTGAGGCGACAGCAGCACGATGGCAGCCACCCGTCGATCGGCGAAGCGCTGCGGCCCGTGCTTCCCCGGCAGGTGGACGGTCGTGCCGCCGATGAGCGCGGCCGTGTAAGCGCCGAACGAGTGACCCGCCACGCCGATGTGCCCGAGATCGAGCTTGCCGGCGAGCTGTGGAGCAAAGCTCGCGACATGCGCGAGCGAGTCCAGGACGAACGAGACGTCCCGGGGGCGATTCTCCCACGCGCGGGGATCGCTGAGAGCCTGGTGAAGGGTGCCGCGAAATCCGCTGTCCGCTACGGAATCGGCGTGAGACGGATGGATGCTCACGTAGCCGAAGCTGGCCCAGTATTGTCCCAAGCCCGAGTAGGCGTCCTTCGAGGCCAGCGCTCCGTGGGAGAAGACGATGACGGGGAACGGGCCTGCCGCGTCGGGGTAATGAATTTGGAGAGGGATGTCCTTCTGCCGGGCGCCGTCGCGCAGGACGCGGTCGACCGTGAGGACCCTGTACGGAGCCGCGCGCGAGCGCGAGCTGGGCGGGTCGAGACCCCACGTCGACTGCGACCACAGCAAGATCCCCATGCAGGCGGCAAACCGACGAGCTCTCCCCCGGCTCATCGATGATCCCCGCCGCGACGGCACCCGGTAGACGTGTTCGCCACGACGTCCGGGTGCAAGCGACTCGCTGCGGCGCGCGCCTGCCCGTTAGGATCGCGAGGTCCGGTTACGGGAGCCGAAGTGCGACGGGCGGTGGCTGCTGCCTGAAGGACTCGCGCTCCGTTCGTAGCTTTGCCGCTGGGCGCCAGCGGCTCAGACATCCAGGCCAGTGGTGCCTCCCACCCTCCATGGCCCGGCGAACGTTACGGCGTCTCACCGCCGGCCCGTACGAGATGCGCTGTCGCTACGCCCGCGCCCTCACCCCTTCGTTTTGTCTCCAGCGCAGCGCTGCTCGCCATCGAGACTCGGCGTGATCAGACTCAAGCACATCCATGGGGGGAGCGTCATGTCCGAGACGGGAAGAGGGCTGGCGAGGGGGCTCATGCTCACGGCCACCGCGCTGGCGATCGTCGCGTTGGGGATGCTGACACGCGCGCAGACCGACGGTGGTCCGCAAGGCACGCTGCTCGACTTCCACACGATGACCCCGGTGTCCGGCCCATACGTCGGCTCTTCCAGCCCGATTCGCGGCGTCAACGGCGGCAGCATGCCGTGGGTCATCGATCACGGCGACGGCACGCTTCGCGCCGACGGCCAGCTCGAGGTCTTCGTGAGCGGGCTCGTCCTGGCTCATGATCCGCTCGTTCCGGCGGCTCAGCAGGGCACGAACCCGAGCGCGACGTTCGCCGTGATCGTGAGCTGCATGACCACCAGCGACGGCGGCGCGCCGGTGATGACGAACGTGACCACGCCGGCCGTGAATGCGACGCCGACCGGCAACGCGGAGATCCGGGCGAAGGTCGCGCTCCCGACGCCTTGCCTGGCGCCGGTCCTTTTCGTCGCGGGCTCGAACGGTGCGTGGTTTGCGACCACCGGTTTTCCGGCGCCGGCGGCGGCCGACGGCGGCACCGGCGACGGAGGCACCAGCGACGCGGGCACTGCCGACGGCGGTACGACCCCCGGGACCTTCACCCTCACCATCCGGGGATTGGCCTTCTCGCCCGACAACCTGACGGTGGCGCCCGGCGCTACCGTTCAGGTCATGAACAACGACGGCGCGACCATGCACTCGGTGACGAGCGAGTCGACGGCCGGCTCCTTCACGCCCGGTTCCGTGGCGGGCATCTCGTTCGACACCGGGCTCTTCCTCGGCGTCGGCACGCGCAGCTTCACCATCCCGGCGAACGCCGCGACGGGGACGGTCATCCACTTCTACTGCCGGAACCACATGTCGATGATGGTGAACGCTGCCACGGCGCGGATCACCATCGGACCACCGGGCACGACGCCGAACACGCCGACGACCCCGACGACCACGCCGACGATGCCGAGCCCCAGCGGCTACTAGCGAGCAGCGCCGCCGGCCTCGAAGCGCGCCGAGGAGACCGGACTCACTTGCGGTCGGAGGCGATCCGGATCGCCTCCTCCACGAGCGCGTCCTCGAGCTCCTCGGCCTTCATCCGCTTCACGATCTTGCCGGCCTTGAACAGGAGCCCCACGCCGTTGTGGCCATAGGCGACGCCGACGTCGGCGGCGCTCGCCTCGCCTGGGCCGTTCACCTCGCAGCCCATCACGGCCACGTTCACCTCGCCCTTGAGGTGCCCGAGGCGCTGCTCCACCCGCTCCGCGACGGGGATCATCGCGACCGAGCAGCGCCCGCACGTCGGGCAGGCGGTGAGCGTCGCTCCGCCGAACTTGAGCCCGAGCGACTTGAGGAGGACGCGCGCGACCCTGGGCTCCTCCACCGGGTCGGCCGCCAGCGAGACGCGGAGGGTGTCGCCGATGCCGTCGGCGAGGAGGATGCCGAGCCCGGCGGCGCTCTTGACCGCCCCGGAGAGGAGCGTGCCGGCCTCGGTGACGCCGAGGTGGAGCGGGTAGTCGAACCGCTGCGCGAACAGGCGGTTCGCCTGCACCGTCATGGCGACGTCGTGCGCCTTGAGCGACACCTTGATCTCGCGGTAGCCCTCGTCCTCCAGGAACTGGATGTGGCGCGCGGCGCTCTCCACCATGCCCTCGGCGGTGGGCCAGCCGTGCTTCGCCACGATGTCGTCCTCGAGCGAGCCGGCGTTGACGCCGATGCGGATCGGGACCTGCCGCTCGCGCGCCGCCTTGACCACCTCGCGCACCCGCTCGCGAGAGCCGATGTTGCCGGGGTTGAGGCGGATGCAGTGCATCCCGGCGTCGATCGCCGCGAGCGCCAGGCGGTAATCGAAGTGGATGTCGGCCACCAGCGGCACCGGCGTGTCGCGCACGATGGCCGGCAGCGCCGCGGCCGCGTCCTTGTCGGGGACGGCGAGCCGCACGATGTCCGCCCCGGCCTCGGCGAGCGCGCGGATCTGCGCCAGCGTGCCGGCGACGTCGGTCGTGTCCGTGGTCGTCATCGACTGGACCGAGATCGGGGCGCCGCCGCCCACCTGCACCGCGCCTACCCGCACCGGTCGCGTCTTCCGGCGCGCCGCGATGGCGGAGATCCCCTGGTGGTCGTAGGCACCCATGCGTGGCTTCTCCGGAAAAAAGAAAGAGGCCCGCCGCGGCGGGCCTCTTCCTGTTAACGCGGGCGGCGGGTCGCCGCCAAGCGGGCTGGCTACTTCCTCGCCAGCTCCTGATCGATGAGGCTCTTGAACTCCTCGTACGGCTGCGCGCCGGTGAGCTGGTAGCCGTTGATGAAGAAGGCCGGCGTCCCGGTCACCCCCACCTTGGAGCCCGCTGCCTTGTTCGCCTCGACGACCTTGGCCTTGTCGCCGGAGTCGATGCACTTGTCGAACTTGCCCTGGTCGAGGCCGAGCTCCTTCGCGTACCCCTTCAGCGCCGGGACGTCGAGCTTCTGCTGGCTCGCGAAGAGCTTCTCGTGCATCTCCCAGTACTTGCCCTGGTCGGCGGCGCACTGCGCGGCCTCGGCGGCCTTCGCGGCGTGCGGGTGGAAGGGGAGCGGGAAGTCGCGGTACACGAGCCGCACCTTGCCGTCGTAGTTCTTCATGACCTGCTTCACCGTCTCCTCGGCCTTCGAGCAGTAGGGGCACTCGAAGTCGGAGAACTCGACGATCGTGACGGGCGCGCTGGCCGGGCCCTTCGACGGGCCTTCGGCGGCGACCTCGACGCGCGGCGGCTTGAGGTTCACCTCGACGTTCAGCTCCTTCTTGAGCCGATCGACGTAGGCGTTCTGCGCCGCCTGCATGGCCGGCCGCTCCATGTACTGAGCGATCTGATCCTTGACCTGCTCGAACGGCGGGAGCGGCTGGCGCTTCGACTGCTCGTCGTAGAACTGCTTCATCTCGGCGTCGGTCGGCTTCTTGACCTTTTCGGTCACCTCGCGCTTCCACAGCGCCTCGGCGGTGATGTTCTCCGCCTTGGCCTTCTGCTCGACGAGCTTGCGTACCAGCAGCTGGTCGAGCACCTGCTTGCGCTGGTCGAACATCTGCGCGTCGAGCTCGGCCGCGGTGATGCTCCCGCCGTTCCACTTGGCGACGGGCGCGCTCTGATCGGCGCCAGCCGTCTTCGCCTCGGTGGTGGTGGGCTTCTGGCAGGCCAGTGCCAGGGTCAACGTGAAGAGGCCGAGGACGAAGCGTTTCATGGTGCTCCCAGGGCAGTTGGACAGGGATTCGAAGCGCGGGATTCTGTCGAGGAACACTTGGAGCGTCAATCCATTTCCGGGCGGAAGCCCGCGGCCGTCCGGGGGTTTCCGGCCGCGACGCGCCGGCATGACAAGCGCTCGTGGAACGGCTAAACAGACCGCGCACACCGCGATCAGGGGGAGAGATGGCCCAGCACGAGCGCCTCGTCATCATCGGAGCCGGCCCCGCCGGCTACACCGCCGCCCTGTACGCGTCGCGCGCCAACTTGTCGCCCCTCGTGTTCGAGGGGCTCCAGCCGGGCGGGCAGCTCACCATCACCACCGACGTCGACAACTACCCCGGGTTCCCGGAGGGCATCCTCGGCCCCGAGCTGATGGACAAGATGCGCCGCCAGTCCGAGCGCTTCGGCACGCGCTTCGTGCTCGGCGAGGTGACGCGGGTGGACTTCTCGCGCCGTCCGTTCCAGCTCTGGCAGGACGATCAGCTCTACACGGCCGACGCCGTCGTCATCGCCACCGGGGCGTCCGCCAAGTGGCTCGGCATCCCGAGCGAGGGGGCCTACCGCGGCAAGGGCGTCTCCGCCTGCGCGACGTGCGACGGCTTCTTCTTCCGCGGGGTCGACCTGGCCGTCGTCGGAGGCGGCGACACGGCCGTCGAGGAGGCGACCTTCCTGACCAAGTTCGCCACCAAGGTCACCCTCGTCCACCGCCGCGGCGAGCTGCGCGCCTCGAAGATCATGCAGGATCGGGCGCGCGCCAATCCCAAGATCGATTTCGCCTGGAACAGCGTGGTGGACGAGGTGCTCGGCGACGGCAAGTCCGTCACCGGCCTGCGGCTGAAGAGCACGGAGGACGGGGCGACGCGCGTCCTGCCCGTGAAGGGGCTCTTCATGGGCATCGGCCACGAGCCGAACACCGCCATCTTCAAGGGCCAGCTCGAGATGAACGAGGTGGGCTACCTCACGACGCGGCCGCCCTCCAGCGCGACCAGCGTGAAGGGCGTCTTCGCGGCCGGCGACGTGGCCGACCCGACCTACCGGCAGGCCATCAGCGCCGCTGGCTCCGGCTGCGTCGCGGCCATCGACGCGGAGCGCTTCCTCGGTGAGCACGCCACCGAGACCTGGGACTGAGCGACTGAGCGTGTTCGTCCCCCTCTCCCCCGGCGGGGAGAGGGCCGGGGAAGGAGGCGGCGGCCCATGAAGATGATCGACGTCGGTGAGAAGGACCGCACCGACCGCGTCGCGGTGGCGCGCGGCTTCGTCGCCATGGCGCCCAGGACGGTCGGCATCGTCCGGCGCGGCGAGTCCGAGAAGGGCGACGTGCTCGCGGCGGCGCGGCTCGCGGGGATCCTCGCGGCGAAGAAGACGCCCGAGATCGTCCCGCTCTGCCACCCTATCGCGCTCACCGGCATCGACGTGGAGGCCGTCCCTCGCGCACGCGGCGTCGAGATCACGGCCACGGTCCGCACCACCGACCGCACCGGCGTCGAGATGGAGGCGCTCTCGGCGGTCTCGGCCGCCTGCCTCACCGTCTACGACATGCTGAAGCGGTACGAGCGCGGCATGCGCATCGAGGCGCTGGAGCTCATCGAGAAGCGGGGCGGCCGGTCGGGGCACTGGAGGCGCGCCGCGGCTCCGGCGAGAGCCCCAGCAGCGCGAGCGCGTTCGCGCCGCACACGCGCCGGATGACCGCCGCGGAGAGGCCCGCCTTGGCGAGCCGCCCCGCCGCGCGAGGCAGGGCGAGCAGGTCGCCGGCGCCCTCGCCCGCCCCCGAGCCGAGCACGATCCCGTCCGGCCCGAGGGACCCGACGAGCCGCGCCGCCTCGGCCAGCGGGTCGCCGCCGCCGGCGGAGAGCGAGAGCCCCGCCGCATAGCCGCAGGCGCGGATCATCTTCACCGTGCGCCCGTCCGCGCGCAGCACCAGCACGCGCGCGGGATCGAGGTCGTGCTCGCGCAGGAGCGCCAGCGCGCGGCGCGTGATGCGCTCCTTGTCGCGCCACGGCGTGTGCACCACGACCGGCCGCCGCAGCTCGCGCGCGAGCTCGAGCTGGCGCACGAAGATCGCCTCCTCGCGCGGGCCGTCCTCCTCCAGGCCGATGGCTCCCACCGCCAGCACGTGCCGCCGACCGAGATAGTCCGGCAGCTCGGCCAAAAGCGCCTCCAGCCCGCGCCAGGGGATCCGACGCGGGTGCAGGCCCAGCGCGGCGTACCCCGCGATCCCGGCGCGCCGCAGCCGACGCAGCGCGCCCGGCGCCAGCGCGTCCCAGGAGCGGCGCAGCGCCTCGGCCGTCGCCGGCACCACCGCGTCGCCCGCCGCCGCGAGCCCCCCCGTCACCCCGAAGAAGCGCAGGTCGTCGAGGTCGCCGCGCCGGAGCGCCACCGGGTGCAGCTCGGCGTCGAAGTACTCCATCGGCTTCGAGCGTAACGCGGACCCGAGGCGCCGGCGACCGGCCCGCTCCGAGTCCAGCCCCTCTCCCCAGCCGGCGGCAGCGCCTTCGGCGCTTGCGCTCGCTAGCGCGAGCGGCCGCCGGCTGCGCCGACTTCTGGGTCGGGGGCTCCGCCCCCGACACCCCCGCCCCTGGCGGCGGGGCGAGGGTGACGAGACGTACCGTTCGTGATCGACCCCTCTCCCCCACCCGAGGGAGAGGGGGCCGCACCACGTGTTGACAAGCGCTCCGCGACGGAGTCGAGGCTCACGGCACCGCCGGCACGCCCTCGTACCGGGGATCGGAGGCGGCCTCGAACACTCCGCCCGGGCCGACACCGGCCGCCTGGGCGTTCGGCCAGCGCGCGGGCTGGAACGAGAGCTGGTGCCCCCGGGCGACGAGGGCGTGCGCGGTGGCGGCCTCGAGCCCGTTCGGCTCGACCTGGACCACGTCGGGCGTGTGCTGATGGTGGATCCGCGGCGCCGCCAGCGCCTCGTCGATCCGCATCCCGTCGTCGATGACGTGCACGATCGCCTGGGCCACCGCGGTCGGGATGCGCGAGCCTCCCGCGGCCCCGACCGCGAGCGCGAGCCGCCCCTGCCGGTCGAGGACGAGCGTGGGCGCCATCGACGAGAGCGGGGTCTTCCTCGGGGCGACCGCGTTCGGACCTCGGCCCACGAGCCCATAGGCGTTGGCCGTGCCCGGCGCGCGGTCGAAGTCGTCCATCTCGTCGTTGAGGAGCAACCCCGTCCCCGGCACGACGAGGCAGCTCCCGAAGTAGTAGTTGACGGTGGTCGTGAGCGCGACCGCGTTCCCCTCCCCGTCCACCACCGAGAGGTGGCTCGTCTTGCCGCGCTCGCGATCGACCGTCACCTGGGCGGCGGGCGTGGCGCGCTCGCCGATCGCCTCGTGGAGCGCGGCCGCGAAGTCGTGGCTCGCCATCTCCGCCGCGGCGGCCTCAGCGCCGGGCACCTGATCCGGATCGCCGAGGAGCGCCGCGCGGCGAGCGTAGAGCCGCTTCTCCGCTTCGATCATGACGTGCAGGAAGTGCTCGGGGCGGTAGCCGCCCGCGCGAGGGTCCTCCGGCTCGAGCGCGCCGAGGAGACCGAGGAGGATGGCGCCGCCGGCCGACGGCAGCGGCATCGTGAGGATGCGCTGGCCCCGGTACCGCCCCTCGAGCGGCGCCCGCTCCCGGACCCGGTAGCGCGCGAGGTCCTGCTCGGTGAGGAGCCCTCCGCGCGACCGGACCGCGTCGACGATCCGGCGCGCCAGCGGGCCGCGGTAGAAAGCGTCGGGGTCGTTGCCCAGCAGCCGCAACGTCCGGGCCAGGTCGCGCCGCACGAGGCGGGCGCCCGGCGCCGGCGCGACGCGGGCCCCGTCCGGATCGCGCCCGACGAGGAACTCGCGGCTCGCGCCCGCGTCGCCGCGCAGACACGCGAGGCGCTCCTCGGCCCGGCTCGCGTAGACGTGCCCGACGCGGAAGCCGCGCTCGGCGATCTGCGCCGCCGGTTCGACCAGGCGGGCGAGCTCCTTCGTCCCGAAGCGCCGCGCCAGCTCGGCGTACCCCTTGACCGCGCCCGGCACCGCCACCGCCAGCGCTCCGTCGAGCGACGCGCGCGGGGAGACGCCGGGCCGGCTGAAGAGGTCGGGCGTCGCCGCGGCGGGCGCGACCTCGCGGAAGTCGAGCGCGTACGCCCGCCCCTCGCGCGCCACCCAGACCAGCGCGAACCCCCCGCCGCCCAGGCCCGAGCTCTGCGGCTCGACCACGGACAGCGCGAACGCCGCCGCCACGGCTGCGTCCACGGCGTTCCCACCGCGTCGGAGCACGAGGGCCCCAGCCTCGCTGGCGAGCGGGTGGGACGCGGCGACGGCGCCGCCGGAGGACACCGCCAGGGTGGAGAGCGCGATCGACAGCAGCGACGCGAGCGCGGGCATGGTGCCCTTCTACTTCAAGCGATCGGCCGACGCCTGCGCCGAGGCTCTCCGACCCTCTCCCCCACCGGGGGAGAGGGCCAGGGAGAGGGGGCTAGCGCGTGGCGAGGGGTGACGAAACACGCAGAGTCGCGGGCAGCCCCGCTCTCCGCTTGACCGAGATTGGCCGGCGCGCCTAGCGTCGCCCCACCTATGGCCAACCCTCGCCGCCGCACACCCGTCGCCGCCATCGTCCTCGCCGCCGGCAAGGGGACCCGGATGAAGACCCGCCGCGCCAAGGTCCTGCACGAGGTCTGCGGGCGGCCGCTGGCGTACTACCCCGTCAAGCGCGCCCTCGAGGCGGGAGCCGATCCGGTGGTGGTCGTCGTCGGCCACCAGGCGGAGGAGGTCGAGGCCGCGCTCCGCGCCCTCCTGCCGGACGCGCCGCTGCGCTTCGCGGTCCAGAAGGAGCAGCTCGGGACGGCCCACGCCGTGCTCTCGGCGCGCTCGGCGCTGCGCGGCTTCGACGGCGAGGTGCTCATCCTGTCCGGGGACACGCCGCTGCTGACGACCGAGACCCTGCGGACCGTGGCGCGCCGGCGAGGGCGGGCGGCGCTCGCCTTCGCCACGATGACGCTCGAGAACCCGACCGGCTACGGCCGCGTCGTGCACGCGCCGCACGGCGGCCCGGCGCTGGTGGTCGAGGAGAAGGACGCCACGGCGGAGGAGCGGCTCATCCACGAGGTCAACGCGGGGCTCTACTGCGCCGACGCGGCCTTCCTGTGGAAGACGCTGTCGCGCGTCGGCTCGAAGAACGCCCAGCGCGAGTTCTACCTGACCGACCTCGTCGCGCTCGCCGCCGACGGCCCGGGCGCCGTGGCGGCGCGCGTCCCGCCGCTGGAGGCGGCCGGCGTGAACGATCAGGAGGAGCTGTCGCTCGCCGCGCGCGCGCTGACGCGCCGGCTGGCCGAGGAGCTCATGGAGTCGGGCGTCACCATCGAGGACCCGGAGCGCTTCGATTGCGACGAGGGCGTGCAGGTCGCGCCCGACACGGTGATCGAGCCGAGCGTTCGGCTGCGCGGGACGACGCGGATCGGCACCCGCTGCCGCATCGGGCAGGGCTCGATCCTGACCGACACGACCGTCGCCGACGGAGCCGTCGTCAAGCCGTACTGCGTCTTCGATCAGGCGGCGATCGGACCGGGTGCGGCCGTGGGGCCCTTCTCGCGCCTCCGGCCCGGGGCGGACGTGGGCGCCGGCGCGCACGTGGGCAACTTCGTGGAGCTCAAGAAGACGCGCCTGGGCGCGGGCGCCAAGGCGAACCACCTCACCTACCTCGGCGACGCGACCGTCGGCGCGGGGACCAACGTCGGCTGTGGCACGGTGACCTGCAACTACGACGGGGAGAAGAAGTACCCCACCACCATCGGCGAGCGCGCGTTCATCGGCTCCGACGCCATCCTGGTGGCGCCCATCACCATCGGTGACGGCGCCTACGTCGCGGCCGGCTCGACGCTCACCGAGGATGTGCCAGCTGGGGCGCTCGCGCTCGGCCGCTCGCGGCAGGTCAACAAGGACGGGTGGGTGGCGGAGCGGCAGGCCGAGCGGTCCTCCGCCTCCACCGCCGCCCGCCCGAGTCGGGCCAAGGGGCGCTCGAGCGCCCGCCGCGCGGGTCGCGCGGCCGGATAGGAGGGTCGTGAGCGCCCGGCGGCGGTCCGGGGCCGGAACCCGTGGTATGACGGCAGCCTATGTGCGGAATCGTTGGCTACGTCGGGTCGCGGCCGTGTGTCGACCTCATCGTCTCCGGCCTCAGGAAGCTCGAGTACCGCGGCTACGACTCGGCCGGCGTGGCGGTGGTCGGGCCGTCGGGCCTCGCCGTGGCGCGCTCCAAGGGCAAGCTCAGGAACCTGGTCGGCCTCCTGGCCAGCCAGCCGCTGCCCGGGACGACCGGCATCGGCCACACCCGGTGGGCGACCCACGGCAAGCCCTCCGACGAGAACGCGCACCCGCACTGCTACCGAGGGGTGGCGGTGGTCCACAACGGCATCATCGAGAACCACCTCGAGCTGAAGAGCGCGCTCTCGGCGAAGGGGCACGTCTTCTCGAGCGAGACCGACACCGAGATCTTCGCCCACCTCATCGCCGACGCGCTCGAGGACGGCGCGCAGGACCTGGGCGCGGCGGTACGGGCGGCGCTCTCGCAGGTGTCCGGCACCTACGCCATCGCGGTCGTCTCGGCGAAGCGCCCGGACGAGATCGTGGCCGCCAAGAACGCCTCGCCGCTCGTGGTCGGGTTCGGGCAGGGCGAGAGCTTCCTCGCCTCCGACGTGCCTGCCATCCTCGAGCACACCCGCGACGTGATCTACCTGGAGGAGGGGGAGCTGGCGCTCCTCACCGCGCGGGGCGTCCGCGTCGAGGGCCCCGACGGGCGCCCGCTCGATCGCAAGCCGCGCCGGATCGAGTGGAGCGCCGTGGCCGCCGAGAAAGAGGGCCACAAGCACTTCATGCACAAGGAGATCTTCGAGCAGCCGCGGGCGGTCGCGGACACCATCCGCGGCCGCATCTCGCTCGAGCAGGGCGACGTGGCGCTCGACGGGATCGATCTCTCCGAGGAGCAGGCGCGCGGCCTGGAGCGCCTGGTCGTGGTGGCGTGCGGGACGAGCTGGCACGCGGGCTGCTCCGGCGCGCAGATGATCGAGTCGCTGGCGCGGCTGCCGACCGAGGTGGAGCTGGCGAGCGAGTTCCGGTACTCCGACCCCATCGTCGGCCCGCGCACGCTCGTCATCGCCGTCTCGCAGTCGGGCGAGACCGCCGACACGCTGGCGGCGGTGAAGGAGGCGAAGCGGCGCGGCGCGCCCGCCATCGCCATCTGCAACGTGGTGGGATCGGCCATCCCGCGCGAGTGCGCCGAGTCGAGCGCACCGGGTGCGCCACGCGGCACGCTCTACACGCACGCCGGACCGGAGATCGGCGTCGCGTCGACGAAGGCGTTCACGACGCAGCTGGCCGCGCTCTTCCTCGTCGCGGTGAAGCTGGGGCGGCTGCGCGGGACGCTCTCGGCCGAGGCCGCCCGGACGCAGCTCGAGGCGCTGCGGCAGGTGCCGCTCTGGATGGATCAGGTGATCCGCCAGGAGCCGTCGGTGATGCCGGTGGCGAAGCGCTGCGTCCAGGCCCGCGACGTCCTCTTCCTCGGCCGCGGAGCGCAGTTCCCGGTCGCGCTGGAGGGGGCGCTCAAGCTGAAGGAGATCTCGTACATCCACGCCGAGGGCTACGCCGCCGGCGAGATGAAGCACGGCCCCATCGCGCTCATCGACGAGGCGCTGCCCGTCGTCGTGCTCGCGACGAAGGAGCCCGCGTACGAGAAGACGCTCGGGAACATGGAGGAGGTGCGCGCCCGCGGCGGGCACGTCTTCGCGGTGGTCTCGGAGGGCGACACGCTCGCCGCGGGGCTGGCGGAGGTGGCGCTGACGGTGCCGCAGGCGCCGCCGCTGCTCTCGCCGCTGCTCTCGATCCTCCCGCTCCAGTTCCTCGCGTACCACGTCGCGGATCTGAAGGGGACGGACGTGGACCAGCCGAGGAACCTCGCGAAGAGCGTGACGGTCGAGTAGCCGCCGGTCGCGGCCGGGGTTACCCGCGCCGCCCTGCGCCCGCGCGCGCGTCGGCGCCCGTGCTCCGCGCCGCCGGGGAACCCATGGCCGGAACGCGCGAACTTCGGACTCGTGCGCGGCGCTGCGGAACTCGCGCTGCGGTTCGCGTCGCCTTCGGCGCCGCGCCGCAGTTCTCAAACAGTCCTCGCGCCGCCACTCTCCGTGAACCTGGCGCGTTCCGGCAAACATGGTCCTCGATGCGGCGCTTCGCAATGGCGCCGCCGCGCGCGCGGGCGCTGCTCGGCGGGCGGATCGCGTCGCGCGCAAGCGGCGAGCCCGAACGGAACAGGTGGGGGGGCTCGAGCGGTGCGACCGGCGTCACGAATCGCGCGGATCCGGCGCGAGCGCCAGGCTGCTCTCTCGCGCGCGCCTCCGCTGCAGCGCTCGGTCGATCCCCCACGCCACCAGCGTGTAGAGGACGCCCAGCAGGACGTCGAGCACGTAGTGGTGGTTGAGGTACACCGCCGCGAACGAGACCAGCGCGAACAGCGCGAAGCTCGCCACGTCGAGCCACCGCTTCCGGAGCTCGAGCCCGAACAGGAACGTGAGCAGCGGGTACGAGACGTGGAGCGAGGGGATCGCTCCGAAGACGTCCGCGCTGCGGCCGTAGAACCCGGCGAAGTACGGGATGCCGGTGAGCGCGTCCCAGCGCGTCGCGCCGGCCGCCGAGGAGCGGACGGAGAAGTCGGCCGTGAAGCCGTGGTCGGCGACATACCAGGGCGGGGCGGCCGGGTAGACGTAATACGTCGCGAACCCGACCACGTTCATGAGCAGGAACGTCCACCCGAAGCGCGCCAGGAGCTGCCGCCCCACCTCGTCCCGGCGGAAGAACGCGAGATAGGCCCCGAACCCGATCGCCCAGTACACGAAGACGATGTAGGAGGTGCCGGTGAAGAGGTCGACGACCGGCCAGTGATGGCGGGCGAAGAACTCGTTCGGCGTGAGCACCGCACCGCCCTCGCGGATCCCGAAGAACGTCTTGTCGAACCAGTAGGGCTCGGCGATGTGGATGTGGAGATAGCGGAAGAGCGGCTGGGTGATGTGCGTGAGATCGTAGACGATCCCGAACAGCAAGAACGGGAGCATCCCCAGGAAGAACCGGCGCGTCCCATCGCTCCACACCACGAGCCCGACCATCGCGGCGCACATGGCGAGCTGCTCCGAGCGGTTCGTGCCCTGGAAGAGCCTCATCGCGACGAGGTAGGCCGCCATCCCGCCGAGCGCTCCGTAGAGGAAGCGCGCCGGCGTCTCGCGCACGCGCTGGGCGAGCGACTGGGAGCGACGGCTCGGTGCGAGGACGACTTCCTGGGCGCGGGGCTGCGGGTCCATGTTCGGGGCGTGGTGGTACCGGTCCGGGCACCGGACGTCAAGGTGCGGCTGCGCGAGCGGCGGCGCCGCGCCGTCACCGCTCCGTAACGCGTGGCGCGCGCGCCGCGCGGCGGCCCAGTTCCTGGGCTCGAAGACGTCTAGCTGCCGGCGCGGCAGCCGACCTGGCGCTCATACTCCTGCCGGCCGCAGTGGGAGGCACCGACCGGAGGCACGGGAGCCGTGCGCGCGGCCGCTTCCGCACCCTCCCCTCCCCGCGCGACCCTCGCCGGAGCGGCGGGCGAGAGTCCGGCTTTCGATTCGGGCGGCCGTGCGCAACTTGTCCTGGACACGCACCCCCGTCGCCGACCGTCGAAGCACGTTACGAACATGACGCGATCTCACCTGACCCCGTCCGAGGCCTGGCGCGTGCGCCTCACGGTGCTCGCGCTGGCGGTGCTCTGCTGGAACCGCCCGGCTCTCGGGTTCACGCTCGACGACGTCGCCGCGCGTGCCGCGCTGCTCGCGGCCTCCCCGTTCAAGCAGCCAAACAGCAACCTGCCTGACGAGGTGAAGAAGCTCACGTACGACCAGCACCGGGACATTCGCTTCTCCCCAGAGAAGGCGTTGTGGCGCCAGGCCCAGCTGCGCTTCGAGATCATGTTCTTCCATCAGGGCTGGTATTTCGACCAACCCGTCCGGATCAACGAGGTCACGCCGCGAGGTGTGCGCGAGATCGCGTTCGACCCCGACGACTTCGATTACGGGAAGAACAAGATCGACCGCAGCCGCCTCAAGGGCCTGGGGTTCGCCGGCTTTCGGGTCCATTTCCCGGTCAACACGCGTTACTACGACGAGACGCTGGCGTTCCTGGGCGCCAGCTATTTTCGCGCCCTGGGCCGGGAGCAGCGGTACGGGATCTCCGCCCGCGGTCTGGCCATCGATACGGCGCGGACCACCGGCGAGGAGTTCCCGCGCTTCGTGGAGTTCTGGATCCAGCGGCCCCGCCCGACCGCCTCCGAGCTGACCATCTTCGCGCTGCTCGATTCGCCACGGGCAGCCGGCGCCTACCGGGTCATCCTGAAGCCGGGCGTCACGACCGTCCTCGAGGTCTCGGCGAAGCTCTTCCTGCGCGACAACGTCGGCACGCTCGGAGTGGCGCCGCTGACCAGCATGTTCTTCTTCGGAGCCAACCAGCGGGCGACGAAGGACGACTACCGTCCGCAGGTCCACGACTCCGACGGCCTCCTGATTCATTCGAGCAGCGACGAGTGGATCTGGCGGCCGCTGATGAGCCCCAAGCGATTGCTCGTCACGTCCTTCGCGCTCACGAACCCGCTGGGGTTCGGGCTGATGCAGCGCGAGCGGCGCTTCGACCAGTACCAGGACCTGGAGGCCCGTTACGACCTGCGACCGTCCGCCTGGGTCGAGCCCCAGGGCGCGTGGGGGCCCGGCCACGTGGAGCTCGTGCAGATCCCCCTGCCCGACGAGACCAACGACAACATCGTCGCCTACTGGGTGCCGGATCACGCGCCCAAGCCCAGGGAGCCGGTCGAGTACGACTATCGCATCCTGTGGCAGCGACTGAGCGAGACTCGCCCGCCCCTCGCCTGGGTCACCCAGACGCTACGCGGCAAGGGCTACACGCGCTCGCCGGACGACAGCATCGAATTCCACATCGACTTCGCGGGGCCGGTGCTCGAGCAGGTGCCGAGGGACGCGCAGGTCGAGCCCGTGCTCTGGATCGACTCCAACGGGCAGATCGTCGAGCAAAACACGATCCGCAACGAGCTGACCGGCGGCCGGCGCGTCGTGGTGCGCTTGCACCGGAATGACAGCGGGAAGCCCGTCGAGCTGCGGGCGCAGCTGCGGAGCGGGAGGCAGGTTCTTACCGAGACATGGAGCTACATCCTACCGCCCGACTGAGCGGCGAGGCCGCGACCGTCTGCCACCAGTACCTGGAGCGGCTGCCGCTGTCGCCCCAAGCGAAGCGTCTCGTCCTCGACGAGGTCGGAGCCGAGGCCGATCCGGCCCGGGCGATGGCGGCTCTGCACGTGATTCTAGGCGGAGCTCCGGCGTCGGTGACGGACGCGTCAGCGGCCTCGATCCAACGGCGCCTGCAGCTGGCCTGCCCCTCGCCCGACGGCCACGTCCACACGGAGTGCACCGGGGTCGAGGGGAGCGGCCACGTCCGTCTCGCGACCACGCCGAGCCTGCATCGCACCCCGATGGCACCCTCCGCCTGGTTGCTCCCCGTGATGACCCGGGTGTGGCGAGGGATGGGCCGTTGGTTCCAGAGGCGACGGCCGGCTCGCCGTCCCGGACCGGATCCAGAGCTCCAGGCACTCGAGGCGGCGCGGCCGTCGCGCTGGAGGGCCGCCGTGCGGCGGATCGTCCTGTTGGGCCTGGTGCTAGGCCAGACCGCAGCCGCGGCGGATGGCATGAGGTCGGTCCTCCCGTACCACGGCGGGCAGCCGCTGGAGGTCGCCATCCTGGTCCTCTTCACGGTCCTGTTCGGCTGGGTGTCGATCGGGTTCTGGACGGGCGTGGTGGGGTTCCTGGTCCTCGCCACGGGCCGGGATCGCTATTCCATCACGCGGTCCCTCGCGCGGGTGCCCGAGATACCACCCGAGGCTCGCACGGCCGTCGTCATGCCGATCTGCAACGAGAACGTCAGGAGGACCTTCGCCGGGCTGCGGGCCTGCTACGACTCACTCAGCCGCACGGACGCGCTGGAGCGCTTCGATTTCTTCGTGTTGAGCGACAGCAGCGAGCCCGACGCGCGCGTGGCCGAGACGAAGGCCTGGCTCGACCTCTGCTGCGCCGTGCGCGGCCACGGCCGGATCTTCTATCGCTGGCGCCGGCATCGCATCAAACGGAAGAGCGGCAACGTGGCCGACTTCTGCCGGCGCTGGGGCAACCAGTACCGGTACATGGTGGTCCTGGACGCGGACAGCATCATGAGCGGGACGTGCCTGACCGCCTTGGTCAGGCTGATGGAGGCCCACCCCGCGACCGGAATCATCCAGACCGCGCCCCGCGCCGCCGGGCGGGAGACGCTCTACGCCCGCATCCAGCAATTCGCCACCCGCGTCTACGGGCCGGTGTTCACGGCGGGCATCAGCTTCTGGCAGCTCGGCGCCGCCTTCTACTGGGGACACAACGCGATCATCCGGATCCGCCCCTTCATGCGACATTGCGCGCTGGGGCGGTTGCCTGGGTGGGGCGTCTTCTCCGGCGAGATCCTCTCGCACGACTTCGTCGAGGCCGCCCTGATGCGGCGAGCGGGATGGTCGGTGTGGATCGCTTACGACCTGCCCGGCAGCTACGAGGAGATCCCGCCCAACGTCCTCGACGAGCTGAACCGGGACCGGCGTTGGTGCCAGGGGAATCTCCTCAACACCCGGCTCTGCGTGGCGGAGGGACTGCACCCGGCGCATCGGGCGGTGTTCATGGCAGGCGCCATGAGCTACCTCTCGTCGCCGCTGTGGCTGATGTCGCTGGCCATCTCCACCGCGTTCCTGGCGATCCAGACCGTGGTCGGCCCTCGCTACTTCGTGCAGCCTCGCCAGCTGTTTCCCGAGTGGCCGCAATGGCACGTCGAGTGGGCGATCGGGTTGGCCGCCGCGACCGGCTCCGTGCTCTTCCTCCCGAAGATCCTCGGCGCGGTCCTGGTGCTGGCCCGCGGCGCGCGGCGCTTCGCCGGCGCGACCCGTTTCACGGCGAGCGTGCTGATCGAGATGGTGTTCTCCGCGCTCCTCGCCCCCATCTGCATGCTGTTCCACACCCAGTTCGTGCTGAGAGCCCTGACCGGCTGGAGGACGCACTGGAGATCCCCTCACCGGGAGGACGCCGAGACGAGGTGGGGCGAGGCGCTGCGCCGCCACGGCGGGCACACGTTGCTGGCGATCGCCTGGGCCGTGGGCGCGTACCGGCTGAACGCGACGCTCCTCTGGTGGCTCTTGCCCGTGGTGGGGGCCCTGGCCATCTCGATGCCGCTGTCCGTCTACTCGAGCCGCATCTCCCTGGGCCGCCGCTTCCGCCACGCCGGGTTGTTCGTGATCCCGGAGGAGACCCGGCCGCCCCTCGAGCTGGCCACGCTCCGGCGATCGCTCGAGCGCCCCGCCCCGCCGGCCCGATTCACCGATGCGGTCGTTCACCCGCTCGTCAACGCCGTCGCGTGCGCGGCTGCGGCATCTCGCTCCACGGTCGCATCGGCCGCGCGCCGCGCCGGGATCCCGCTCACCACCAGGGCTGCGCGCGAGGGACCAGCCGCGCTGACTCGGCGTGAACGGATGCTCTTGCTGAGCGACCCGGTGGCGCTGTCCCGGCTCCACTTCGAGGTGTGGAGCTCGCCGGCGGCCGGCGCGAAGTGGTGGGCCGAAGGAGCTCAAGGGCGACCGGCCGTTCTCGGTCGTGGATCGGCGGCCGGCGCGGTGAGCAGCGGCTCGTGACGGCCCGCCAGCGCCGCCGCCACGAGCCCGCACGCCGCCGCGAACGACACCCACGCGCCCGGCATGGCGCGGTTGCCCGTGGCGTGGATGAGCCAGGTGTTGATGGCGGGCGTGAAGCCGCCGAAGATCGCCGTCGCCAGGCTGTAGGCGAGCGAGAAGCCAGCGGTCCTCACCTCGAGGGGCATGATCTCGGTGAGGAACACGATCATCGCTCCGTTGTAGCTGGCGTAGATGAACGACAGCCACAGCTCGACCAGCAGGAGGCTCTGGAACGAGGGCCGCGCCACCAGCCAGGCCATGGCCGGGTAAGCGGTCGCGAGCGCCAGCGCCGTGCACGCGATGAGGAGGGGCCTGCGCCCGACCCGGTCCGACAGCGCGCCCATGACCGGCAGCCAGAACAGGTTGGAGACGCCGACGCACAGCGTGACGGCGAGGCTGGCGGTGCTCCCGAGGTGCAGCACCTCCCGGCCGAAGGTGGGGGTGTAGGCGGTGATCGTGTAGAACGACACCGTCGTCATCGTGATGAGCATCACGCCGAGGATCACGACCCGCCAGCTCGCGAGCGTGCGGCGGACGATCTCGGAGACGGGCGGGCGGCGAGTCCGCGCCAGGAACTCGTCCGTCTCGCGTAGCGAGCGGCGAAGCAGGAACAGCAGCGGGACGATGGCGCAGCCGACGAGGAGGGGCACCCGCCAGCCCCAGGCGTACATCTGCGCCCGCGAGAGCCGCGCGCTCAGGGCGACCCCGAGCAGCGCCGCGAACACGACCGCCACCTGCTGGCTCGCGGACTGCCAGCTCACGTAGAAGCCCTTGCGACCAGGGGTCGCGATCTCGGCCAGGTACACAGAGACGCCGCCCAGCTCCGCGCCGGCCGAGAACCCCTGCAGCAGGCGACCCCCGACCACCAGCAACGGCGCGAGGCGCCCGAGCGTCCCGTATCCGGGGACGAGCGCGACCGAGAGCGTGCCGACGGACATGAGCGCCAGGGTCACGATGAGACCCCGGCGGCGCCCGTGATGGTCGATGTACGCGCCGAGCACCACCGCGCCCAGCGGGCGCATGAGGAACCCGGCGCCGAACGTCATGAGCGACAGCATGAGCGAGGCGAACTCGCTCCGGCTCGGGAAGAACGTCCACGCGATCGCGGACGCGTAGTACCCGAACACCATGAAGTCGTACATCTCGAGGAAGTTGCCGGCCGAGACGCGGAGCACCGCCCGCATCTTCGAGGCGCGCTCGTCGGTCGGGAGCATGCAGACCTCCGCGCATCGCCGGGGACGCGCAGGTCCTCGGATGGCCGTTTTGCGGCCCTTCCGTCCGTCACGGGAGGACTGACCCCGACGGCAAGGGCGTCGCCGCGGTCCTACGCAACTTCCCGCCACCTCGACTGGCCTCTCGGCGGTGGTGAGCGCAGCCATGGACTCGTACGCCACGCCGGCCCACGACCTCTCGCGCGCTGGCGACATCGTCGCCCCGCGCGGGCGACACCCGAGCAAGCGCTCGGCAGCGGGCCGCACTCCGTGGGTCGCGACGGCCCGCTGCCGATGTGACGTTCGAGCCGCGCTCTAGCGCGCTCGGGAGCCGCGCGGGCTGCGCCCGCCCTTGCCGGCCGAGGCGCGCCCGGCGCGCGCCGCCGCAGCCGCCCGACGCGATCCGCCGCTCGACTTGCCACCCTTGCGGCCGATGCGCGAGTAGAACTCCGGCCCACGCCGCTCCAGCGTCCGGCGACCGCCCTTCCGCCCCGCCTCGCGGACCGTCGCGCCGCCGCCGCGCAGCTTCTTCCTGCTCGCCGTCCTTCGCCTGGTCGCGCCAGCGCCTCCGCGGCGGCTCCCCGTCCTCTTCGTGGTCGTCCTCGCCATGCCGTTCTCCCGCAGCGCATCACCTCTGCGAGCCGTACGGTGAGCACGCTTCCTGGGCAAGGCAAGCGCGCGCTCGCCTCCCTCGGCGAAGCGCGCCACCCACTCCGCCAGGGCCTCCACCTCGCCGAACGTGAACCACGGGACCGGGCGCGGCGGCTCGACGTCACTCACCACCGCGAGCACGTCCGGATCATAGACGCACAGGAATCCGCGATCGATCGCCTCGCGGTGAACCTCCACGCGGGGCAGGCGCTCGTGCTTCCAGCCCTCGGCGACGACGAGGTGGCAGGGCGGGAGCAGCGCGATCAGATCCTCGAGCGCGCGGCGGGGTGGCCCGAAGTAGGCGACCTCGCGCGGGCCCGACAGCGCGACCGCCACCGCGCCCGCCCCTCGCAGGCGAGCGCTGTCCTTCCCGCGCCGATCGAACGGGTGCACGTGTCCGGAGTGCTTGAGCGCCGCCACGATGAGACCGCGCGCGCGCAGCGCGGGGATGAGCTTCACCAGCACGGTCGTCTTCCCGGAGCCGCTCGCCCCGGAGAAGGCCAGCACCCGAGGCTTCGTCACTTGGCGTCCTCCTCGAGGAGCCACGTCTCGACCGGAGCACCGGCCGGAACGTCGCCGGTCCCTTCGGGCAGCCGGAGCAGCGCGTCCGCCAGCGCCGGGCCACGCACCTGGGCCGCATCGCGCCCGATCGGCCGCACCCGCCCGTCGTCCTCGAGCGCCGCCCAGAGGAACCGCGCCCGTCCCGGGCGTCCTGCGACGGGCTCCGCGAGCGGCAACGCGAGCGTGCGCCGCAGCCGGCGGGCGGCACCGGAGAGCGCGAGCAGGGCCGGTCGCGCGAACACCTCGAAGGCGACGAGGCAAGCGGAAGGGCTGCCCGGCATCCCGAACACCGGCGTCCCGCGTGCGACGGCGAAGAGGAAAGGCTTGCCCGGCTTCATCGGGACGCCGTGGACTCGGACCTCACCGCCGATCCGCTCGACGGCGGTCCGGACGTGGTCGCGCGCGCCCACCGAGACACCGCCGATGGTCATGACGGCGTCGGCGTCCGAGAGCGCCCGCTCGATCGCGGCAGCGAGCTGCTCGAGGTCGTCGCCCACGTGCTGGCGTGCGACCTCGATGCCGAGCGCGCGCATGCCCCCGCCGAGCGCGACGCCGTTCGAGTCGGGAGTCCGGCCGGAGAGGACCTCGTCGCCGGTGGAGAGCAACGCCACGCGGGGGCGCCGCGTCACCTGGACCTCCTCCACGCCGACCGCGGCGAGGAGCGCGAGCTGGCGCGGTCCGAGGCGCCCCCCGGCGTCGAGCGCGAGTCCGCCCGCCTCGACGTCCTCCCCTGCCGGCCGCACGTTCTCCCCGGGCCGCGCGGCCTCGCGCAGCTCGACTGCGCCGCCCTCCTCGCGCGCCGCCTCCTCGCGCACCACGGCGTCGGCTCCCGGCGGCAGCGGCGCGCCGGTGAAGATGCGGGCCGCTTCGCCGGGCGCGATCGGCGCGCCGGGGGCGTCACCTGCGTAGAGGGTCCGGACGACGCTGAGCCGGACCGGGCCGCGCGCGTCGGCCGACCGCACCGCGTACCCATCCATGGCGGAGCAGGTCTCCGGCGGGGCGGCGCGAGCGGCGGTGACCGCCTGCCTCAGCCAGCGGCCGTCCGCGGACGCGAGCGGGACTCGCTCGGCCGGGAGCGGCGCGACGCCGTCCATCACCGCGAGGCGAATGCGCTCCAGCTTATCCATGGCGGCATCTTAGTGAATCGGCCCACCGGGCTGGTGCAGCGCTCTCTCGCCGCAGTCGCGTCGTCACCACCTCCCCCTCTTCCGGCTCGCAAACGTTGCGTACCACTCGCGTTGATCGAGGCCAAAACGCAAGGCCTGCATGTCGCACCCCCTGATTCTCCGTAGTTACGCGGGCCTAGGTCCTGCAAAGCGACGCCGATCAATCAAGGCCACCCCTGGAGGTCCCCTTGCTTTCGACCGCGCCAGTGAACGATTGCAGCGCCTGCTCGCTCGGCATCGCGTCCTCGGGCCGGTGCCGGCTCACCCTGACGGCACGCGAGGCCGGCGCGACGCTGTGCGCCCAGGGTGAGCGACCGCGCACCGTTTACTTCGTGAAAGAGGGGTTCGTCTCGCTCTCCGCGGTCAGCCCGCGCGGGAGTGAGGTGCTGCTCACCCTCCGCGGACCCGCCTCGCTCCTCTGCACCGAGTCGCTGCATGGAGATCCCTCGCCTTACGAGGTGCGCGCGCTCTCACGCGTGAAGCTGTGCGGAATCGCCGGCGACCAGATGAGCAGCTGGGTCGGTCCCGACCGTAGCCCGGCGCGCGCCGTCCTGGACCTCCTGCTCACCGAAGGGAAGCTGCAGCGCGACGAGGTGAACTACCGCCAGGGCGATTGCCTGTCGCGCGTCGCCCGCTTCGCGCTGGCCCACGCCCGGTTCCTCGCCGACCGGCCGAACGCGGTCCGCAAGCAGGTCGTCGCGCGGCTGCTCGGGATGCGACCCGAGACGCTCTCCCGGTGCCTCACCCGTCTGGAGCGCGACGGCGTCGTGGACGCCTCGCGGGGCGTGCGCGTCCTCGATCCCCGCCGGCTCGCGGCGATCGCGACGGAAGACGCGAACGCCTGACCGGATTATAAGGTGGTGAGGCCGCTCGCCCGCCGCGCGCCCGAAGGAACGCTCATGTTCGGTCTTCGACTCCCCGAGCTGCTCCTCATCCTCCTCGCCGTCCTGCTCCTCTTCGGAGGCAACAAGCTGCCTCAGCTCGGCAAGGGGCTGGGCGAGAGCGTCCGGAGCTTCCGCCGCGCGCTGCGCGAGGCGAAGCCCGACGACGCCGAGCCGGCGGAGAAGGATCAGACCGCCCACGTGAAGTAGCGCAGGCTCTTTCGCTGGACCGACGCGCGGCCCGCGGTGCCACCCGGCGGCCGCTTCGCGTTCTCAGTCCGCGGTCAACGCGCCTGCAGGCTGTGACCCGAGGGCATGAGCTGCCCGTCTTGCTGGACCAGCCAACGCAGCAGGTCGAGCACCGTCACGATCCCCAGCACGCGTCCCTCGCGGCCAACCACGGGCGCGCGGTGGACACCCTCATTGGCGAGCAGCGCGGCGGCCTCGGAGATGGGCGCCAGCTCCGGCAGCGTCAGCACGTTCCGGCTCATCGCTTCCGCCACGGTCGCCGCGCCGGAGGCGCTCAGGAGATCGGTCTTGGACAGGATGCCGAGCGGCCGCCCCTCGTCGTCGACGACCGGCGCCCCTCCGATCCCGCGTTCGAGGAAGAGGCTGCGGGCGCGATCGAGCGGGAGGTCGGCCTTCACCGCGACCACGGCTCGCGCCATCGCCGCCTGGACTGGCGTCCGGTCCGCCAGCGAGGGTTCGGCGTCGGCCGGATCGCGCTCGACCACCGGGCGCGGCGCGGCGTCGCCCAGACATTCGACCAACCCAGGGCGCGCTCCAGGATCGCGGTCGAGGCCCAGGCTGTCGCTGCAAGGGAGGCAATCGTCCAGGGGCTTGGCGCGCTGCTCGCGCGGGCAGAGAACGGTCGAAAATGTCCGGCTGCCGTCGGCGCCCGCGATCTCGAGCGTCATGACCGCGAGGTCGCGTCCGTGGCCGGCCAGGTGTGTGTCGTGCGGCATGTGGTCTCCGATTGGGCTCCCCGAAACGATTGCGCGCGGGCGGAGCGCTGGGCTGAGCTTCTACAAGCGCCAGGCCACATCCGTGCGCGACGCAGCGCGGGCGGCCGCTCGCCTGGTACCGCCGGTGGTCAACCGCTGCACCCGACGCAGCGCCGGATCTCGGGGAGCGCGCGCAGACGATCGCGGCCGATGGCGCCGCCGCACACCTCGCACGCGCCGTAGGTCCCGTCGGCGATCCTCGCCAGGGCGGCGTCGATCTCGCTGAGCTCCGCCGGCGCGCTCGTCCGTCGCGCCGCGCCGGCGGTCTCGATCGCTCTCCGGCGTGAGCTGAGGAGCCTCTCGCCCTCGGCGCTGCTCGCGTCCATGCGCACCCTTGAGGCGGAGCTGTTTCAGGAGCCGTGCCGAGGGAGAATGATCACGCTGGACAGGCCGATCGGAGTCGGCCCCGCTCACCGTCCCCGTCCGGGCTCTGCGAATTCTGCGGTTCCTGGCGCTGCCACTGCACCTTCTGCGGCGGCGCGGGGGGAGCTCGACCGGCATGATCCCCGCGCTCCGGGCAGCCGCACGCATGGTGACGCCTGTGCGGTCGCGCGCTCGGCCTCCAGGCATCCCCCTTGTACGTCATTCGTTCAGCTCGAGGAGGCGTGCCAATGAGGCGCATTTTGGTCGGAGTCGATGGGTCGGAGCCCGCCGCCAAGGCGTCGCTGATGGCCGCGGAGATCGCGATCCGGTTCGGGGCCCAACTCACCCTCGCCTACGTCGTACCGCGCCTGGTGTTACCCCCCGACGCGTATGGGCTGAGCACGGCGGAGGTCGAGGCGGAGCACCGGGAGCACGCCGAGAAGCTGCTCGCGCACGCGGCGAGCCAGCTCGGCGAGTCGGGCGTCCAGGCTGACACGCTCGTGCTCTCCGGCGCGCCCGCGGAAAGCCTGGCCGAGGCGGCGCACGCGAGCGATGTGGACCTGGTGGTCGCCGGGAGCCGCGGGCGAGGCGCGGTCGCGCGCATGTTGCTCGGCAGCGTGACGGACCGTCTCGTCCACATCAGCCCGAAGCCGGTCCTCGTCGTCCGGTAGCGCGCGTTTCCACACACGCCGCCACCCCGGGAGCGTGTGCCCCGGCCCGCCCCTGCCACGGGCGTGGGACGAGCTTCGCGCGCCGCCGGTTCGCTTCCTGGCACCGAAGTGTGGCAGCATCGCGGCTAGGTCTGAGGCCATGCCGGCCCACGGAGGTGCGCGATGCGGCAGCCCGAGCCAGCGATGCCGGTGGAAGGCAGTGCGGTCCGCGCGCTGAGCGTGGGTGACTTCATGACGCGCGAGCTCCTCACGCTCAAGGAGACGGACGACCTGGCGCTCGCCGAGCAGATGCTGCGCCTGGGCGCGATCCGTCACCTGCCCGTCGTGCGCGACGGGAAGCTCGTCGGGCTCGTGACGCAGCGTGATCTCCTGCGCGCGTCCGCCACGCGGGCGGCGCGCACCACGGTCGCGAGCGAGATCATGGTGCGCGAGCCGGTGACGGTACGCCCCTCGACGCCGCTCGTCCGCGCCGCGCGCGCGATGCTGGAGAAGAAGTTCGGATGCCTGCCGGTGTGCGACGAGGACGGGGTGCTGGTCGGGATCATCACCGAGGCGGACTTCGTCCGGTTCGCCGCCGACATGGTGCAGGACCTCGACCTCGTCGCAGAGGCCGTGAACGGGTCACACCGCGCCTGAAGGTACCCGTGCGGTTTGCCGCTAGGGTGCGCCCGAACGCCCGAATTGATCTCGGGCAAGCGAAGCCGTAGAAACTCCTTTCAGGAATGGAAGAGACCCTGCTCGAGGAGTTGAAGCGCTATGTAGGCTGGAGCGAAGCCGACGAGCGCGCGCTGCGTGAGCTCCACGGCCCTGCTGCGCCTCGCTTCACCGCCATCGCCGAGCTCTTCTACGCCACCATCCTGGGGCACGAGGGAGCGAAGCGCTCGCTCACCGGCGGCGAATCCCAGGTCGGCCACCTCAAGATCACGCTGCAGCGGTGGCTCGACACGCTCCTCCGCGGCCCGTGGGACGAGGCCTACTACGAAAACCGGGCGCGCATCGGCCGGTACCACGTCCGCATCGAGCTTCCGCAGCACTACATGTTCGGCGCCATGAACGTGGTCCGGCGCGAGCTCAACACCATCATCGACGAGACCTACCGGTCGGATTTCGCGGCGCTCGGCGCCGCCCGGGAGGCGGTAGGGAGGATCCTCGACCTCGAGCTCGCCATGATGCTGCATACGTTCCGCGAGGACCTGGTGTCGCAGGCCGCGCGCGCGGAGCGCCTCGCCACCTTCGGCCAGCTCGTCGCGTCCATCGGCCACGATCTGCGCAACCCGCTCGGTGTCATCGAGACGTCGCTGTTCATCCTGCGCGGGCGCGTCGGCGAGGACGAGCGAGTGAAGAAGCACCTCGACCGGATCGGTGAGCAGCTCGCGGTGGCGAACGGGATCATCACGAACCTGCTCGACATGATCCGCAACCGACCGCTCGTGAAGGAGCGGCTGCTCCTCGAGCAGGTGGTGACGGGCGCCGCCGAGGCGGTCAAGCGGCCCGACGCGGTGCAGTTCAAGGCCGAAGGGCTGGCGGGCGTGGAGGTGGACGGTGATCCGGGGCAGCTCCGGCAGGTGTTCGTGAACCTGCTCGCGAACGCGGTCGACGCCGCGTCGCCCGCCGGCGAGGTGCGCGTCGCGGGGGCGCTCCGCCACGACGGCATGGTCACCGTGGCCGTGGAGGACTCCGGGCCCGGCGTCGATCCGGCGGTGGCGCGGCGCCTGTTCGAGCCGCTCATCACCACCAAGGACCGCGGCGTCGGCCTCGGCCTCGCGCTCGTGAAGCGGATCGTCGAGCGCCACGGCGGCTCCGTCGGCTACGAGGCCCGGGCCGGCGGTGGCGCCCGCTTCACCGTGCACCTGCCGGTGTGAAGGGTCGTCCGAGATGCTCGTCCTGCCGCCCGGATCCCGGGCCTACTGAAACATGAGCCTGCACCACGACCGCCCCCGCGTCCTCATCGTCGACGACAACGCCACGCTCGTGGCGAACCTGACCGAGATCCTGGAGGACGCCGGCTATGCCGTGCGTGGCCACGGGACCTGCGCCGAGGCGTTGCACGGCGCACGCGAGTTGGGCTTCGACGTGGCGCTGGTCGACCTGCGGCTGCCCGACGGCGACGGCACCGCGCTCGCGCCCCAGCTCAAGGAGGTCGCGCCCGACGGGGAGGTGGTCCTCCTCACCGGGTTCGCCACGCTCGAGTCGGCGGTGGCTGCGGTGCGGGCGGGCGCCTGCGCTTATCTCGTGAAGCCGTGCGCCACGCAGGAACTGCTCGTCACCGTCGAGCAGGCGATGCGGCAGGTGCGGCTGCACGGCGAGAAGCGCGAGCTGTCGCGCCGCGCGCAGATGGCCGAGAAGCTGGCCGCCGTCGGGACGATGACGGCCGGGCTCTCTCACGAGATCCGCAACCCTCTCAACGCCGCGGCCCTCCAGCTGACCGTCCTCGAGCGCCGGCTGCGGAGATTGCCCGCCGACGCCCAGCCGACGTTGCTCGAGCCGCTCCACCTCGTCCGCGACGAGATCCGGCGGCTCGATCACATCCTGGAGGACTTCCTGCAGTTCGCCCGCCCGCGCGAGTTCCAGCCGCGCGCGGTCGAGGTGGCGACCGTCCTGACGAAGGTGCTCGACCTGCTGGAGGGAGAGGCGGAGCGACGGCACATCGCGCTCGAGCGCGACTTCCAGCCGGTGCCGCCCGTGGCCGGAGACGAGGAGCGGCTCCGGCAGGTGGTCATGAACCTGGCGCTCAACGCCCTGGACGCGGTCGGCCGCGGTGGGACCGTGCGCGTCTCGTGCATGAACGAGGAGACGGGGCGTGAGGTGGCCATCTACGTCGACGACAGCGGGCCCGGCATCTCGCCCGAGCTCCGGGACCGCATCTTCGAGCCGTTCTTCACGACGAAGGCGCAGGGATCAGGGCTCGGGCTCTCCATCGTGCACGCCATCGTGGTCCAGCACGGCGGCACGATCACGATCGAGGACGCCCCCGGCGGCGGGGCGCGCTTCGCCCTCAGGCTGCCGCGGGCCCGCGGGTGACGGCAGCGCCCTCCCCCGCGGCGTAGACTCCCGGGCGGAGACACGGGCGCCGATCCGCCGGTTGACCCCGTCGACGCGGGCCCGGACCGCCGATCGTCCGCCGCACGCTACTCGTCGCTCCGGTCAGGCGCACCGACCGCGGCCGCGTCTTGCATCTCGCGATCCTCGGCGCTGGGGCCGTTGCCTGCGGCGTACTCCTTCAGCCGGTACTGGATCTTGCGGACGCTGATGCCGAGGATCTCGGCGGCGCGCGAGGTGGAGCCGCCGACCATCTCGAGCGTGCGCAGGATCGCCTCCCGCTCGATCTCGTACAGCGTGGCGCCGGGGATGAGGGCGCCGGGGGCGCGCTCGCGCGGGCGAGGGCCGCGCAGCGTGGGCGGGAGATCGTCGGCCGTGAGCTCGGGCCCCTTGCACAGCACGACGGCGCGCTCCACCACGTTCTCCAGCTCGCGCACGTTGCCGGGCCAGTCGTGGCTGAGCAGCGCGTTGAGCGTCCCGGGGGCGAGCCCGCGGATGTCCTTGCCGTAGGCCTTCGCGTACTTCTCGACGAAGTGCGAGACGAGGGCCGGGATGTCGCCCTTTCGCGACCGCAGCGGCGGGAGCGTCACCGCCACCACGTTGAGCCGATAGTAGAGGTCCTCGCGGAACTTGCCCGTCTTCACCTCCGCGCCGAGGTCGCGGTTCGTCGCTGCGACGACGCGCACGTCGACCTTGATGGTCTGCGTGCCGCCGACGCGCTCGAACTCCTTCTGCTGCAGCACCCGCAGGAGCTTGATCTGCAGCGCCGGCGAGATGTCGCCGATCTCGTCGAGGAAGAGCGTGCCGCCGTCCGCGAGCTCGAAGCGACCCTCCTTGCGGCCGATGGCGCCGGTGAAGGAGCCCTTCTCGTGCCCGAAGAGCTCGCTCTCGAGCAGCGTCTCGGAGAGCGCGGCGCAGTTCACCTTGATGAACGGCTTGTCGTGGCGCGGCGACTCCTCGTGCAGGGCCTGGGCGATGAGCTCCTTGCCGGTGCCCGATTCGCCGAGGATGAGCACCGTCGCCTTCGTCGGGGCAGCGCGCTTCACGACCTCGTAGACGGCCTGCAGCTCCGGGGCGTCGCCGACGATGTTGTGGAAGCGGTAACGCTCGCGGACGCGCTCGCGGAGGTTGGCCGTGTCGCGCTGCAGGCGGAGCTTCTCGAGCGCCTTCTCCAGCACGACCAGCACCGCGTTCACGTCGAGCGGCTTCACGAGATAGTTCTCGGCACCCGCTCGCATCGCCTCGACCGCCGCCTCCACGCTGGCGAACGCGGTCATCATGACGAACACGGCGTCCGAGCCCGCCTCGCGGGCGCGCTTCAGCAGCGTCAGGCCATCCATCCGCGGCATGCGGACGTCGGCCAGGACGGCGGCGGGCGCGAAGCCCGGGAGGAGCGCCAGCGCCTCCTCGCCGTCGGCGGCCTCCGCGATCTCGTAGCCCTCTTCGGAGAGGATGGTCCTCAGCGCGACGCGGGCGTTCTGCTCGTCATCGACGACGAGGATGCGTTCCTTGGCCCCGCGGAGGCCGGTCTTGGCAACTGTCATGCCCACCTTTCACGTGACGCGAATCCGCAAATGATGCGCGGCGACCGCATCTTATGCACGTCCTGCATTCACGGGTCTAGAGGCCGTTCAGCCAGCCTGCGCCTGGGCCTCGGGCAGGCGGCCGAGACGATCGAAGGGGCGCCACCTGAAACGGGCTCCGAGCCGCTCCGCCACGGCGCGGCACGCGGGTTCCGAGAGCTCCGGAAGCGCCACGCAGCTCGCCGCCGTCTCGAGACCCGCTGCGACGCAGCTCCGGATGAAGTCCTTGCAAGCGTCGTAGGCGCGCTCGCCGAAACGATTGGGGCAGATCCGAGCGTATGTGGTGGCGTCGGCGGCGTTGAGCGAGACGCTCACCGCGTCGAGCCCGGCGGCGACGAGCTCAGGGACGACGTCCCGGCCCTCGCGCAGGCTGGCCAGGCCGTCGGTATCGAGGCGGACGCGCCGAACGCCGGAGGCGTGGAGCCGGCGCGTGAGCTCCAGGACGAGCGGCAGCCGCCGCGTCGGCTCGCCGAGCCCGGTGAACACCACCTCCGAGCGGCGCTCGAGCTGGGTTCCGAGCGCCTGCTCCCAGACCTCGTCGGCGGCGGGGTTCCGCGGCAGCTTCAGGTCGAAGCCTCCGACGACCCAGTCGCCGTCACGGATCTTGGGACAGAAGGTGCATGCGAGCGTGCACGCGCTCGTCAGGTTGAGATAGAGCGCGTCGCCGAGGACATAGGCGAGGACGTTCGCGCTCGCGGGAGCGTGTTCTTCCACCCGAACGGTTTATCGCGCCGCTGCCGCCGTCTCAACCCTCGAGGGGCGTCTCACTCCGCTTCGCGTTGTCCGCTGCAGGTGACGCAGTAGCGCGCCTCGGGGATGGCGCGAATGCGCTGCAGCCCCATCGGTCCGCCGCAGGCCACGCACCGGCCGTAGTTGCCCTCCTCGATCCGCCGCAGTGCCTCCTCGATGTCGGCGAGCTCGCGCCGGGCAGGCTCGGCGATGGGCTCCTCCTGCGTCTCCCAGTCGCGCCAGCACGAGGAGGGATCGCCCCGCTGTGATTCCATGGGCCCACGGCAAAGCGACTCGCGTCGCTTCAGCAGCAGATTGCGGGCCTCGGCTTCGATGCGGCTCATGGTCGGCGTGACCTAGCAGGGAGGCGGGAGGGCCTCTTCCTTTCGAGCACAACCGTCTTTACACGCGGTATGCCGAAGCTAAACCCTCGAATTTGGGCCTTTTGTCACGCGAAGGTTGCGCACCCCGCAGCGCGCAACGCACGGCTTGCGTTTTCCGTATGACGGGTCACCGCGGCTCGGTCGCCCGCGTGGGAGGCCGCAACGGCGACGCGGGGCGCCCGCGCCGCAGCACCGAGGCGAGCGCCCGCAGTGCGTCGACGGTGGTGAAGATCCCGACCACCTCGCCTCGCTGGACCACCACCGCCGAGCCGTACTTGTGCTCGGCCATCTCGCGCGCGACTTCCTCCAGGGGGGCGTCGGGCGGGACGACGTAGGGCTCGGCGCTCATGGCCTCGGCCACGGTATCGGCGCTCGCGTCGACGCCACGCAGCGTCTCGATGAGGTAGAGGTCGCGCTGCGACACGACGCCGACGAGCCGCGCGCCCTCGACGACGGGCAGGTGGCGGATGCCGCGCTCGCGCATGATCTGGTGTGCGTCGGCGAGCGTGTGGTGGCTCGCGATCACCACCGGACTCACGGCCATGTACCGCTGCACGGTGTGCTTCGGCATGCCCCCCCCGGAGGGAAGAATAGCAAGGGGGAGGCCACCTGGACGGCAGGTCGCCCTCCTGCATCACATGTAGACCGCCTCCCGCGCGACGCGGTGAGGTACGCGGACCGTCATCACGAGGCAGTGCGCCTTGCGCATGACCCCCTCGGCTACGTTCCCCAGCGCGAGCCGCGAGGTCGTCCCCTGGCCGTGTGTCCCCATGAGGATCAGATCGAAGTCGCCGTCGCGCGCCACGGCCGGGATGACGTCGTCCGGCACACCCGCCTCGACGCGGATCTCGTCGACGGCGAGGCGACTCCTGCCAAGGAACCCTTCCAGCTCCCGCAACATCTCGCCGCGCACATGCTCCCAGCGCCTGCTCGGGTGATCCATCGGCATGAGGGCGAACGTCTCGTACCCGATGAATCCGGTCGCTTCGTGGACATGCAGCACGCTCACCCCCGCCCCGAACGCGGTTCGCAGCTCGACCGCGTGCGTGAGCGCCGCCCGCGACGAGGCCGAAAAGTCGATCGGGACCAGAATGCGTTTGATCGCCGTCATCTCTGCTCTCCATTTGACGCACGGGCCGCACGCCTTGCGCGCAAAGCGTGCACGCAACACCCAGGTACCCAGTCGTACCCAAGCTCCATGCCAGCGGAGAGACCCAGGGGTCCGGCGTCAGCGCTCCAGCTCGCGCGCCTCGATGATCCGTCCGCCTGCCTTCTCGAGCAGCTCGTCGACCTCGGCGCGCCGCTCCGGGAACACGGCGCGCGTGAGGTCGTCGAGCACGTACGCCTCGAACCCAGCTTCGGCCGCGTCGAGCATGCTCCACTTCACGCAGAAGTCGCGCGCCAGGCCACACATGAACACCCGCCGGATGCCGCGCGCCTCGAGCCACTCCGCGAGCCCGGTCGACGCTCGGCGCCCGTCGGGGCCCGCGTTCTCGCGGAACGTGCTGTACGAGTCGACGTCGCGGCGCGTCCCCTTGCGAAACACGAGCGTGAGCGCGCCATCGGGAAGCCCCTCGTGCAGCATCGCGCCGCGGGTGCCGCGGACGCAGTGGTCCGGCCAGAGCTCCTGCGTGCCATGCGGCAGCGTCAGCGTCTCGTACGGACGGTGACCAGGGTGGGCGGAGGCGAAGGAGACGTGGCCGGGCGGGTGGAAGTCCTGCGTCGCCACCACCGTCTCGAACGCGGGCAGGAGGCGCGCGATGGGCGCCACCAGCTCGTCGCCACCCGCGACCGCGAGCGCGCCTCCCGGCATGAAGTCGTGCTGCAGGTCCACCGCCAGCAGGGCGTCGGTCCCGGGATCGATGCGCATACGCCATAGAACATAGAGGAAACCGTGTTGTCTCGCCGCCGCGCCTGAGCTAGCTTCCGCGGACCATGGACAAGATCTGGGTCAAGGACGTGAAGGAAGGCGAGCGGGTGAAGAGCGTCTTCTTCGTCGCCCGCAAGGCCGTCCCGACCGCGAAGAGCGGCAAGACGTACCTCTCCGTCACCCTGCACGACAAGACCGGCGAGCTCGAGGCGCGCGCGTTCGAGCGCATCGAGGAGCTGGCGCAGCTCTTCGAGGAGAAGGATCTCGTCGAGGCGGAGGGCCAGGTCGGCACGTTCCAGGGCAAGCCTCAGCTGCGCCTCGAGCAGGTGACGAAGGCGGACCCGGCCCAGCTCGACGCCGCCGAGTTCGTGTGGGCGCCTCCCCCCGAGCCGAAGAAGCCCGAGAAGACGGGCCCGAGCGCCGAGGAGGAGTCGGCGTGGAAGGAGCTCCTCGGGCTGGTCGAGGCGGTGACCGACGACCACGTGAAGAAGCTCATCCGCGCCTTCCTCGAGGATGACGACGTGGCGAGCCGGCTGCGCCGCGCGCCGGCGGCCAAGAGCGTGCACCACGCCTACACGGGCGGCCTGCTCGAGCACACCGTGTCGTGCCTCAAGCTGGCGCACCGCCTCGCCGATCACTACCCGCAGGTCGACCGCGACCTGCTCGTCGCCGGCGCGTTCTTCCACGACCTGGGCAAGATCCGCGAGCTGTCGTTCGAGCGCCAGGTCGAGTACAGCGACGAGGGGCGGCTCGTCGGCCATCTCGTGATGACCGCGCAGTGGATCCACGACAAGGCGCGGCGGGTCGGCGTGCCGCGCGACCTCGAGCACCACGTCGTGCACCTCGTCCTCGCGCACCACGGCCGGCTCGACTTCGGTTCACCCAAGGTGCCGATGACGCTCGAGGCGCTCCTGACGCACGAGATCGACGAGCTCGACAGCCGCGTCAACTCCTGGCTCAACCTCATGGGCCGCGAGGGCGGGAACCGCCGCTGGACCACCTCCGACAACGTCTACGAGCAGCACATCTGGCGCGGCACGCTCCCCACGGCGCAAGCCGAGAAGAAGGGACCGGCGGCGGAGCTCATGACGCCCGTCATCTACGTGCCGCACGAGGGCGGGCCGCAGCAGCGGCCGGCCGGCGCCCAGGGCGCGCAGAAGCGGAAGCGTCAGGAGCGCCGCGCCGAGCCGCGCCCGGAACGCGCCCCCGCGGCTCCGGCGGCGGCAGCGGCCGAGCCCGGCGCCACGGAGGCGCAGAAGCCGGAGGCTGCCGCGGCGCCGCACGGCGAGCGGCGCGAGCGCGGACCGCGCCCCGACCGCGGCGGCCCCGGAGGCCCAGGCGGCTTCCGCGGCGGCCCGGGTGGTCCCGGCGATCGCAAGCGCGGCTACACCGGACCCAGGCTCCCCGGCGACAAGGGTCCGCAGCCCCGCCCGAAGGCGTCGCCGGCGCTCACGCACAACCCGTTCGCCGCACTGGCCCAGAAGATCGAGGGCGCCGGCGAGGTCACCACCGAGCCGCACGAAGGGGCCGAGCCTGCCGAGGCGCAGCCGCCCGCGACCGAGCCGACTCCGGCCACCGAGGCCCCGGCCACCGCCACACCCAGCGTCGCCGAGACGCCGCCGCCGGGCGACGTGCCCACCGGCGAGAACAACTGAGCACCGCCCCTCTCCCCTACCCTCTCCCCGCCTGGCGGCGGGGC
>DATLJU010000239.1:0-49320 GCA_035538735.1 Anaeromyxobacteraceae bacterium | reverse complement strand
CCGTTAGCCGATCTCGTCCGTCGCGGACGGTTCCGCCACGCGTGCGCTGCGCGGTGGACGGCTCTTCCGGCCCTGAGGCCCGGCAGCCGCGCTGCGCCGGAGAGGGCCGCGCGGTGCGGCCCCCTCTCCCTGCCCTCTCCCCCGGTGGGGGAGAGGGTCGATCACGGCTGGCCGCTTCGCTGCGCCGGAGAGGGCCGCGCGGTGTTGCCCTCTCCCTGCCCTCTCCCCCGGGGGGGAGAGGCTCGATCACGCGCTGGCCGCTTCGCTGCGCCACGCAGACACGTGCGGTGCGGCCCCTCTTCGCTGTCCTTTCCCCTGGTGGAGAGAGGCTTGATCACGCGCTGGTCGCGCGGGTTCCGCTCTCAGCGCGCCAATCCGCCGCACGGTGACATTCCGCCGCAGATGGTGTAGGAGAACGGGCCTCCCGCCTGGGCAAGCGCGCGCCCGGACAGGGTTTCTTCCCCCAATCACGATCCGAAGGAGACGACGGTGATCGACGCTTACCTGAAGCACGAGGCGGAGCGAAAGGCGCTCGGCATCCCCGCCCGGCCGCTCGACCCGGAGCAGACGCGGGAGCTGTGCAAGCTGCTCGAGGCCCCGCCGGCCGGGAAGGAGCAGTTCCTCCTCGACCTGCTCGAGAACCGCGTCTCGCCGGGCGTCGATCCCGCGGCCGAGGTCAAGGCCGGCTTCCTCGCCGAGATCGTGCGCGGCACCCTCCGCTCGCCGCTCGTTTCGAAGAAGGACGCGGTCCGCATCCTCGGTACCATGATGGGCGGCTACAACGTGGGGCCGCTCGTGGAGGCGCTCGCCGTCCCCGAGCTGGCCGAGGGCGCGGCCGTGGCGCTCTCCGCCACGACGCAGGTCTACGACGCGTTCGACGCGGTGCTGGCGCTCTCGAAGACGAACGCCGCCGCGAAGCGCGTCATCGAGTCCTGGGCCAAGGCCGACTGGTTTACCGCTCGCCCGGGCGTGCCGGCGCAGGTCAAGGTGAAGGTGTTCAAGGTCGACGGCGAGATCAACACCGACGACTTCTCGCCTGCGGGCGACGCCTCGACCCGGCCCGACATCCCGCTGCACGCGCTCGCCATGGGCAAGACCCGCTTCCCGGGCGGCCTGGCGAAGATCGCCGAGTTCCGCGCCCAGGGCTTCCAGGTCGCCTTCGTGGGCGACGTGGTCGGGACGGGATCCTCCCGCAAGAGCGCCTGCAACAGCGTGCTCTGGCACATCGGCGAGGACATCCCGGCCGTCCCGAACAAGCGGCGCGCCGGCGTCATCATGGGCGGCGTGATCGCCCCCATCTTCTTCAACACGGCGCAGGACTCGGGCGCGCTGCCCATCAAGACCGACGTCACGAAGCTCAAGACGGGCGACGTGGTGGTGGTCGACACCGCCAAGGGCGAGGTCCGCACCGAGCAGGGCGAGGTGCTCTCGACGTTCAAGCTCTCCCCGAACACGCTCGCCGACGAGTACCGCGCCGGTGGCCGCATCCCGCTCATCATCGGGCGCGCCCTCACCGAGAAGGCGCGCAAGGCGCTCGGGATGGGCGAGACCGACCTCTTCACGAAGCCGGTGAACCCGCAGCCGAAGCCGGGTCAGGGCTACACGCTGGCGCAGAAGATGGTGGGCCGCGCCAGCGGCGTGGCCGGCGTGCTCCCCGGCACCGCCTGCGAGCCGAAGATGACCACGGTGGGCTCGCAGGATACGACGGGGCCGATGACCGCCGACGAGCTGAAGGAGCTCGCCTGCCTCAAGTTCGCGGCCCCGATGTTCATGCAGTCGTTCTGCCACACCGCCGCGTACCCGAAGCCGGCGGACGTGAAGATGCACAAGACGCTGCCGCAGTTCGTGCAGGAGCGGGGCGGCGTGGCGCTCAAGCCGGGCGACGGCGTCATCCACTCCTGGCTCAACCGCCTGCTCCTCCCCGACACGGTCGGGACCGGCGGCGACAGCCACACCCGCTTCCCCATCGGGATCAGCTTCCCGGCCGGCTCCGGCCTGGTCGCCTTCGCCGGCGCGGCGGGCTTCATGCCGCTCGACATGCCCGAGAGCGTCCTCGTCCGGTTCAAGGGCAAGATGAAGCCGGGCATCACGCTCCGTGACGTGGTGAACGCCATCCCGTACTGGGCCATCCAGCAGGGCCTGCTGACCGTCCCGAAGAAGAACAAGAAGAACGTCTTCAACGGTCGCATCCTCGAGATGGAGGGCCTGCCCGAGCTCACCGTGGAGCAGGCATTCGAGCTCACCGACGCCGCCGCCGAGCGCAGCGCGGCCGCCGCCTGCGTCGACCTGTCGGTCGAGAGCGTGGCGACCTACCTCCGCTCCAACGTCGCGCTCATGAGGAAGATGATCGCGGACGGCTACCAGGACGCGGCCACGCTGCAGCACCGCGTGGACGAGGTCGAGGTCTGGCTCGCGAAGCCCTCGCTGCTCCGCGCCGACAAGAACGCGGAGTACGCGGCGACGATCGAGATCGACCTGGCCCAGATCGAGGAGCCGATCCTGGCCTGCCCGAACGACCCCGACGACGTGAAGAAGCTGTCCGAGGTGGCGAACACGAAGATCGACGACGTGTTCCTCGGCTCCTGCATGACGAACATCGGCCACTTCCGCGCCGCCGGCGAGATCTGGAAGGGGCAGAAGTTCAACCCCGCGGTCCGGACCTGGATCTGCCCGCCCACGCGGATGGACCAGCAGCAGCTGAAGGACGAGGCATACTTCTCGACCTACACGGCCATCGGCGCCCGGATCGAGATCGCCGGGTGCTCGCTCTGCATGGGCAACCAGGCGCGCGTGCCGGACGGCGTGAACGTCTTCTCGACCTCGACGCGCAACTTCGACGACCGCATGGGCAACGGCGCCAAGGTGTTCCTCGGCTCGGCCGAGCTGGGAGCGCTGGCGACGAACCTGGGCCGGCTGCCCACGCCCGCCGAGTACTTCGCGGCCTTCCAGGAGAAGGTCGCGCCGAAGGCGGCGCAGGTGTACCGCTACCTCCAGTTCGACGAGCTCGAGGAGTACAAGCCGGCGAAGGGGCTGCGCACCGTCGCCTAGCGACCCTGGCCACTCACTCCGTTCACCCTCTCCCCGCCTCGCGGGGAGAGGGCCGGGGTGAGGGGTGGTTCCGCGAGTCGCGCTGCCTCCTCACCCCAGCCCTCGCCTCCTCCGGAGGAGAGGGGGAGCTGCGGCTCCATCGACGCCGGCGTCCGGCCGCGGCGGCCCGGCCACCAGCTGAAGCGGGATCTCGCCCGCCCAGCACGACGCCGCCCGATCCGTCTCCAGATCGACCGGCGGGCCGCTGCGCCTCTTCGCCGACGCCTCCAGCAGCGGGAGGGCGGCGACCAGCGTCGCGTCGAGCTCCGCGTCGCTCGGCGGGCGGACCTCGCGGCCGCGCCCGGGCACGGCGTGCTCGAGGATCGCCTCCATCGCGGCGCGCTTCTCGGCGCGGTCCGTGACCTCGGTGGCCGTCCCGAGGACGACGACGGAGCGGTAGTTCAGCGAGTGGCGGAGGGCCGAGCGCGCGAGCACGACGCCGTCGAGCAGGGTGACGGTGAGGCAGACCGGGACGCCCTTCGCCAGCGACGTCAGCAGCCGGCTGGCCCTGGACCCGTGGAGGAAGAGCCGGTCGCCCACGCGGGCGTAGTTCATCGGCAGCACGTACGGCTGCCCCTCGACGGAGAAGCCCACGTGGCACACGAGGCCCTCGTCGAGGATCGCGTCGATCACCGCGCGATCATACGAGCCTCGATCCGCGCGCTGCCGCACCGTGGTGCGAGGGGTGGGCGTCAGGGTCGCCATCGTCGATCTCCTCCAGGGTGAAGGCCGCGATCACCGCTCGGGCGAGAGCTCCTGGAGCGCCGATTCGAGGATCGCGAAGCCACGGTCGAGCTGCTCGTCGGTGATGACGAGCGGCATGAGCGTGCGGATGACGTTGCCGTGGTTGCCGCACGCGATGAGGACGAGCCCCTTCTCGTAGCAGAGCTTCACCAGCTTCTTGGTCTCGGCGCTGGCCGGCGTCTTCTTCACCCGATCGCGCACGAGCTCGATGGCGAGCATCGGCCCCTTGCCCCGCACGTCGCCGATGATCTCGAAGCGGCGCTGCAAGGCCTCGAACCGGCGCCACATCTCCGCTCCGAGCGCCTCCGCCCTGGCGAGGAACCCCTCTCCGAGGAGGACCTCGAGGACGGCCAGCGCCGCGCTGCAGGCGACCGGGTTCCCGCCGAAGGTACCGCCCAGCCCGCCGACGTGGGGCCCGTCCATCAGCTCCGCCCGGCCGGTCACGGCGCTGAGCGGGAGCCCACCCGCCAGGCTCTTCGCGGTCGTGACGACGTCGGGGGCGATGCCCCAGTGCTCGATGGCGAAGAGCTTCCCGGTGCGCCCCATGGCCGTCTGCACCTCGTCGATGACGAGGACGATGCCGTACTTCTTGCAGATGGCCTGGAGCTTCGCGAAGTACTCCGGCGGCGGGGTGACGAAGCCCCCCTCGCCCTGGATCGGTTCCGCGATGACCGCGGCGGTCTGCTCGGGCGCGACGTTCCCGATGAAGAACTCCTCGAGGTAGTCGGCGCAGGCGACGTCACAGGAGGGGTAGCGGAGGCCGAACGGGCACCGGTAGCAGTACGCGTTCGGCATCCGGTAGACCTCGGGCGCGAACGGCCCGAAGCCGAGCTTGTACGGCTTCACCTTGCTGGTGAGCGTCATCGTCAGCAGGGTGCGGCCGTGGAAGGATCCCTCGAGGGCGATCACCGCCGGCCGGCCGGTGGCGTGGCGCGCGACCTTGACGGCGTTCTCGACCGCCTCCGCGCCGCTGTTGGCGAACATCGTCTTCTTGTGGAAGTCGCCGGGGGAGAGCTCGTTCAACCTCGCCGCGAGGTCGACGTACGGCTCGTACATCGCGACGTGGAAGCACGTGTGGGTGAACTTCGCGGCCTGATCCTGGATGGCGGCCACGACCTTGGGGTGCGAGTGGCCGACGTTCATCACCCCGATCCCACCCGCGAAGTCGATGAGCTCCCGGCCGTCGAGGTCGATCATCACGGCCCCGCGCGCCTCCTTGATGAAGGCGGGGGTGGCGTGGGAGGGGCCCTTCGGGACGTGGCGATCCCGGAGCGCCTGGTATTCGGTCTGCCTCGACATGAGCGCGTCTCCTCGACGGTGAGGGTCGAGCGAGGCCGATAGCAGCGATCGTACCAATGCTGGTGGATCAGCTTCGGAGCGCGCGATCTGCCACTCGGTACGCCGGCGCGCCGGCTCCAGAGGGCGGACCTGGCCTGATGGGCATGCACATCTGCCTAAGTTGATGCGATACTGCATAGGCGATGAGCCCCAGCGATCCGACGGCTCCGATGGCCCCCGAAGTGGTGGACACCCGCGATGAGGCCGGCGAGCACGACAGCCAGATGCGTCGCTACCAGGAGCTGACGCGCGTCCAGGACGCCATCATCGACTCGCTCTCCGACGGACTCTGGATCTGCGACGGAGAGGCCAACGTGCTCCGCATCAACCCGGCCTCGGAGCGGCTCAACGCCATCCAGGCTGCGCAGGTCGTTGGGCGGAACATGCGGGACCTCGTCGCCGAGCGCGTTTTCGACCGGTCCGCCACGCTCGAGGTGATCCGGACGCGGGCGCCGGTCGACATGCTGCAGACCCGGCAGGGGCGGAAGCTGGTCCTCACCGGCACCCCGGTCTTCGACGACGGAGGTCGGCTCATCCGCGTCGTGGTGTACGAGCGCGACGTCACCGAGCTGGACGCCCTCCACCAGCAGCTGGAGCAGCAGGAGGCGATCCGGGACGGGTTTCGCCACCAGATGCTGGAGATGCAGCTCGAGGAGGTCGAGTCGCGGCGCGTGATCGCGAAGAGCCCCTGCATGCAGAAGGCGCTGCGCCAGGCCATCAAGGTCAGCGCGGTGGACTCGACGGTCCTCGTCCTCGGCGAGTCCGGGGTTGGCAAGGGGCTCATCGCCGACCTCATCCACAAGTACTCGAGCCGGGCGGGCAAGCCCCTCGTCAAGATCAACTGCGGGGCGATCCCCGAGTCGCTCGTCGAGGCCGAGCTGTTCGGCTACGACAAGGGCGCGTTCACCGGCGCCCAGGCCAAAGGGAAGCCGGGCTACTTCGAGCTCGCGGACGGCGGGATCCTCTTCCTCGACGAGATCGCCGAGCTTCCGCTGTCGTCCCAGGTGAAGCTGCTGCGCTTCCTCGAGGACGGCCGCGTCATGCGGGTGGGGGGCACGCAGAGCCGGAAGCTCGACGTCCGCATGCTGGCCGCGACGCACCGCGATCTGCAGGCGATGGTGGATCGCGGTGCATTCCGGCTCGATCTCTTCTACCGCCTGAGCGTCATCCCGCTCCAAGTCCCGCCGCTGCGCGAGCGGACGGAGTGCATCCTCCCCATGCTGCGCCACTACGTCGATCACTTCGGAGAGCGTCTCGGGATCCGCCGGCGCTTCTCGCGCGCCGCGTCCGAGGCGCTCCTCGCCTATCCCTGGCCCGGCAACGTGCGGGAGTTGATGAACCTCTGCGAGCGGCTCGTCGTCATGTCCGACGCCGAGGTCATCGACCTGTCCGACCTGCCGCACGACATCGTGGGCCGCTCGGGCAAGGCGGGCGCGGCACCGGGTGGCTGGCCCGAGGAGTTCACGCTGCCCCAGGCGGTGGAGAGCACCGAGCGGGCGATGCTGATCGCAGCGCGCGAGCGCCACCGCAACCAGACCGCCATGGCCCGAGCGCTCGGCGTCGACCAGTCCACGGTCGCCCGGAAGATGAAGAAGTACGGCATCTCGTGACGCAGGCCGTCAACGAGGGCGCGGGTTTCCGAGGCTGCGGCCTCATGCCGTCTTGCATAACCGGCCAGCCTGGCCACGGGGCCGCGGCGGTCACGCGACGGGGCCTCCCGGCCGCTCCGGCCGCGTGACCCCCCGTCGATCCCGGCAAATCCTTTCAGGGGCGTGGTCACCGATTCCTGCGCGACGGGGGGTGCGCTCCCGTGGCACACCTCTCGCTACGAACACCAGCACAGCCAGCCGACGTCGAAACGAAGCTCCCCAGTTTCTCCCCCCGAGAAGGAGGAAGCGGATGAGACGAGCACTGCGTTGGGCGACCCTCGTGGCATTGACCGTTGCCGTGCCTGCCGCCGGGCAAGAGGCGCGGGAGTTCTTCAAGGTGGGTGTGGTGGCCGAGCTCTCCGGCGATCTCGCCACCGGCGGCAACGTCACGAAGCGCGGCTACGACCTGTGGGCCCAGGCCGTGAACGAGGCCGGCGGCATCCCGGTCGGCGCGAAGAAGTATCCGGTGAAGCTCTTCTACGCGGACGCCCAGTCGAACCCGTCCCAGGGCGCGGCGGCGGCCGAACGGCTCATCACGCAGGAGCACGTGGACTTCATCCTCGGGCCTTACGCGTCCGGCGTCACGATCGCCGTCGCGCCGGTGGTGGAGAAGTACAAGGTCCCGATGATCACGGGCTCCGCCGAGTCGCCCATGATCTGGCGGCAGAAGTTCCTCTACACGTTCGGCACCGTTCCGCCCGTCAACTTCACCGGCGCCGCCGCCATCCAGACGCTGGCCGGCCTCTCCCCGGCGCCCAAGACGGCCGTCATCTTCGGCTCGAACGACACCTTCTCCAAGGCCACCGCCGAGGCGTTCGAGGGCGCCGCCAAGAAGGCCGGCATCAAGGTGCTCAAGTTCAACATCGTCCCGGCCGGCCAGGACCTCACCCCGCTCATGTCGGCGGTGAAGGGGATGCGGCCGGACCTCGTCGCGTTCGGCGGGCACGACGAGGAGCTCATCAAGCTCGTGAAGGGCATGCGCCAGATCGACTTCGCGCCAAGCGCGATCCTCATGCACTACGGCGTCACCGAGCCGGCGTTCGTGGAGGCCCTGAAGGACGACGCGAACCAGGTTTTCGGCGGCGCGGTCTGGACCGCCACCACCCGGACCAAGAGCGAGATCCTCTGGAAGGACGCGCCCAGCTACGAGGCGGCGGCCCGCAAGGCGTTCGGCGTGGGCGCCGACTACACGCAGGCGGGCTGCTCGGCGGCCGGCATCGCATTCCAGGTGGCGCTGCAGAAGGTGGGGGCGCCGCCGCCGCTCTCCGAGGCGAAGCGCGCGGAGCTGATCAAGGCGCTGGAGGCGGTGGATGTCGACACCTTCTACGGCAAGGTGAAGTTCGCCACCGACGGCGAGTTCTACCACGCCAACGTCGGCCTGGCGCCGCTCACGGTGCAGATCCAGGGCGGCAAGGTCGCGGTGGTCGGGCCGAAGAAGGACGCCGACGCCGCGGCGCAGTACCCGATGACGCCTTGGAGCAAGCGCTAGCCCGGGCTGCGAGGCTGGGACGCGCCGGGGAGACCCTCCGGCGCGCCCGGCCCGCCGTGACTCGCCGATCCGAGGAGACGAGCGATGGAGCTCCTGCCGCAGGCCCTCGCCGATGGCGTCATGCTGGGGGCGATCTACATCATCATCGCGATCGCGTTCTCGCTCGTGTACGGGGTCATGCACGTCATCGACTTCGCGGTCGGTGAGTGGATCATGCTCGGCGCGTTCGCCGGCTTCCACCTCAACCAGCGCACGCACGTCGATCCCTTCCTCCTCCTCCCGGTCGTCTTCGTCGGGTTCGCGGCGCTCGGCTACGTGCTCCAGCCGCTCATCCAGCGCGTGCTCTCCGGCCACAAGGGGAACCCGCTGCTCATGGGGCTCGTCTTCACCTTCGGGCTCTCCCTCATGTTCCGGGGGCTCGCCCAGACGTTCTTCGGCTTCTACAGCCACTCGACGCCCTCCCGCTTCTCCACCGGATCCTTCTTCTTCGAGAAGGGCGGCTTCTTCCTGACCGTGTCCTCGGTGCGCCTGGCGGGGCTCGTCTACGCGGTGGTGATCACGGGCGTGCTGCAGTGGCTGCTCAAGCACACGGACTTCGGCCTGGGCGTGCGGGCGCTGGCGCAGCACAAGGACTCGGCCGGCCTGATGGGCGTGAACGACCGGCGGACGAACGCCTTCGTCTACGCCATCTACGTCGGCATCAGCGCCATGACCGGCGTGCTCATCGGGACCATCCTGTCCGTCTCGGCGAAGATGGGCCCCGAGTACACGATCTTCGCCTTCTTCGTGGTGGTGCTGGCCGGGATGGGCTACCTGGCGGGCGTGCCGGCGGCGGCGTTCCTGCTCGGCATCATCCAGTCCGTCTTCCTCGTCTACCTCGACCCCGGCTACACGCTCCTGGCCGTCTTCGCGGTCCTCTACCTCATCCTGCTCGTGTCCCCCACCGGCCTCTTCCGGAAGGGGGTGTGACGTGAACGACCGGCGCCTGCTCGGCTCGATCGCGGTCTTCGTCGCCCTCCTGCTCCTCCCGCTCGCCGTCCACGACACGTTCTTCCTGCGGGTGGCGACCGAGGCCATCATGTGGGTCGGCCTCGCCGTCGCCTTCGACGTGCTGGCCGGCTACACGGGCTACCTCAACTTCGGCCACAGCGCCTTCTTCGGCGTCGGCGCGTACACCACCGCCATCCTGATGATGCGGGCCGGCTGGCCGTTCCCGGCCGCCGCCGGGGCCGGCGGTCTCGTGGCCGCGGCGGCGGCGGTGGTGGCGGGCCTCCCCACGCTCCGGCTGCGCGGCGCCTACTTCGCCATCGCCACCTGGGCCCTCTCCCGAGCCGTGCAGCAGCTCGCGCTCATGTCGTCGCTCACCGGCGGCCCGGACGGCATGCGGCTCACGGCCTACCTCCAGCCGCGCTTCTTCTACTGGGTGATGCTCGGGGTGGTGGGCGCGACGTTCTTCCTCCTGTGGTTCCTGCTCGAGCGCGCGCCCTTCGGCCTGAAGCTCAAGGCCATTCGCGAGGACGAGCAGGGCGCCAAGGCGCTCGGCCTCAACCCGACGCGCCTCAAGGTCCAGGCGTTCGTCCTCTCCGCGGTCCCGACCGCCGTGCTGGGCGGCGTCTTCGCCTACTGGGTCACCTTCATCGACCCGGACTCGACGCTGGGCGATCTGGTGAGCGATCAGGCGCTCGTCATGGTCGTCTTCGGCGGGATGGGGACGCTCCTCGGGCCCGTGGTGGGCGCGGTCCTCATCTTCGCCTTCAAGACCGTCTTCTGGGCCTACCTCGCCGAGTACGAGGTGCTGTACGTCATCATCCTCGGCGCGGTGATCGCGCTCTCGGTGGTGTTCCTCCCCAACGGCGTGCTCGGGACGCTGCGCCGCCGGGGCGCGGTGAGGCGGCCCGGCTCCGGCGCGCCTGCGCTGACGACGCCCCCCGCCGCCGAGGCTGGTGCCGCGGCGGGGAAGGGGGCGGCATGACGGAACCGATCCTGAAGGTTCAGAACGTCAGCAAGGCCTTCGGCGGCCTGATGGCCGTGAGCGACGTCTCGTTCGAGGTCCAGCCGGGCGAAATCGTGGGCCTCATCGGCCCGAACGGCGCCGGCAAGACCACGCTCTTCAACGTGGTGAGCGGCTACTACGCGCCGACGCGCGGGAAGGTCGTCTTCCGCGGCGAGGACGTGAGCGGGATGCCGCCTTACGCGCTCGCGCCTCGCGGCATCGGCCGGACGTTCCAGGTGGTGAAGCCGTTCGCGGGCCTGTCCGTGCTGGAGAACATCGTCATCGCGTCGTTCCTCAAGCACCCGCGGCGCGCCGACGCCGAGGCGCACGCCTGGCGCGTGCTCGAGCTCATCGGGCTGGCCGACCGCGCCGACGTGCCCGCGGCGAGCCTGACCCTGGCCGGGCGCAAGCGGCTCGAGATCGGCAAGGCCCTGGCGCTCGAGCCGGTGTTCCTGCTCCTCGACGAGGTGGTCGCCGGCCTCAACCCCACCGAGGTCGACCGCACCATCGAGCTCATCCTTCAGCTGCGCGCGCGCGGGATGACGATCCTCATCGTCGAGCACATCATGCGCGTCATCATGCGCATCAGCGACCGGCTGGTGGTGCTCAACTTCGGCGAGAAGATCGCCGACGGCGCGCCGGCGGAGGTCGCCCGCGAGCCGGCGGTCATCCAGGCCTACCTCGGGGAGTCGGCGGCATGAGCGTGCTCGAGGTGAACGGGGTGTCCGCGGGCTACGGGCTCACCCAGGTGCTGTGGGACATCTCCTTCTCGGTGGAGAAGGGGCAGCTCGTCGCGCTCCTCGGCGCGAACGGCGCCGGCAAGACCACCACCCTCAAGACCATCTGCGGGCTCGTGCGCCCGACCGGTGGGACGATCCGGTACGACGGGACGCTGGTGAGCGGCAAGCGGGTCCACCAGGTGGTCGACCTCGGGATCACGCTCGTTCCGGAGGGGCGGCAGCTCTTTCCCAAGATGACGGTGGAGGAGAACCTGCGGGCGGGGGCGTACCTCAGGCGAGCCAAGCCCCGCAGGGCGATCAACCTCGACCGCGTCTACCGGCTCTTCCCGCGGCTCGCGGAGCGGCGAACGCAGGTGGCGGAGACGATGTCGGGCGGCGAGCAGCAGATGCTCGCCATCGGGCGGGCCCTGATGCAGGATCCCGCGCTCATCATGTTCGACGAGCCGAGCCTGGGGCTCTCGCCGCTCCTCGTCGAGGAGATCTTCCGCATCATCAAGGGGCTGCACGAGGAGGGCCTCACCATCTTCCTCGTCGAGCAGAACGTGAGGCAGACGATGAAGGTGGCGGACTACTGCTACGTGCTCGAGAACGGCCGGATCGTGCAGGAGGGGACCGGCCGCGAGCTGGAGGCCGACCCGAAGGTGCGCGAGGCGTACCTGGGGTTCTGAACATGAGCAGGACGAGCCGCGCGCACCGCGCGCAGGGGGAGACGAGATGGCCGTGACGGTTCCGGTGGCGACGATCCCGCTGAGAGACGAGTTCTTGCTTCACCAAAAGTGCTACATCAACGGCGCCTGGACCGACGCCGACGATGGCAAGACGATCGCGGTGACGAACCCCGCCACCGGCGAGCAGCTCGGCACCGTGCCGCGCATGGGCGCCGCCGAGGCCCGGCGGGCGGTGGAGGCGGCCCACGCGGCCTGGCCGGCCTGGCGAAAGAGAACGGCCAAGGAACGCGCGGCGGTCCTGCGCCGGTGGTTCGACCTCATCATGGCGAACCAGGAGGACCTGGCGGTGCTCATGACCGCCGAGCAGGGGAAGCCGCTCGTCGAGTCGCGTGGGGAGATCGCGTACGCCGCCTCCTTCATCGAGTGGTTCGCGGAGGAGGGGAAGCGGATCTACGGCGACACCATCCCGCAGCACGCGGCCGACAAGCGCATCGTCGTCCTGAAGGAGCCCATCGGCGTGGTGGCCGCGATCACCCCCTGGAACTTCCCGTCGGCGATGATCACCCGCAAGGCGGGGCCGGCCCTGGCGGCCGGCTGCACGGTGGTGCTCAAGCCCGCCACGGCCACGCCGTACTCGGCGCTGGCGCTGGCGGAGCTCGGCGAGCGGGCAGGGCTACCGCCGGGCGTCTTCAACGTGATCACCGGCGCGTCCGGGCCCATCGGGACCGAGCTGACGACCCACCCGCTCGTGAGGAAGGTGACGTTCACGGGCTCGACCGAGGTGGGCAAGCAGCTCATGGAGCAGTGCGCCTCGACCGTGAAGAAGGTCTCCCTCGAGCTGGGCGGGAACGCGCCCTTCATCGTCTTCGACGACGCCGACCTGGACGCGGCGGTGGCCGGGGCGATCGCATCCAAGTACCGCAACAGCGGCCAGACCTGCGTCTGCACGAACCGCTTCCTGGTCCAAGACGCGGTCTACGACGCCTTCGCGGCGAAGCTGGCCGACGCGGTGTCGCGCCTCAAGGTGGGCGACGGGCTCAAGTCCGACACGCAGCAGGGGCCCCTCATCGACATGAATGCGGTGGGCAAGGTGGAGGAGCACCTGGAGGACGCCGTCGCCAAGGGCGGGCGCGTGCTCGTCGGCGGAAAGCGGCACGCGCTGGGCGGCACCTTCTTCCAGCCGACCGTCGTCACCGAGGCCACCCCGGCCATGGCGGTGGCGAGGGAGGAGACGTTCGGTCCCGTCGCCCCGCTCTTCCGCTTCCACGACGAGGCGGAGGCGATCCGCCTCGCCAACGACACCGAGTTCGGCCTCGCCTCCTACTTCTACACGCGCGATCTCGCCCGGGCCTGGCGCGTCTCCGAGGCGCTCGAATACGGGATGGTCGGGCTCAACACCGGCCTCATCTCGACCGAGGTGGCCCCATTCGGTGGCGTGAAGGAGTCCGGCGTCGGGCGGGAGGGGTCGAAGTACGGAATCGAGGACTACCTCGTCGTGAAGTACGTCTGCCTGGGCGGTATCGCCTAGCTGAGGCGGCGTCCAAGGAGGTCGGCGGCTCGCCCCGGAGGTGCCCATGGATCCCCTGAAGCACGCGCTCGACGGGCCGGTGGGTCTGCGCGATCTGGTGGACGAGGCGGGGGCGAACCTCCGCTGGCTGCACGAGAACGTCGCCGGGCTGTTCTCCGGCACGATGCGCGAGGACGGGGAGGCCATCGCCGGGCTCGCGACGGGGCTCGGGCGGCTCCGACGCGATCGCCAGCTCGTCGTGGCCGACCGCGAGGCGGAGCTCATCGTGGCGCGGCTCGACGTCCCCGGCTCGATCGCCGCGACGGTCCAGCAGCTCCGCGACCGGGACATCTCGTGCGCCGAGATGTTCCACTCGTGGGGCCCCGTGCCTGGCACCGACCGGCTGCTCGAGCTGCAGCGCTACCAGTTCGACCGCAAGACCGACGCGGAGATCGCGGGGGCCGCGCGGCCGCCCATCCCCGAGCCGCTCCGCCAGGAGGTCCGCGCCGCCCTGGCGGAGCGAGGGGCCGCGCTGGATCCGGCCGAGGCGGACGGGCTGCTCGAGCTCTTGTGGCTCAACGACGCGCGGTACGTCCGGCTCGCGCCCCCGAGCCGCGTCGCGCAGCTCCTGTGGCTCCTGCGCGAAGGGCGGGCGCACGCCGGCATCTTCCTCCACGCCGAGCCGCCAGAGGGCCTGAACGAGCGCGGCGAGACGACCGTGCTCTTCGCGGTCGGGAACCCGCCCCAGCGCGACTTCCTCGCCCAGGTGATGGAGGTCTTCAACCGGCTCAACGTGGGGGTGCGCCGGTCGTTCACCATCACCATCAGCACCGGGAAGCAGCCGTGGTTCCTGGGGAGCTTCCAGGTGGCGCACCGGGCCGGAGCGTCGCTCGAGCCCGACTCGCCGCTGTTCCGGCGTTTGCGCCGGGAGCTCTTCAACACCCAGATCCTGGCGATCGAGTCACCGGCCTACCGCGACCTCGTCCTGCCCGGGATCCTGAACGGCGAGGAGGCGTCGCTCGTCAACGCCTTCATCGGCTTCTGCCACACCAACTGCGCCCACAATCAGCCGCACCGGTTCACGCTGGAGGACGTGATCCGCGCGTTCCACTCCCACCCGGACATGGCGCTGCGGCTGGCGCGCCTGTTCGAGACCCGGTTCGACCCCGAGCTCGCCGACCGGGAGGCGCGCTACCAGGAGGAGGCGGCGAAGGTCGCCCGGGAGGTGGCCGCCCACAACACCGGCCACCGCCAGCTGGACGAGTTCCGGCGCTCGATCTTCCGGACGACGCTGGTGCTCATCCGCCGGACCCTGAAGACCAACTACTTCGTCCCGGAGAAGGACGCGCTCGCCTTCCGCCTGGACCCGGCCTACCTGGAGGATCTGGGGCCGGAGTTCACCGCCGACCTCCCCCCCGAGCGCCCGTTCCGCGTCACCTTCTTCTTCGGGCGCAGCGGGCTCGGCTACCACATCGGCTTCTCCGACATCGCGCGGGGCGGGTGGCGCACCATCGTCACGCAGAGCCGCGACGACTACGTCACGGTCGCGAACACCGTCTTCCGCGAGACCTATGTGCTCGCGCACACCCAGCACCTCAAGAACAAGGACATCTACGAGGGCGGCTCGAAGCTGGTGGCGGTGCTGCGCGCCCCGGCGGGGCAGTCGAAGGAGCGGCTCGAACAGCGCCTGCGCAAGGTGCAGCTCGGGTTCATCAACGCGTTCCTCGACGTCTTCGTGACGGAGGGCGGCCGCGCGAAGGATCCGCGCGTCGTCGATCACTACGGCGAGGACGAGCCCATCGAGCTCGGCCCCGACGAGAACATGCACGACGCGATGATCGAGACCATCGCCGAGCTCTCGGTCCGCCGCGGCTACCTCCTGGGGACCGGCATCATCTCGAGCAAGCGGGTGGGCATCAACCACAAGCAGTACGGCGTCACCTCGACCGGTGTGGTCACGTTCGCCGAGATCGCGATGCGCGAGCGGGGGATCGACATCCGCAAGGACGCCTTCAGCGTCAAGCTCACCGGCGGCCCCAACGGCGACGTGGCGGGCAACGCGCTGCGGATCCTCCTCGAGCGCTGCCCGGGCGTGCAGATCCGGCTCATCGTCGACGGAACCGGAGTGCTCTTCGACCCGGCCGGCCTCGATCGGGAGGCGCTCTCGCGGATCGTCCTCGTGGCCGACGCCGACGCCTTCGACCCCGGCGCGCTGTCGCCGGGTGGCTTCCTGCTCTGCCGCAACGCGCGGCGCACCGAGGGGCTGCGGGAGCTGTTCCGCCGCGTCGAGCGGACCGATTCCGGCGTGCGCGAGGACTGGGTCACCCTCGACGAGTTCCACCGGGAGTACGGAGGCTCGATCTTCACCGTCCCGGCCGACCTCTTCATCCCCGCCGGCGGGCGGCCCGAGACGGTGGACGCGGAGAGCTGCCGACGCCTCGTCCCCGAGGGCGGCTCGCCCACCGCGAAGGTGATCGTCGAGGGCGCGAACTCGTTCCTCACGCCGGAGGCGCGCCAGCGCCTGCAGGAGGCGGGGATCATCGTCCTCCGCGACGCGTCGGCCAATAAGTGCGGCGTCATCTCCTCCTCCTACGAGATCATCGGGAACCTGCTCCTCACCGAAGACGAGTTCCTGGCGCACAAGGAGGAGTACGTCCGCGACGTCCTCGCCATCCTGGAGAAGCGCTCCTCCGACGAGGCGAACCTCATCTTCCGGCGCCACCGCGAGGCGGGGGGCAGGCGGAGCTACACCGAGATCTCCGCCGCCATCAGCGCGGAGATCAACGCGCACAAGGCACGGCTGTTCCAGCTCTTCGAGGCGAAGCCCGGCCTCGCCGCGAGCGAGGTCCACCGGCGAGCGCTCCTGGCCCACCTCCCGAAGCTCGTCCGGGAGAGCCCGACCTTCCGCCGGCGGATCGATCGGCTGCCCTCGAAGTACCGGTCGGCGATCCTGGCCGCCGAGCTCGCGACCACCATCGTCTACCGGGGAGGCTTCGAGCCCGACCCCGAGGAGGTGCTCGAGCGGTACGTCGCGAAGATGTTCGCCTGAGGCGGAACGCTGTAGCGAACAGAATGGAACGTGATCTGTAGGGCAGAGGCTTGTCCCCCGCCTCGGCGTTCCGCGGTCACGTCGCGCTCGTACCCGGGCCCTCCCACGGCCGCTCGGTGAGCCACCGCTCGATCGTCGAGAGGTGACGCTGCTCGTCCGCGTGGAAGCGCCGCACCGGATCGAGCAGCGGTTCGGGCCACGCCAGGGCGAGCGCCCGGGCGTAGCGGCCCGTCGTGAGCCGCTCTTCCGAGCGCAGCGCCGTGAGCGCGCCTTCGGTCCCGGCGAGCGCGCGCACGGCCGCCATGCCGCCGAGCACGGCGCCCTTCAGATCGACGCCCGCCGGAGCCTCCGCGCCACGCGCGGCGAGCGCCGGCCGGAGCGCCTCGGCGTGGCGCTCGTGGTCGCGCCGCATCTCGCCCAGTGCGTCCCGCAGCGCGAGCACGTCGACGCCGCGCACGGCGAGCGCGTGGGCGCGGACGGCGTCGATGTCCAGCTGGAGGAGCGCGCGCAGCTCCTCCGTGATCTCCCGCTCGGTCATGATGCCCCTCCGCTCCAAGGTTGGTGACGCGCCGCGCCCTCCGCAGCCCACCCGCTTCCGGGTTCCCTCGTGCCTCGGCTTGATTCGAAGGGGATCGCCGCGTAGCCTCCGCGCATGCCTCGCGTCGCGGAGATCGAGATCGTCGAGGATCGCACCGAGCGGTCGCGCTGCGACGAGGGCTTCCTCCGCCTCAGGCGGTTCCGGGCCCGCAACCGGCGCGAGGACGGGTCGCGGTCCGCGGAGTACCCCATCGACGTCATCGACCGTCCGGTGCTCGACGCAGTCGCGGTCTGCCTGTGGGCGCGTGGGCCGGCCGGCATCGAGGTGCTCACCCGCCGGGGCCTGCGGCCCGCCGCCTACTTCCGCCGCGGCAAGACGGCGGTGCTCCCGGAGCCCGAGTACCTGCTCGTCGAGGAGCTCGTGGCGGGGGTCCTCGAGCCGGGCGAGGTGGGCCTCGACGCGTTGCGGCGGCGGGCCTCGGACGAGGTGCGCGAGGAGGCGGGGCTCGAGATCGAGCCGAGCCGGTTCGAGCCGCTGGGAGGACCGTTCTTCATGCTTCCCGGCATCGCGTCCGAGAAGATCCACGTCATGGCGGCCGAGGTGGCGCGCGGCCTCGGGCCGCCGGTCTGGTCCGCGCCCGAGACGGGGGACGGCTCACCGCTCGAAGAGGGCGCGGAGCTGCGCTGGCGCCCGCTCGGCGCCGCGGTGGAGGCCTGCGAGCGGGGCGAGATCGAGGACGCGAAGACCGAGCTGGCCCTGCGGAGGCTCCTCACGCGCCTCGCGCCCGCGCTTCGCTGCGCGTGAAGCGGATCGCGTTGCTTGGAGAGCCCGAGGGCCCTAAGAACGCAGGATGGCCGAAGCGAACACCGCCGCTCGCGGGGCGGTCGCCTCCCGCGCGGAACCCATCGCCGACACCAAGCCGGCGCTGCTCGATCTCTACCGGCGCATGCTGCTCCTGCGCCGCTTCGAGGAGGCGGCAGGGCGCGTCTACACCGAGGGAAAGATCGGTGGCTTCTGCCACCTCTACATCGGCCAGGAGGCGGTCGGGATCGGCGTGCACGCCGCGCTCGACCCACGCCGCGACTACCTCATCAACGCCTACCGCGATCACGGGCACGCGCTCGCCTGGGGGACGGAGCCGGAGAAGGTCATGGCCGAGCTGTACGGCAAGGCCAACGGGGTCGCCCGAGGCAAGGGTGGCTCGATGCACATGTTCGACGCCCGCCGCCACAACCTCGGCGGCTACGGCATCGTCGGCGGGCAGATCCCGCTCGCGGCCGGCGTCGGCTTCGCGCTCCGGTACCGGAAGAAGGACGGGGTCGTGGTCTGCCTGTTCGGCGAGGCGGCCGTGAACAACGGCGCCTTCTGGGAGTCGCTCAACATGGGCGCCATCTGGAAGCTGCCCGTCATCTTCGTCTGCGAGAACAACCGGTACGGCATGGGCACCTCCATCGAGCGCAGCTCGGCCGTCACCGATGTCTGGCGGCGCGCCTGCGCCCACGACCTCCGCGGCGAGCTGGTGGACGGCATGGACGTCCTGGCGATGCGGGATGCGGTCGCCCGCGCCGCCGCGGAAGTGCGCCCCGAGGGGGGCAAGCCGGTGCTGCTGGAGGCGCGCACCTACCGCTATCGCGGGCACTCGATGGCGGACCCCGCCACCTATCGCACGCGCGACGAGGTGGAGCAGGAGAAGAAGCGCGATCCGCTCAACGTGCTCCTCAACCGCGCGCGCGAGAGGAAGATCGACATCACGCAGGCGGAGCTCGAGAAGCTCGAGGCGGACGTGGGCAAGGCGATCGAAGCGGCGCTGCGCGCCGCCGAGGAGGGGCCCCAGCCCGACGTGGCCTCCATCTGGCAGGACATCTACGCCTCCGCCGAGGACCCCGCGCTGCACCGCGACATCTGACGGGGCGCGCAGAGCGCGAGCGAGCAGGCGCCGGTCCCACGGGCGCCGATTTCACGGTCGGCGCGGGTGGGCGCGCTCCAGCGCGGAGCGCGGCGCGTTTTCGTTGCGGTCGAGGGCGTCGCGCGCAAGAACCAGCGCATGCCCGTCCTCTCGTACCGCGAGGCGCTCAACCAAGCCATGCGCGAGGAGATGGCTCGCGACGACCGCGTCTTCCTGCTCGGCGAGGAGGTCGGCCAGTACAACGGAGCCTACAAGGTCTCGCAGGGGCTCCTGAAGGAGTTCGGACCCTGGCGCGTGGTGGACAGCCCGATCTCGGAGCTCGGGTTCGCGGGACTCGGCGTGGGCGCCGCCATCGCGGGCCTCCGCCCCATCATCGAGTTCATGACCTGGAACTTCGCGCTGCTCGCCTACGACCAGGTCGTGAACAACGCGGCGAAGATGCGCTCCATGTCGGGCGGACAGCTCACGTGCCCCATCGTGTTCCGCGGGCCGCAGGGCGCGGCGCACCAGCTGGCGAGCCAGCACTCGCAGGTGTTCGAGAACACCTACGCGTACATCCCGGGCCTCAAGGTCGCCGTCCCGGCGACCCCCCGCGACGCGAAGGGCCTGCTCAAGACCGCCATCCGCGACGACGATCCGGTCGTCTTCATGGAGTCCGAGGTCCTGTACGGCTCGAAGGGCGAGGTCGAGGACGGCGAGCTCCTCATCCCCTTCGGCCAGGCGGAGGTGGTTCGGGACGGTGGCGACGTGACGATCGTCGCCTGGCAGAAGATGCGGTTCGTGGCGCTGAAGGCGGCCGAGCTGCTCGACCGCGAGGGGATCCACGCCGCCGTCATCGACCCGCGGACGCTTCGCCCGTTCGACCTCGCCACCGTGCTCGGCTCGCTCGCTCGCACCCACCGCTGCGTCGTCGTCGAGGAGGGGTGGCCGTGGATGGGCTCGGGCGCCCAGATCGCGGACATGCTCCAGCGCCACGGCTTCGACGATCTCGACGCGCCCGTCCTGCGCGTCACCGGTCGCGACGTCCCCATGCCGTACGCGAAGCCGCTCGAGCAGGAGGTGTTGCCGACGCCCGAGCGCGTCGTCGAGGCCTGCAAGAAGGTGCTCTACCGGAGCTGACCGCGGTCCGGGGATCCCCTCGAGGCTCTGAACCATGCCCAAGCCCATCAACATGCCGAAGCTCTCGGACGAGATGACCGAGGGCAAGCTCGCCGACTGGCTCAAGAACGAGGGTGACGAGGTCAAGGCCGGCGACATCATCGCCCAGGTGGAGACCGAGAAGGCGACGCTCGACGTGGAGGCGTTCGACTCGGGCGTGCTCATCGGGATCGTGGTGCAGAAGGGCGAGACCGTGCCGGTAGGTACGCCCATCGCCTGGATCGGCGCGCGAGGCGAGAAGGCCCCGGCGGCCGCCCAGCCGAAGGCGACGCCGGAGGCCTCGAAGGAGACCATCGAGAGCGAGGAGATGTCGAAGGAGTCGTCGCAGCCCGCCCGCCCTCGCGCGGACGAGCCGGCCCGGGCGGCGGCGCCGTCGCCCGCTCCCGCGGCCCCTCGCGGCCCTCCGCTCCCGCGCGAGGGGAGGGTGACGGCGGCGTCGCCGCGCGGCGCCGTCGAGCCGTCGAGGTTGCAGGCCGCGCCGGAGCCGTCACGGCGCGACGGGCGGATCATCGCGTCGCCCGCCGCGCGCAAGCTGGCGCGCGAGCGCGGCATCGACCTCGCCGCTCTGGGCGGCTCCGGGCCGGGCGGGCGGGTCGTCCTTACCGACGTGGAGCGGGGTCCGGTCGCGCGCGCCCCCGCGCCGGCGGCCCCGGCCAGGAAGAAGCGCGAGCTCCCGCCGAGGCGGACGCTGCGCGACGAGAGCCTGCCACTCTCGCTCATGCGGAAGGCGATCGCCCGCAACCTCGGCGTGGCGAAGCCCGGCTCCCCGCACTTCTACCTCGAGATCTCGGCGGACATGCGGCGGGCCGTCGCGCTGCGGGAGCAGCTCAACGAGCTCGGGCAGGGCGAGGTCTCTCTCAACGACCTCGTCCTGAAGGCCGCCGCCGACGCGCTCACCCGCCACCCGGAGGTCAACGCGGCGTGGGGCGGCGAGAGCATCGTCCGCCACGGCGCCGTGCACGTCGGCATGGCGGTGGCGGTCGAGGACGGGCTCATCACGCCGGTGCTGCACGACGTCGATCGGATGTCGGTGTTCGACGTGGCGCGCACCGCTCGCGAGCTCGCGAAGCGCGCGCGCGACCGCCGGCTCAAGCCCGACGAGTACCAGGGCGGCACCTTCACCGTCTCGAACCTGGGCATGTTCGGGATCGACGCCTTCTACGCCATCATCAACCCGCCCGAGGCGGCCATCCTCTCGGTGGGCACCGCGCAGCAGGTGCCCTGGGTCGACGACGCGACGGGGGCGGTGGTCGCGATGGAGCGCTGCCGGTTCGGGCTCTCGGGGGACCACCGCGTCATCGACGGCGCCACCGGCGCGCGCTTCCTGCAGACGTTCAAGGCCGTCATCGAGAGCCCGGTGCGACTCGTCGTTCCCGGTTGACGCGCGGCGGGGGGGCGAGCCCCCGCCCTACGACTCATGGAGGACCGACCTCACGCGCGGGCGACCGTGCCTGACCGCCCCGCCAGGCCCCACTCGCGGTAGGATGCGCCGTGCTCGCCGGCCTCGTCGCCCTCCTCGCGCTGCTCGCCGCACCGGCCCCCGCCCGCGCGCCGGCGCGGCCCGCGGGCACGGTCATCGGCACGCTGCGGCACAAGGGATGCCCCTCGGCGCCCCCGCACGCCTCGGTCTCCGTCATCGGACGGGAGGCGGGAGCGCAGGCCGACGCGGAGGGGCACTTCGCGCTGGCGCTGCCCACTGGGACCTACTCGCTCGTCATCGCCGGGCCGGGGCTCGTCCCGGACCAGCGCGTCGACGACGTCCAGGTCACCGCCGGGCAGACGCACGACCTCGGCACGGTGGAGGTGTGGCCGGAGGAGCGTCCTGCCGGTTGCGCGGGGGTGGCCGCGCCGCCGCCCGCGCCCGACGCGCTGGTCGCCACCGCTCCCGATACCCCCGCGCTCGATCTCCCCAGCTCGACGGTGGCCCCGGGCGGCGGCGGCGAGGTGTGGGTGCGGGGGAGCGCCGGCGCGGCGGCGGGCCAGTTCGGCCTCTCCGGCAACCCTGCGCGCGACGACGAGGACGCGCTCGGCCCCCCCAGCTTCGCGGCCGGGCCGCAGGGAGGGCTGTGGGTGCTCGACGCGCTCAACGGCCGCGTCCAACGCTTCGACGCGCACGGCCGGTTCGCGGCGAGCTTCCCGCTGCGCCGTCACGGAGACGAGCCTCTCACCGAGGCCGACCTGATGGTGGCCGACGACGGCCACGTCTTCATCTACACCGAGAACGACCAGGCGGTGCTGACGGAGCACGACGCGAGCGGGCGCACCCTGGTCGGCGGCGCGCTGCCCCCCTCGATGCACGGCGTCGCCCAGCTCTGCGCCGGCCGGTCGCGACCCATCTTCCTCATGCAGAACGGACAGGCGGTGAAGGCGGAGCTCGGCTGGGGCGGGGTGCGCGCGGAGGGGCCGCTGCCGGGGATCCCCGCCGGCGACCTGTACGTGCAGGCGCTTCGCCTCGACCGCTGGCGCGCCGCGGTGAAGCTCTCGGCTCGCGACGGGCACGTCCGGCGCACCGTCCAGCTCCACTCGCGTATCCCCATCACGGGCGTGCGCCTGGTGGGCGTCGAGCGGCACGGCGAGATCGTCCTCGCGATCGATCGGGCCGAGGCGGCCGAGGACGGTACCACGCAGGCGGAGGTGCTCCTCCTCGCCCTCGACCAGCACGGTCACCTCTCCGCGGTCGCGTCGGCGCCGCCCGGCGCGCGTCGCTACGAGTTCCGCGAGTTCGCGCTCGCGCCGGACGGCTCCGTCGTGCAGATGCAGTCCGACGTCTCGGAGGTGCGCTTCGTTCGCTGGCCGCTGCGGCCGCCGCCTCGCGAGGCCATCGCGGGCGAGGGGCTCGTGCGGGGGCGCGTCGTGGATCCGGGGCGCGGCAGCGCCGGCGCGACCGTGAACGTGACGCGGCTGCACCGCTCGGTGCCGATCGGGCCGGACGGCTCGTTCGAGGTGCGGCTGCCCGCCGGCACCTGGAACGTCTCTTTCCGCCGCGCGCCCGCGCCGGGCCTCGACGCCACGCCCGTCGAGCTGCGGGTGGCGGTGGCCGCGGGCGCCACCGTGGACGTCGGGACGGTGTCGCTCTCACCGCGGCCGAAGCCGCCGCCGGCGATCCCGCCGGCCGGCAACGTCATCGTCGGTCCTTTCCCCGCGCCCGCGCCCGCGCCGGTCGGATCCGGATTGACGACGCTTCCCGCGGCGCCGCCCACGCCGCGCGACGATGGACGGTGAGCGAGTGCCCGCGACCCTGTACTACTTCATGCTGCCGCCGGACGAGCTGGCGCTGTTCCGCGTCCTGGCGCGGCACGAGCTCACCGTCTACCCCGAGCTCGTCCCGCCCGGCTTCACGCCGCCGCGCGCCGACGAGGCGCTGGTGCCGACGCTGGAGGCCTCGGCCTATTACCTCGCCGCCGAGCGCCTCGGCCCCGTGATCGCCCACCCGCTGAAGCGCGGCCCCGACCGCGGGATGCTCGTCATCGAGGAGGTCCCGTCCCCCGTCTTCCACTACGAGCGCTCCATCGCGAACGAGGCGGGCGAGCTCGTCTCGGGGCGGCTCTGGGCGGAGCTCGACGTCACGGACGATCCGCACTCGAAGCAGGGCAAGCACCGCGCGCTCCGCGCGACCTTCGAGGAGCTGCACGGCTGGTTCCGCAAGACGTTCCGCCGCTCCGATCCCAAGGGGTTCTGGGTTGGGCCCGCCGCCGCGCGCGCCTGGAAGAGCGAGGGCCTGCTCCTCCGCGAGGCGGGTCACAAGGGGAAGCTCTTCGGCGTGTGGCGGTGAAGGCGGGGTGAGGGGAAGCCGAAGGACCCGTGAGCTGATCTTCCTCACGGGCTCCAAGTTGCGAGGCCCGCCCGGCTGGGGTACACGCGATGCATGGCCGAAGCGCCCACCACCTCGAACTTCCTGACGGACATCGTCGAGGGCGACCTCGCGCAGGGCAAGAACGGCGGACGCGTCGTGACGCGCTTTCCGCCCGAGCCGAACGGCTTCCTCCACATCGGCCACGCGAAGTCGATCCTGCTCAACTTCGGCCTGGCGGCGCGCTTCGGGGGCCGGACGCACCTGCGGTTCGACGACACGAACCCCACCACCGAAGACACGAGCTACGTCGACGCGATCGAGGCCGACGTGCGCTGGCTCGGCTGCGAGTGGGCCCACCTCTACTACGCGTCCGACTTCTTCGACCGGATGTACGCCTGCGCCGAGCGGCTCGTCCGCGAGGGCCACGCCTACGTCGACACGCAGCCGCAGGAGGCCATTCGCGAGCAGCGGGGCGCCTTCGACCGGCCCGGCGTGAACAGCCCGTTCCGCGACCGGCCGGCGGACGAGAGCCTCGACCGCCTGCGGCGGATGCGCGCCGGCGAGCTCCCCGACGGCGCGGCGGTGCTGAGGGCGCGCATCGACATGGCGCACCCGAACGTGCTCATGCGCGATCCGCTCCTGTACCGGATCCGCCACGCGCACCACCACCGCACGGGCGATCGGTGGTGCATCTACCCGATGTACGACTTCGCGCACCCGCTGGAGGACGCCTTCGAGGGCGTGACGCACTCCATCTGCACCCTCGAGTTCGAGTCGAACCGGGAGCTGTACGACTGGGTCCTCGACCACCTCGGGCCGTGGGAACCTCGCCCGCGTCAGTACGAGTTCGCGCGGCTCGCCCTCGGCTACACGGTGATGTCGAAGCGCAAGCTGCTCCAGATCGTCAACGAGAAGCGCGTCTCGGGGTGGGACGATCCGCGGATGCCGACGCTGGCGGGGCTGCGCCGCCGAGGCGTCACCCCCGAGGCGCTGCGCGACTTCGCCGAGCTCATCGGGGTCGCGAAGAACAACAGCGTGGTGGACATCGGCAAGCTCGAGTTCGCCATCCGCAACGATCTCGAGGAGCGGGCGCCACGCGCGATGGCGGTGCTGTCGCCGCTGCGTCTCGAGCTGACGGCGTGGCCCGCCGAGCGGGTGGACGAGCTCGAGATCCCGTGGTGGCCCGGTGAGCCGGGCCGTGGCGTCCGGAGGGTGCCGTTCGGCCGCGAGCTGCTGATCGAGCGCGAGGACTTCACGGAGGACCCGCCCGCCGACTGGAGGCGGCTCGCGCCCGGGCGCGAGGTGCGCCTGGCGGGGGCGTACGTCGTGCGCTGCGATGAGGTGGTGCGGGGTCCGTCGGGCGAGGTGGTGGCGATCCGCTGCAGCCACGACGCCGGTTCTCTCGGCGAAGGCGCGCCGCGGCGGGGGCTCGGCACCGTCCACTGGTTGCACGCCGCTCGCTCACGCCCAGCGCCGGTGCGGCTCTACGATCGACTCTTCCGCGTCGAGCAGCCCGACGCCGAGCGCGACTTCCTGGCCGCCCTCAACCCCGAGTCGCTGACGGTGGCGGAGGGAGCGCGCGTCGAGCCGGCGCTGGTCGAGGCGGCGCCGGGGTCGCGCTGGCAGTTCCTGAGGCAGGGCTACTTCTTCGTCGATCCGGTGGACTCGAAGCCGGGGTCGCCCGCATTCAACCGCACCATCACGCTCAAGGACACCTGGGCGGCGCGGAACGCCAGGGCGCCGGAGGCGCGCAAGGCGAAGGTGCGGCGCGAGGAGCCGCCCGCGGCCGGCGGACCCGCCCCGGCGCGCCGGTCGCGGGCCGACGCGCGCGCCGAGCAGCGGGCGAGCACGCCGGCGCTGGCGGAGCGGTTCGAGCGCTACCGCGAGCTGAAGCTGTCCGAGGAGGACGCCGACCTCCTCACCGGCGACGCCGCCACCGCCTCGTACTTCGAGGCGGCCCTCGCCGAGCACGGCCAGGCCGCGTCCGTCGCGCGCTGGCTCCTCAACGACCTCGTCGGGCTCGCCGCCGGGCGAGCGCTCCCAACGCTGCCGCTCGACGGCCGCCGGTTCGGCCTGTTCGTCGCGCTGGTCGACGGCGGGCGGCTCGCCCCGGCCGCCGCCAAGGCCCTGCTCGCGGATCTCGTGCAGAAGGGTGGCGATCCCGCCGCGCGGATGAAGGAGCTTGGGCTCGAGAAGATCGAGGATCGGACCGCGGTGGTGGCGGCGGTCGGCCGGGTCCTGGAAGCTCGCGCCCCCGAGGTGGCGCGCTACCGCGCCGGGGAGAAGAAGCTGCTCGGCTTCCTGCTCGGGGTCGCCATGAAGGAGACCCAGGGCTCGGCGGACCCGGCGCTGGTGCGCGCCGTCCTGCAGGAGCAGCTCGGCTAGGGGTGCGCCGAAGTCGGCGCCGTCGCTGGGGGCTGCGTGGGACTCGCACCCTCACACGCTACTTGAGCGCCCGGGCGTGCGGACGTATGTTCCATCGCCCCCATGGCCCTCCCCGCGCACCGACCCGCCGTCGCCCTGTCGGCCCGCGCCCTCGACTTGTTCCTGGGCCTCTGTCCGTTCCTCGGGGTGATCGCCGGCGCGATCCTCATCGCGCTGCAGGATCCGGCCGCGGCGACGATGCGCTTCGACGGGTGGGCGGAGCCGCTGGGCGTCCTGTGGCGGCACCCGTTCGCCGCGCTGGGGGTGCTGCAGATCGGCTACTTCGGCCTGCAGACCGTGCTCTGGTTGCGCTACCGGCCGGTCGCGCCCGGGCCGGACGCGGAGCTGCCGTCGCTGACGGTGGTGATCCCGGCCTACAACGAGGGGCCGATGGTCGAGCGGAGCATCGCCTCGGTGCTCCGCGCCGACTACCCCGCCGACCGGCTGGAGGTGATCGCGGTCGACGACGGTTCGCGCGACGACACCTTCTTCCACATGGAGCGGCTGCGGCGCCGGCACCCCGGGCGCCTGCGGCTCGTCCGGTTCGCGGGCAACCGCGGCAAGCGCGCCGCGCTCGAGGCGGGCTTCCGCGCGGCCACGGGTGACGTGCTCGTCACGATCGACTCCGACAGCGAGGTCGAGGCCGGCACGCTCCGCGCCATGGTGGCGCCGTTCCGCGACCCGCGCGTGGGGGCGGTGGCCGGCAAGGTGACGGTGCTGAACCGCTCCACGTTCATCGGCGCGATGCTCGACGTGCAGTACACGCTGGCCTTCGACTTCGCCCGAGCCGCCCAGTCCTCGTTCCGGACGGTGGCGTGCTGCCCCGGCGCGCTCTCCGCTTTCCGCCGCGACGCCATCCTGCCTCACCTGCCGCGCTGGCTCGACCAGCGATTCCTGGGACGTCCGGTGGCGCACGGGGAGGACCAGGCGCTCACGAACATCGTGCTGCGCGCGGGCTACGACACGGTCTACCAGTCGAACGCGGCCATCCGCACGCTGGCGCCCTCGCGGTACCGGCAGCTGAGCCGGATGTTCCTGCGCTGGGAACGCAGCTACGTGGTCGAAGGCTTCTCCTTCGCGCGCTTCATGTTCACCCGCTACCGCCCCACGAACCGCGTGCTGCCGGTGGTGAGCTTCGTCCTGGGGAACCTGAGGCTGGCGCTGCTCTACGCGGGCCTCCTGCAGCTCCCGCTGCTCCTGGCGGAGCGGCCGACACGCCTGGGCGCCCTGCTCGGCGCGATCGTCGTCAGCGCCACGTTCACGGCCGCCTACTACCTGCGGCGCGACCGCAGCCTGCGCTTCGTCTACGGCGTCGTCTACGCCTTCTACTCGCTGCTGCTCCTGCAGTGGATCCTGCCCTGGGCGGTGGTGACGGCGCGCGACGAGCGGTGGGGCACCCGATAGCCGCACCCTTGCCTTGGAGGCCGCGGCCGAACGCTCACAGCACCGCGCGCACGAGCTCGGGGACGACCGCCCGATCCTCCGCGTCGCGGTCGACGAGCCCCGAGGCGATCGTCACCTTGGACAGGTTGCGGAACGGGTAGGCGTCCGCCCGCGCGAGCTCGCGCAGCGTCGTCGCGAGCTCGGGTGATCCCGCGAGGAGGCGGGCCGCCAGCGCGCGCTCTCCGGCCGCGTGGGCGCCGCCGAGGAGCGCGTCGACGCCGGTCGCGTCGAGGAGGGCGGGATCCCCGCGCAGCCCGGCGCGCAGGTCCGCCAGGACGTGCTCGAGGAGCTGTGGGTGCCCGCCAGCCAGCTCGAAGACGCGGGCGCGCGCGGCGGGCGCCAGGCCGGGCACCGCCGCGGTCGCGAGCGCGTCGCGCTCCGGAGGCTCACCCGGACTCGCGGGCGTGGCGCCGAGCGGGGTCAGGAAGACGGGGCGGGTCACGTTCCGGAAGTAGTGCGACCCGGGCGCCGTCTCGTCGAGGAAGAGGCGCCACGAGGCGTAGATGGGCGTCACGCGCGCCGCGGCCTGGAACGCGAAGCGCAGCGCCGCCATGAACGCGATCTTCCACGGCATGGCGGCCGCGGAGTCGACGTCGTCGACGAGCAGGCACACGCCCCCGGTGCGCCCCGACGCGGCGCCGAGGCGCGCCACCCAGCGCTCGAGGCCGCGCGGCGTCACCTCGGGCGCGCCGCCACCCTCGTCGACGGCCGGCTCCTCGAGCGCGGCGCGCAGCGGCTCCAGCTCCGGCGAGGCGAGCAGGGCCGAGCCGAGGAGCCCGGCGCGCGCCTGCTCCACGAGCGACGCGAGCCAGCGGTGGAACCCGTCCCCGCCTTCGCCTCGCTCGGGCTCGGGCATGGTGACGAGCGCCACGGGGAGGCCGCGCTCGCGCTCCAGCGCCGGGACGAGCTGGCGGAGCAGGGTGGTGCGCCCCATCCCCGGCCCCGCGACGACCGTGATGCCTCCCTCGACCGCGATGCTGCCGCGGCCCACCGAGGAGGGATCGGGGAACAGCCGCAGCAGCTCGCGGACACCCGGGGTCCGCGGCACCGGAGAGGCGCCGCCAGGGAGGCTTGGGGTCGCGTCGTGGGATTCCACGGTCGGCGGCTCCTCCCCCGTCACCCGAGCGCGAACGGCGAACCGCCGCGCGCGCTGGCGAGGATACGCCGGACGATTCCGTCCCGGAACACGTACGCCTCGGGGTTGGTGAGATCGCCCTCCGGCGCGAGCAGGCCGGTCTCGCCCAGAAGGCGTACGGTGACGGCGGCGGCCTCGTGGAGCCGGCGCCGGCGCTCCTCGGGATCGAGCAACCGATCGATCCCCGTAGCCTCGAAGTGGCGCGCTACCAGCTCCACGGCCTGCCGCCGCAGCTCGGAGGCCTCGAGCCGGCCCGCCCGCGCGAGCGCCCGCAGCAGCGCGCCTGGCGGCGTCTGAGGGTCGGCGATCTCGGACTCCACCCACACCCGCAGCGGCGAGCCCTCCTCCTCCTCGCGGTGGACCGCGGCGGTGGCGCCCTCGATCCCGATCTCGACCGCGCCCAGGCCGCCCTGCCTCGCGCGCTCGGGATCGTACAGCTCCAGCACCGAGGATCCGATGCGCCGCACGAGCAGCGCGATCCCCTGCGCCTCGCGCACGACGAGCCGCAGCGCCTCGTCGGTGAAGCGGATCCCCTGCCTCGCCCCGAGCCCGCGCATCATCGCCTCGGCGGCGTCGTCGGGGAGGCCTGGCAGGAAGACGGTCTGGAGCGAGCCGAGGAGCGACTGCCCCGCGAGCGCCGGCAGCGGCGCCCACAGGAGCGGGTGCATCGTCCCGCACAGCAGCACGCCGGTGCGGGCCGCGCCGGTGCCCTGGTCCCCGAAGGCGGCGCGGAGCCGCCCGACCAGGATCGAGAGCACGTCGAGCGCGTGGGGGAGGCGCTCGGGCGCGACCGCGAGCGCCTGCTCGAGCTCGTCGAAGATGAGCAGGATCGAGGTGGCGCGGTGCCCCTCGCCGGCGGCAGCGGCCGCGGCGTACCCGCGGAACCACTCCGCGATCTGGCCGCTGTCGAGGGCGCCAGGCGGCAGCGGCGCCGGCGCCTCGGCGTCCTGGCCGTAGCGCGTCACGAACGACTCGCGGAGCCGGTGGCTCAGGTAGCGCAGGATCGCGTCGGCGGCCTTCGTCGGGTCCTCGGAGAACGCGATCTCATGGTAGAAGCCGGCGAGATCGACGTAACCCGACGGGCCCGGCAGCCGGCGCGCCACCTCGAGCGCGAGCGACGACTTGCCGAAGCGGCGCAACCCTCCCACGAACGTCCAGCTCCCCGCCTGCACGCCGGCCAGCAGGCCGGAGACGATCCGCTCGCGGTCGAAGAACTGGCTGGCGGAGGTGATGCGGCCGCGGACCTCGAAGGGGTTCCCGCGGAGCGAGGTCTGCTCCACGAGGTCGAGCAGGTCGTCGCCGCTGCGCAGCCAGTGCAGCCGATCGACCGGCACCGGCAGCACCTGCACCGCCTTGCGAGAGCCGCGGCCGGCCCACTCCAGCAGCGCGCGCACCGCGGCCAGGTCGGGCGAGGCCCCGGAGTCGTGCGCGAGCAGCGCCAGCTCGGCGTCGGCGGCGCGGGCGCGGAGCGCGGCGCCGTTGACGTCGCGTTCGAGCAGGTGTGCGCCGCCCTCGGCGCGGCAGACGACGGCGCGCCGCCCCCAGCGCTCCCAAGCCTGGGTCGGCGGCAGCTCCAGCTCGACGAGCTGGAGCCCGGATGGCCGGAGCACGGCCCGCCGCGAGCGGCGCACCACCACGCCGATGGACTCGAGGTGATGGCGGAGGCGCCGGTTCCAGCCGCCGAAGCGGCGCCACGCGCCGGTCCAGCGCGCGCCCCACGCCGCGCCGGCGAGGGCGGCCGCGGCCAGCCCGACGCCGATCCAGAGCGCCCGCTGCCAGCCCGCCCAGCGCCGCTCGAGCCGCGCCGACAGGACGCAGTCGAAGAAGGCACTCGCCTCGGCGCTGCTGCAGCGGTTGCAGCGGGCCGGGTCGAGCGCGATCGCTTCGCACGCGCCATCGGCGGAGAAGAGCCGGCGCGCCCACCGCCCGGGTCGGCTCGCGAGCTCGTACCGCTGCTGCTCGGCCGGCGCGCCGCTGGCGAGGTCGAAGTGCCAGGGAGCCGCCTCCGGCGCCTCGCCGAACAGCGCCGCCACCTGCACCACCGCGCCGCCGTCGTCCGGGAACGCTTCGCCACCGCGCCGCTCGTCGCAGAGCGCGCGCAGGCGAGCGGCGGGGAGGGCCGGCGCGGGCGGACCGGCGCGCACCAGCTCGGACGCGGTCGGTGGCTGCGCGAAGGCGGTGGGGACGGTGGCGGTGCGCCCCAGCCACTCCGCGGCGAGCAGGTCCGAGCAGGCGCGCAAGGTGGCGGGCGTGCGGTCGCCGCCGCGAGCCTTCCGCCCGAGCCAGCCCGACAGCGCCTGGCGCGCCGCGCGCGGCAGGGCGCACGAGGAGGGCGGAGTGAGCGTCTGGAGCGCGCGGAGAGCGCGAGCGCACCGGTCCTCGTCGCCACCGTCGGCCCAGCGCCGGCGGACGAGGTCGAGCCGCCCCAACCCGCGGGCAGTGAGCTGCCCCGGGCCCGGCAGCACGCGCGACGACCACGCCGGGAAGGAGTTGCCGCCTGCCCGATCGTCGAGGAAGCAGGCGTACAGCTTCGTGAAGGCGCTCTCGGCGATGATGCTCCAGCTGTCGCCGTCGCCGGCCTGGTGGGGCGGTGGGAGATCCTGCAGCCACTCCAGGACGGCGCCCGGGCCGAGGGTGCGGCAGTCGGTGGCCCAGATCATCTGCTCGCGGCGCTGGATCACGAGCGGGCCCGTCGTCTCGATGAGCTCCTCGAGCTGGCGCGCGCGGCGGCACTCGGGCGCGGTGGCCGGCAGGTGCGGGCAGCGAGCGAGAGCGGAGTAGGTCTGGACGAACGCCAGGCCGGCCGAGAGCACCGGGCCGGCGCCGCCGTGATCCCGTGGCAGCAGGGCACTCTTGCGCACTTCTGCCACGAGCCCCCCGTCGAGCGGGGCTGGCGACGCGAGCCACGCCTCGAGACCGGCGCGGCCGCTCCCCTGGAGCCGCTTCCAGAAGCGCGGCGCGACACGCTCCAGCGCCGCGAGGAGCACGCGGCGGTAGAAGATGGGAGGGCGGCCGGCGTCGCCGGACAGGAGCTGCGCGACCGCGCGCTCGACCGGCAGCCCGCTCACGCCGGCGGAGGGGAGGTCGTCCCGCGCGCCCGCCTCGAACTGCAGCAGCCCCTGGAGCTGAGGCTCCACCCTGCTCCAGGCGCCGAGCTGCGTGGCGATTCGCACCTGCGCCTCGGGTGCCAGGCAGGCGTTGAGCCCTCCGGGAGCGGCGCCGCCGTCGGTCACCCAGCGCCCGAGATCGGCGATCCCGGCGCACAGGCCGTCGCGCGCTGACTGGCAGGAGGCAGCGGTGCGCTGGGAGTCCGCGAGCTGGCGCGACAGCGCGGCGGACTGCTCGGAGAGGGCCCGCGCCTGCTGGTGCGCCGAGAGCGCGCGCTGGCCACAGGCCTCGAGCGCCGTGCGCAGCTCCTCCGCCCTGGTCGCCTCCGCGCTGCACACGCCCGCGTCGGGCGTCGCGGCGGCGGGTGCCACGGCGGGCGCCAAGGTCAGCGCCGCGATCAAGGCGAGGTGCCGCCCGCGCAGGGGTGGAAGGGCTCCGGTCAAGGCGGGGCGAACCCTAGCCTCGCTGCCGCCCGCCCGGCAAGCGGCGCGGCAGCAGGCCCGGGGATCAGCGGCACGTCCAGGTCGAGGCGCCGACGAGGGGCATGGCCCGCTCGCAGCGGGCGCGATAGCTCGCGCGTAGACCGGCCGTCTCCAGGCGCGCCTGGAGCGACTCCATGTCGCCTCGCTCCATCACGACCTCCGGCCCGGCGCGCGCGAGGTCGCGGAGCTGCGCCACGGCGGCCGCCTGCGTCTCCACCTGTCGCTGCGCCACGCTGGCGCCGACCAGCGCCGCGTCCGCGCCGAGCACGACGAGGGCCGCGACGCCGAGCCAGCGAGCGGGTCCGCGCACCGACGCCGAGAGGGCCACCGCCGCGATCAGCGTGGCGAGCCAGACCTGCGGGACGTAGCGTGCCCACCAGGCCGCCGGGTTGACCGCCGCCGTGGCGAGGACCCAGGCCGCGACGAGCAGGCCCGACGACGCCGGGCTCGGCCGCCGGCGCCGGGCGACCTCGTGGTAGCCAGCGCCCAGGGCGCACAGGACCAGGGCGAGCGCGAAGAGGGGCCCGAACCCGGCGACGCGGACGTCGGCCTCGGCCATCGCGTCGAGCTCGCGGGGCCGGACCACGAACGGCCACTTGGGGACGGGGGCCTCGCGCCCGGCGCTCGACTCCGAGAAGGTCGAGACGACGAAGCGCGCCAGCGTCCCCCGCGCCGGGAAGCGCGGCGCCTGGCCGGACACGATGTCGACCGCGCCAGCGCCGGCGAGCGGAAAGAACGGGTGACGGTGGTCGCGCGTGTTCGTGAGGAGCGGCTGCGAGCCGACCAGGAGCGTCGCCGCGCCCACGGCGACCCCCAGCGCGAGCACGCGCCAGGGTGCGCCCGGTGGGCGAGCCGCCCGGCACGCGACCACGGCCATCCCGAGGAGCAGGAGCACCGCGTAGACGATCCCGGTGAACTTGACCTGCGCGAGGAGGCCCAGCGCCGTTGCGAGGAGCGGCCAGGCGGAGCGCAGCGGCGTTCTCAGGGCGAGGAACGCGAGCGCGACGGCGCAGGTGAAGAGGAGCGCGAGCTGGCCGTCGACGTAGAAGGTGGCTAGCTGGGAGAGCGCGATCGGGTTGGCGGCGGCGAGGGTCCCCCCGGCCATGGCCAGCAGCGGGGAGGCGCCAGCCCTCCGCAGCGCGGTCGCCACGAGCAGCGCGGTGGCGGCGAGGAGCCCGAACCCGAAGGCCTTGCCCACCTCGAGGCTGCCCGTCGCGGCGTAGGTGACCGCCGCGCCCAGCTCGGGGCCGCGCAGGTAGTGCTCGATCCACAGTCGGTGGACCGTGTCCTCCGGCGTGAGCGGACCCGCGAGCGGGTTCCACCCACGCGCGAGGAGCGAGATCGCCGACTGGTGATACGCCTGGCCGTCGTAGGAAAAGTCCCAGCAGCTCGCCGCGACGAACGCCGACGCGCCGAGGACTGCGGCGCCCAGCCCGAGCGCCGCGCAGGTGCGGCGGAGCGGAGCCCCGTCGAGCGCGCCGAGCGCCAAGGTGGCCGCGGCGGCCACCCCGAGCGCGAGCGCAAGGTGCGAGGCGCCGATCGGGCGGCCAGCGGCGAAGCCGATCACCGACAGGAGCTCGGCGGCCGCGGGGACGAGGAGGAGGACCCCGGCGACGCCGTAGGCGAGCGGCGCGCCGCCGGCGGGGCGTGACCCGGGATCGGCCGGTGGATGGCTCGCCAACGTCACCGCCGGAAAGAAAAAGCCCCGCCACTCGGACGAAGTGGCGGGGCAGAGATGGTGACCCCTACGGGACTTGAACCCATGTCTTCGACGTGAGAGGCCGACGTCCTAACCACTAGACTAAGGGGCCACGAAACTTCCGCTGATCTACCGGCGGCTGCTGCTGGAGTCAACGGCCGCCACTACGAAATTGGTTGGGGGACTAGGATTCGAACCTAGATAGCCAGATCCAGAGTCTGGCGTCCTGCCGTTGGACGATCCCCCAACAGTTCTCCTCAGCGCCGGCTCTTCTTCTCCTTCGGCGAGACGAGCACGAACACCCGCGTCTCGCCGTTCAGCTCGTATACGTTGAGGCCTTCCCATCCACCCGGCTTGACGTCCGGGTTCTCGATGTGGACCGCCTTCACGCCCGGCTGGTTGACGATCGTCTTCCGGGGATACCGGCCCGGAGGATAGACCGCCTTGTAGTACTTGAGCGTCTCCTCGTAACTCTTCTCGACCCGGTAGCGGTTCGCCTCCACCGGCCTCGCCTCGTCGGGGAGGGCGGCTCCTGCCACCCGCTCCGCGCCAGCCGCCGCCGGTACCGTCAGCCAGAACGCGGCGAGCGCGGCCTTATAGCGAGCGGGTAAACGCACGTCAAGCCACTGCTTACAGGGGCCTGGCGCCATCGTCAACGGGCACCCATCGGCCTTCGGTCTGCCTGCTGCCACGCGCCGAGGAGTCAGGCGATCAGCCGCAGCGCGTCGTCGAGCCGCTTCAGGCTCTCCTCACGCCCGAGGATCTGGAGGACGTCGTAGATGCCTGGAGACGCGGTGCCACCAGTGAGGGCGACGCGGACCGGCTGCGCGACCTTGCCCACCGAGAGCCCGCGGGCCGCGGCGACGTCGTGGAACAGCTTCTCCAGCGCCGGGGTCTCGAGCGCCGGCAGCCCGGCGACGCCGTCGCGGACGGCTTGCAGGCTCGGCTTCGTGTCGGTGGTGAGCAGCTTGTCCTTCGCCTTCGGGTCGAGCCGGATCGGGGCGTAGAAGTAGCGGAACTGCTGCACCATCTCGCCGAACGTCTTGGCGCGCTCGCGCCCCACGTCCGCGATGTGCCGCAGCTTCTCGTCGTCCTCGGCGGGGAGCCCGGCGGCGCGGAAGTAGGGGACCGCCTGGCGCGCCACCTCGTCGCGCGACAGCTGGCGCATCCACTCGTGGTTCACCCAGGTCATCTTGTCCGGGTTGAACACGCCGGCCGTGGCGCCCGCGTCCTTGAAGTCGAAGTACCGGATCAGCTCCTCCATCGTGAAGATCTCCTGGTCGCCGTGCGACCAGCCGAGCCGGGCCAGGTAGTTCACGACCGCGTGCGGGAGGTAGCCCATGTCGCGGTACGCCGTGACGCTCGTGGCGCCGTGGCGCTTCGAGAGCCGGGTCTTGTCGGCGCCGAGGATCATGGGCAGGTGCGCGAAGGCGGGCACCGGCGCGCCGAGCGCCTCGTACATCAGGATCTGGCGGGCGGTGTTGTTGACATGGTCGTCGCCGCGCGCCACGAGCGAGATCTTCATCTCGATGTCGTCGACGAGCGCGCCGAAGTTGTAGAGAGGCACGCCGTCGCCGCGCAGGATGACCTCGTCCTGGAGCGTGTCGTGCGGCGTCGTGATGGGGCCCTTCACGAGATCGTGATAGGTCGTGGCGCCGGTCTCCGGCATGCGGAAGCGGATGACGTGCGGCCGCGACGGATCGAACGGCTTGTCGCGGCACGTGCCCGGATACTTGAACTGCCGCTTCTCCGCCTCCGCCTGCTTCCGGCCGGCCTCGAGCTCCTCTCGCGTGCAGTAGCAGGCGAACGCCTTCTTCTCCGCGATCAGCTTCTCGGCGTACCGCTTGTAGACCTCGAGCCGCTCGGTCTGCGAGTAAGGCGCGTATGGGCCGCCCACCCCTGGCCCTTCGTCCCAGTCGAGGCCGAGCCAGCGCATGGCGTCGAGGATGGCGTCGACCGCTTGCTGGGTCGATCGCTCACGATCCGTGTCCTCGATGCGGAGCACGAAGGTGCCGCCGGTGCGGCGTGCCCAGAGCCAGTTGAACAGGGCGGTGCGCGCTCCACCAATGTGGAGGTAGCCGGTGGGGGAGGGCGCGAAGCGCACCCGGACGTTGTCCGTCGTCATGGCGGGCGGAAGCTAACACGAAAGCGGCGACGTGCTGGACTTCGCGGCAAGTGCAACGCCGGATACGATGAGGGCCGGATGCGCTACCGACCCCTCGCCGCAGTGGCCGCCACCGCTCTCGCCGCCCTGCCGCAGCTCTGCGCGGCCGCGCTGGCGGTCCCCGCCTCGGTCGAGGAGCTGGCGCTCGCCTCCTCGGCCGTGGTCCGCGGTCGCGTGGCGAGGACCGAGGCGCGCTGGTCGCAGGACCACCTGCGCATCGAGACCCTCGCCGAGGTCGAGGTCGCGAGCGCCTGGCGCGGCGCGGCACCGGCGCGGCTCGAGGTCGTCCTGCCGGGAGGTGCCGTGGACGGGCTCGCCCAGCGCGTGGTCGGCGCGCCGCGGCTGGCCGCGGGCGAGGAGGTGGTGCTCTTCCTGTGGAGGGGAGGGGACGCTGCGCACTACCGCGTGGCGGGCCTCGCGCAGGGAAAGTTCACCGTGGCGGGGGTGGCCGCCCGGCCGGACCTCTCGGGGACCACCTTCGTCCCGCGCGCGAGGCTCCGCGCCGGTGACCGGCGCGTCGAGGCGATGGCGCTGGACGAGCTGGAGCGCCGCGTGAGATCGGTTCCGTGACGCGCTGGGGACGCGCCCTCGGGGCAGCGCTGCTCCTCGTCACCGCGGCCGGGTTCGTCCGCAGCACGACCGTGCAGGACCGGCCCGACCAGGGAAACCCGCTCTTCTGGAAGAACCCGCGCGTCACGTACGCCGTGAACGCCACCGGGTTCCGCTCCGTCCCCGGCTGTGCCAGTCCGGACGCCGCGGCGGAGCTCGCGCGGCGAAGCTTCGTCGCGTGGTCGGGCGCGACCCGCCCTGGCGAGACTCAGCCCTGCACCGACTTCCGCTTCGTGGACGGCGGCGACACGACCCGCGCCGAGCTCGGCTACGACGCCTCGCCCGGCGCGAGCAACGTGAACCTGGTCGTCTTTCGCGAGGGGCTCTGCGCCTCCATCACCTCCGACGCGGACTGCCAGGGAAGGAATCTGGGCGCGTGCATCCAGCGTCACAACTGCTGGTCGCACGACGCGGCGATCGGTCCGGGCGGCACGCTCGCGCTCACGACCGTGACCTACTCCCCGGACAGCGGAGAGATCATCGACGCCGACATGGAGCTGAACGGCTGGAACGGCGACCGCGCGTCGCCGACCGGCTGGTACTTCACGTGCGCCGATCCGGGCGCGCCCGCGTGCCGTGAGCCCGCCTTCGGCCGGGCCGGCTGCATCGAGATCGACGTCGGCAACACCGTGACGCACGAGGCGGGGCACATGCTGGGGCTCGACCACGCGTGTGAGTCGAGCTACCCGGCGCCGTTCGACGCGTGCCCCACCGTCTCGTCGCCGGATGGCCCGGTCGAGCCGGTGATGGCTCCGACCGCGCTGCCCGGAGACACGGACAAGCGGCAGCTCAAGCCCGACGACATCGCCGCCGTGTGCACCATCTATCCGGATCCCAGCGGCTGCGGGTGCCGCACCGGCGGTGGAGGCGGCGCGCTGGCGCTGCTCGCGCTCGGCCTCGGGTTGTGGCCGCGAGGGCGCCGCCGGCGGGCGTGAAGACCTCCGCCCAGCTCGCTCAGTGGACGACCGCGCCGGCGTAGCCGACCACGTGCTCCAGGTCGCCGTTCACGTCGCCGCTGTTCGCGTACCGGACCAGCTCGGCACTCGTGGCGCCCAGGGCGCGCGCGGCGGTCAGGACCACGGTGGCCGGGATGAAGCCGCACATCGAGATGTCCTCGCGCTCGACCGTCTCGAACAGCCCCCGTGCGTCGAGGGCGAGGAATCGCTCGAGCGCCCGGGCGTCCTTCAGGCGAGCCTCCTCGGCCGGGACGTAGTGGCTCATGTCGGAGGAGGCGACGAGCAGTGCGGGCCGGTCGCGCAGCGCGCGAGCGATGCCTTCGCCGAGCGCGATGCACGCGTCGACGGACAGCGGACCGAGGCACAGCGCGGCGAACGTCACCCCCGGCTGGCTCACCTGCAGAAACGGCAGCTGGACCTCGAGGGCGTGCTCGGCGAGGTGGGCAGCGCGGTCCTCGCGGACGCCGGGGCAGGCGCGCAGCGCCGCGGTGAGGTCCGGGTCGACCGGCACGCGGCCGAGCGGGGTGCGCCACCCTCCGTCGGGCCACAGCGCCACCGGCGCGCCGAGGCCAGTATGGTTGGGGCAGAGGACGACCGCCTGCTCCGGAACCGCGACGCGCGCGTAGGTCGCCCCGGCCACGCCCCCGGAGTAGACGTACCCCGCGTGTGGGGCGAGCACCGCCACGGCAGGTGCCGACCGGGTCGTGTCGGCGAGGAGGGCGGCCACCTCGCTCGCCAGCTCTTCCCGGCGCGCGGGGTAGAAGCGTCCGGCGACGGCGGGTTCGCGGTCCATGCGCCCTGGATATAGCGGGCGCCCGATGGAGCGCGAGAAGGTCCTCGTTCTCGACCGCTCGAGCTCGTCGACGCCCTCACCGATGCGTTCGAGGACGCCGCTGTGAGATCGGCGACGCTATGGAGGGGGCGGAAATCTTCCGGACGAGGGCCGCCCTCGATCCAACACCGTCCTACTCGACTTCTGCATGCCAAGGGCTTGCTTCACGTCGGCGCCCCAGGTGGCACTGACGCGTTCCACCTGGGGCCGTGTGCGCCCAAGACGTACGGCGCGGGCCCGGTCCGGACGTTGCTAACATGCCGCGAGTCACTCGGACGGGAGACTTGCGATGCGGCGGACGCTCCTCACCACGACGATCCTCACCGCGGTCGGAGTCGCCCTCACCGGCGCCTCGACGTGCGGACCGCAGGGCCCCGCGGCGCGCGACTTCCCGTCGGGCTCGCTCGTCATCCCGATGGACAACTGCTACCAGAAGCGGGACTCGACCGCGTCGAACCAGACGGTCGGTTGCAACACGAGCCCCGACGACGGCGTCTTCCGCGCCTACGGTCTCGTCTACTTCCTGCTCAAGCACAACGTCCCGGTCTACTGGGCGATCGACAACACGAAGACCTCGGCGACCGCCGCCGACGTCAAGGTGACGGCAGCGTCCGGGGCCGTCGCTCAGAGGATGAACTGGGCAGACGGGACCTTCGCCAACGTGGCGGGCCTCGGCTCGACCATCAACTACATCGGCGGACCGTTCATCGTCGACGCGGGCGACGTCGCTGCGTTCAACGTCATCTCGTTGCTGCAGACCGACGCCGATTTCGCCCGCTTCAAGGCCGAGGGGACCATCGACATCCACAAGGTGCAGACCGGGTTCCACGCGGCGCAGGTGCGGCCGCTCTCGGGTCCGCCGCCCAAGCTGGCCATCCTCAACATCACCGCTCCCGTGAACGGCAAGACGTCGAGCAACGTCATGTACCAGTACGCGGTCGCGGCGGGGCTCTCCTGGCCGTGTACCGGCAACGGCGACTGCGCCGGCGGCCTCGGGCCGAGCTGCAAGCTGAGCGACGTGCTCGCGTACCTCGCGAACCCCGGCGGCGACACGCCCATCACCCAGACCTGCACTCCGTCGGGTTGCACGCCGGGCACCGCGAACTGTCTCTGCGCTCCATACTTCAACACCGGCGCTAACTCCGGGAAGATCTACGACATCCTGTGCGGCGGCGACTTCATTCCCCCCACCGGCGGCAGCTACGCCGACACGCAGCTCGCGAAGGGCAACTACAAGATGCTGTGGATCCCGCACTGGGACACCCACGGCGTCACCCCGACCGGGTCGACGGATGCGACGGTCGTGCCGCCGCTGCCGCCGGTCGCCGCGGGCGACTCGCTGGCGTGGCAGCTCCGCTCCATCTCCTCGTTCGTGAACGCCGGCAACAACCTCTTCGTCGAGTGTCTGGGGATCCAGGCGCTCGAAGGCATCGTTGGGCAGGACAACGTCAACAGCAACCCGTACGGAATCCCGGCCACGCGGTTCCAGACGCCGAGCGGCATCCTCAAGTGGAACGGGAGCAACACCACCTCGTCGCTCCTCGCGCCGGCCCAGCCCAACCTGCAGATCGGAGACTTCGCGTACACGCTCGTCTCTGGCGCGATCACGACCTATTACCCCGATGCGAGCAAGCCCGTCGCGACCGCTTACTTGCCGAACGTCCAGCGGCTCATCACGACCCAGTCGCCGACCACCACCACTCCGCCCGCGTGGGACGTGAGCAGCACGATCCAGGTGACCGGCGCCGACGGCGCGCTGCGCGGCACCGTGGCTTACATGGGCGGGCACGACTACTCGCCCAGCGTGAGCACCGCCGGCAGCGGTCAGACCGCCGGCACCCGCATCGTTCTCAACACGCTCTTCAACCTCGGCTTCGGCTGCTCCGACCCCAACACCACCTGCACGACCGGTCTCCTCGGCGCCTGCGCGCAGGGCACGCTGAAGTGCGCCGGAGGCGGCGGCCTGCAGTGCGTCGGCCCGCAGGCCGGGGCGGTGGACTGCACGACCCCGGGCGCGGACGCGAACTGCAACGGCATCCCGGACGCCAACGAGCAGGCCTGTCAGCCGGCGGCATGCCAGGAAGGCGCGCAGCGCACCTGCTACGACGGCCCGGCGGGCACCGCCGGGGTGGGCATCTGCAAGTCGGGAAGCCAGACCTGCAAGGGCGGCCTGTGGGGTCCGTGCACGGGTGAGGTCACGCCGCAGCCCGAGGTCTGCAACGGCCTCGACGACGACTGCAACGGGAAGGTCGACGACGGCACCCTCTGCGCGACCGGCTTCGCGTGCCAGAGCGGCCTCTGCATGCCCAACTCGTGCAACAACGAATCGGCGCGCTGCCCGGCCGGCTTCCTGTGCCAGACGAGCGGCGGCACCTGCACCGGCGTGCCCTGCGCCGGGGCGCCCGGCGGAGGCGCGTGTCCGGCCGGCCAGGTGTGCCAGTCCGCCCAGTGCGTGGATCCGTGCTCGCCCACGATCATCACCTGCGGCGCCGGCTCCGGCTGCTCGGGCGGCCAGTGCGTGGCGGGCGGGTGCGCGCTCACCGGCTGCCCCGCCAACAGCGGCCAGGTCTGCGTCGCGGGGACCTGCGTCGCCGATCCGTGCGCCGGGAACACGTGCCCCACGGGCACCTTCTGTCGCGTCGGTCCGAAGGTGAACGGCGCGTACGTGTTCGACTGCGTCCGCTCCTGCAGCTACGTCGGCTGCCCCACGGGCGAGACCTGCGGCCCGGACGGCTTCTGCCAGAGCGCGTGCTCTCCCGCCTGCGTCGCCGGCCAGGTGTGCGTCAACGGCGCGTGCGCGGCCGATCCGTGCGCAAACGTGCAGTGCGGCGCCGGCCAGGAGTGCACCGCGACGGGGATCCCCTCGTCGCCCACGCTCTGCGTCGACGCCGCCTGCAAGAACCTGAGCTGCCCCGTCGGCCAGTGCTCGGCGGGCCAGTGCGTGAACGGGAACGTCACGACCTCCCAGGTGACGGCCATCAGGCCGCGGTCGTCCGGCGGCTGCGGCACCGGCGGGGGCGCCGACCTCGCCACGCTGGCGCTCCTCGGCCTCGCGCTCGCGTCGCGCCGGCGGCGGCTCGCTCCCGCGCTGGTGGCTGCGTCGCGGCGGGCAGCACCTGCCGCGCTCGCGCTGCTGCTCGCGGTCGGGGCCGCCTGCTCCAAGACGAGTGACCTCGCCTGCGCGGCCCAGCAGACCGCCTGCGGCGCCGACTGCGCGGATCTCCAGACGAGCACGCTCCACTGCGGCGCCTGCGGCCACGGCTGCGCCAGCGGCTACCAGTGCGTCTCCGGCGGCTGCACGCTCCCGACCGGCAACCCGCACCTCGTCTCGGTCTCACCAGCCACCATCGGCCTCGGCGCCTCGCCCGCGCTCGAGTTCACCTTCGACGGCCTCGACGCCGCACCCTCCGCGCTCTCGGTCCGCCTGACCGGCGTCGTCGCCGCGCAGGAGCTGCCGCTCACGATCGGCGCGAACGGGAAGGCCACGCTGCCGGCGCAGGCGATCAAGCTCGACGGCGAGACCACCGGCAGCATCGAGGCGCGCCTCCTCAACATGCCGGGCCGCCTCGTCTCGAACCCGGTCACCCTGACCATCGTCGACGCGCTCGTGGCGCGCACGATTTCCCCGGCGCTGGCGCAGCAGGATCGGTCGACGGCGGTCACGCTCGACCTCCAGGGGCTGGGGTTCGTGCAGGGCGCCGCCGTGGCGATGACGCCCTCCGGCGGCGGCACGCCCCAGGTGCTGCCCACCACCTTCGTCAGCGCGGGGGAGCTGACGGCCAGCGCGCCCGCGCCGACCGGCTTGAAGATCGGCCGCTACGACGTCACGGTCACCAACCCGGACGGCACGACCTCGAATGCGCTCGCGTTCACCGTGACGGACGGCGCGCCCACCATCACCAGCGTCAGCGGGAGCAATGGGACCTGCGTGGTGGGCGGCGGGGCGTTCTCCGGCACGGTCACCGGTACGTTCGTCTACCCGGACTCCGTCGTGCACGTGTCGGGCAACAGCATCAGCAACTCGCCCCTCGACACGAGCTGCCTCAGCGGCACCGACGCGCTCGGGCGGTGCCAGGGCGGACAGCAGGGCGGGCAGCTCCGCGTGAGCGCCGACCTGACCACCGTGCCGTACGGCACCTACGCGGTGACGGTGGTGAACCCGGGACCGACGCCGCTCGTCTCGAGCCCGGTCACGATCACCGTCGCCCCGAGCTGCCCGTAGCCTAGAATGCCCGGGTGAGCCTCTCCCTCGCCCGGCGCGCGCCGGCCCGCGCCCGGCGCGAGCTCGTCCTCACCTGGGGCGCCTGCGTGGCGATCCTGGTGGCGGCGAAGCTCGTCGCCGGCATCGAGCCCACCGGCCTGCTGGGCGGAAACCTCGCCGGGGTGGCGGCGTTCCTGTTCATCGTGCTCCCGGAGCGGCGGATCCACCGCGAGGGGGAGCGCTGGGCCGACTTCGGCCTGCCCTGGAGCGGATTCGCGACCCGTGAGACCTGGCGTGCCTGGGGGCGCGGGCTCGCCGTCGCGCTGGCCGTGTGCGCGGTGGTGTTCCCGGTCTTCTTCGCCGGGTTCTGGGCCTACGGCCGGCTGCTGCCCTCGCTGCCACACGGGCTCGCGGCCGCGCTCGCGCCGTACGCATTGCCGCCGTCCCCGCACCTCCGGCTGCCGCCGCGCTTCGCGGTCGCGGCGGTGGTGCAGCTCCTCGTGGTGGCCCTGCCGGAGGAGCTCTTCTACCGCGGGTGGATGCAGACCACCTGGGCCGCGACCGATCCTCGCCGAGGCGTGAACGTGCTCGGCGCGCGGCTCGGGGCGGGCTTCTTGGTGACCCAGGGCCTGTTCGCGGCGGGTCACCTCGTCGTGCTGCAGCCCTGGCGGCTCGCCACCTTCTTCCCCGGCCTCCTCTTCGGCTGGGTGCGCGAGCGCACCGGGAATCTGGCCGCGCCGGTGGTCGTCCACGCGCTGTCGAATCTCTTCCTCGCGACGCTGGAGGCGAGCTTCTATGGATGACAGCGCTTGACCGCCACGATCCGGCAAATGCTGGAGGAGCAGGAGGTGCGGAACCTGCACCCGCGGGCAGCGCTCTCGGCGGCCTCGCGCGGGCGCGAGCGGCCGCTGCCCGAGGACGACCTGCGGCCCGCCTACCAGCGTGACCGCGACCGCATCGTCCACTGCAAGTCCTTCCGGCGGCTGCAGGGGAAGACGCAGGTGTTCCTGGCGCCGCGCGGCGACCACTACCGCAACCGGCTCACCCACACGCTCGAGGTGGCGCAGGTGGCGCGGTCCGTCGCGCGCGCGCTGCGGCTCAACGAGATGCTGGTCGAGGCCATCTGCATGGGGCACGACCTCGGCCACACGCCGTTCGGCCATGCCGGGGAGCGCGCGCTGGACGCGCTAGCCGAGGGCGGCTTCCACCACGTCCTCCAGTCGGTCAGGGTCGTGGAGGTGCTGGAGGGGGGCGGCGAGGGGCTGAACCTCACCGCCGAGGTGAGGGACGGCATCCTGCGTCACTCGAAGGGGCGGGGGAGCGTCCTGATGAAGGGATCGGGGGCGAAGGCGCTCACCCTCGAAGCCGAGATCGTGCGCCTGGCCGACATCATCGCCTACGTGAACCACGACCTCGACGACGCGGTGCGCGCCGGCCTGGTGGCCGAGGCGGACGTCCCCGCCGAGGTGCGGCGCGCGCTGGGCGGGAGCCACGGCGAGCGGCTCGCAGCGCTCGTCGGCGACGTCATCCGCGCGACCGACCTCGACGCAGGGGGACACGTCGAGATGTCGTCCGCCGTGCACGAGGCGCTCGTCGCCCTCCGCGAGTTCCTGTACCGGCGCGTGTACGAGAACCCGGCCGTCAACGACGAGCTCGAGAAGGCGCAGCGGATCCTGCGCGAGCTCTACGGGTGGCTGGCGGCGGACCCCGAGCGCCTGCGGCTGCGATTCGAGGTGGTGCCTCGCCCCGGCGAGAGCGTGGCGCGCGCCGTCACCGACTTCGTGGCGGGGATGACCGACCGCTTCGCGCTCGAGACGTGGGAGTCGGTCGTCGTGCCTCGCCCCTGGTCGATATTCTGAAAGAGCACGGTGGTCGGGCACGCGAGCGAAGCGAGCGCGGCGGGGCGCTGCCGACGAGGCGGCGAAGCCGCCGTCGGGAGCGCACGGGACCCGCCGAGGGGGTGGGGCCCCGACGAGCTGGCTCGGCGGGGCGGGGGCGCAGCCCCCGTTCGAACGTTCAGGCGCTCGCCAGGCTGGTCACCGAGACCTGGAGCGCGCGGCTCACCGAGACGACGCTCGCCTCCGGCACCTCGATGAACCCGTTGGGCTGCAGCAGGTGCGTCGCGAAGCAGACGGCCTTCACCTGCCGATGAGGGCGCGTCCGTGGATCGCTCTCGGGCACGCCGACCTCGAGCGCGCAGCGCGGACAGGGGACGATGCCCTCGAGGAGCGCGTAGTAGAGGGGGTGCCCGCGCCGCGTCGCGGCGAGGACGCGCCCGTTCGTGGCGACGAAGTTGAGGCCGCTCGGCCGCGTCGCCCCGGCCTCGCGGCTCCACGTCTCGAGGTCGCGCGTCGCGAGCGCGAGCGCGTGCCCGACGGCCCGCGCCTCGACGTCGAGATCGTCGAGGTGGCCGCCGTCGCGCAGGTGCTTCAGGAACAACATGAAGGCGAGCTCGGAGTCGGTGTCGCCCTCGACGTTACGGCGCAGGAAGTCGGGCAGCGCGTCGAAGAGCCGGGCCTTCACGTCCCGGAACGCCTCGACCGTCCCGTCGTGGGCGAAGAGCCAGCGGCGGAACCGGAACGGGTGGGTGTTCTCGTCCTTCTGGGCGCCGACGGTCGCGTACCGGGCGTGGGCGAGCAACGCCTCGCTGTCGATGGCGCCCGCCAGCTGCGTCAGCGTGAACGACGCCGGCGCCCCGCTCGGACGCTTCCCGAGTAGGACGTCGCTCCCCTTGTAGTAGCCGAACCCATACGCGTCCGGCAGCCGGTCCGGCTCGTGGAGCGAGACGTGCCCCTCGAGCCGGCGCACCTGGCACCGGAGCAGGTTGGGATCCGTTTGTAGAATCGCCAGAAACGCGCCCATCGAACTCGAGGCTCCTCGGCGCAGACGACAGCGCGCCCACCTCCTCTATAATGGCCACTCGGCCGCGGAGCAGCCGCCGCCAGCCAAGCTGGCGGAACCACACCGGAACTGCACTCCATGAGCGACGACATCGCCGTCGGGATCGACCTGGGGACGAGCTATAGCTGCGTGGCGGCCGTGCAGGACGGAGCGCCGCAGGTGATCCCCAACGAGTGGGGGGAGCTGACGCACGCTTCCGTGGTGAGCTTCCTCCCCGAGGGCACGGTCCTCGTCGGGAACAACGCCAAGAAGAACATCATCACCAACGCCGAGAACACGGTCTATTCCGCGAAGCGGCTCATCGGCCGGTTCTTCTTCTCCGACGAGGTGAAGAAGGCGCAGGCGGTCATGCCCTACAAAATCGTGGAGGGCCCCAACAACTCGGTCCGGGTGGAAGTAGGCGGGCGGGTCCTGGCGGTACCCGAGATCTCGGCGCTGGTGCTGAAGGAGATGAGGTCGGTCGCGGAGACGGCCCTCGGGCGCGAGGTGAAGAAGGCGGTGGTCACCTGCCCCGCGTACTTCAACGACAACCAGCGGCAGGCCACCCGCGACGCGGCGCGCATCGCGGGGCTGGAGGTGCTGCGCATCATCAACGAGCCGACCGCGGCCGCGCTCGCCTACGGCTTCGGCAAGGACATCAACCAGAAGGTCTGCGTGTACGACCTCGGCGGCGGCACCTTCGACGTCTCGATCCTCGAGATCGGCAAGGACGTGTTCGAGGTGCTCGCCACCGCCGGCGACACCTACCTCGGCGGCGACGACTTCGACGACCGCATCATGAGCTGGCTGGCGCAGGGCTTCCTCGAGAATCACCAGCTCGACCTCAGGCAGAACAAGTTCTGCCTGCAGATGCTGAAGGAGGCGGGCGAGAAGGCGAAGATCGACGTCGGCCGCGACGGCACCGCCGAGATCCACGTCCCCGCCATCTGCCAGACGCCGGAAGGGGAGGTGCTGGAGCTGCGCCAGACGCTCTCCGGGGATCAATTCAACCGCATGGTCATGGACCTCGTCCAGCGCACCTTCAAGGTGTGCGACGAGGCGCTCCAGTCGGCCCGCCTGACCGCGGCCGACATCGACGCCGTCATCCTGGTGGGCGGCCCGACGCGGCTGCCCGTCATCCGCCAGAGCGTCCGTCACTACTTCCAGAAGGAGGCGCTGACGGGGATCGACCCCGACCAGGTGGTCGCGCTCGGCGCCAGCATCCAGGCGTCGGCGCTCCTCAACGAGGCGGCGGCCACAGCTGGCCAGGCGAGCTACCTGCTCGACGTCACGCCGCTCTCGCTGCGGGTGGGCACCGTCGGCGGCTACACGGAGCGCATCATCGAGAAGAACACGCCCATCCCCATCGAGAAGTCGAGGACCTTCACGACCAGCCGCGATGGCCAGGAGCGGGTCAAGCTCCGCGTCTACCAGGGAGAGTCGAACCGCGCCGACGGGTGCGAGCTGCTGGGGGGGTTCGAGTTCTCGGGGTTCCGCATCGCCTCTCGGGGCGAGGTCCAGATCCAGGTCACCTTCGAGATCGACCCCAACGGCATCGTGCACGTCTCGGCGGCCGACCTCGAGACGGGGCAGCACGCGTCGACCACCATCCACCTGTCCTCCGGCCTCAGCGAGCAGGACATCCAGGGCGCCATCGACCACCACGCCGAGATCGAGCTGTCCGGACACCGGGCCGCGTAAGCGGGAGAGCGACGCGAGATGGAGATCGACTTCATCATGGAGGTCGAGCAGCGCGCCGCCGCGCTCGACGGCCTCGACTACTTCGAGGTGCTGCGGCTGCCGCGCGAGGCGGGCGCCGCCGACGTGAAGGCGGCCTACTACCGCGAGTCGCGCGCCTTCCACCCCGACCGGTTCGCCGCCCTGCCGTCGCCGGAGCTGCGCGAGCTCATCGCGCGCATCTACCGGCGCGTCAACGAGGCATACACGGTGCTGCGCGACGACGGGAAGCGTCAGCGCTACCTCGCGGACGTGACCGGCCCCGATCGCGCGGCGAAGCTCCGCTTCACCGAGGCGGAGGAGGCGGCGTTTCACGACGAGCAGAAGAAGAAGCTGGAGGTGCAGCTCGGGCAGACGCCGAACGGCCGCAGGCTCTACGCGCAGGCGCTCAGCGACGTGGAGGCCCAGCGCTGGGATTCGGCCGAGCGCGCGCTCAGGGCGGCGCTGATCTACGAGCCGGCCAACGCCCGCTTCAAGGAGCTGCTGGCGCGCGTCGAGAAGTCGAAGCCGAAGGTCGACCCGTACAAGATCAAGTGAAGACGGGGCTCTTCAGCATCCACCCGATCATCTTGTAGAGAAGCCGCGCCCCGACGTTGCCGTCCCACTCGTCGCCGTCCGGTCCGGGGGCCACCTCGACGAGATCGAGCCCCACGATGCGGCGGCCGCTCTTCACCACGCCCGCGACGAGCGCGCACGCCTCCTGGAAGGAGAGCCCGCCCGGCACCGGCGTGCCGGTGTGGGGGCAGAGCGTCGGGTCGAGCCCGTCGATGTCGAAGGAGAGGTACACGTCGCGCGGCAGCGCCTCGACGATGCGCCGCACCTGCGCCGCCCAGGTGACGCCCTCGAACCGCTCGGCGGCCAGCAGCGCATCGTGGTGGACGATCACCCGACCGGCGGCGCCGGCGACGTAGGCCAACTCCTCGTCGGAGACGTCGCGGATCCCGACCTGGACCAGGCGCGCCACGCCCGGCACGCCGTCCATCACGTTGCGCAGCACCGACGCGTGGCTGTGCTGGAACCCCTCGAAGGCGAGGCGCAGGTCGGCGTGCGCGTCGAGGTGGAGCACCCCCATCCCCGGGTAGGCGGCGGCGTGGGCGGCGATCGAGCCGAACGCGACCGCGTGATCCCCGCCGATGACGCCCACCCGCTTCCCGGTGGCGATCAGCCGCCGGACCTCGCCCTCGACCCAGCGGTTCACCTCGTCGGAGGCCGCGTCGACCCGCGCGGCCGCGGCGAGCAGCTCCGCGCCGCCGTTCGCCGCCCCGCCGGCCGCGATGACCGGGGCGGCGGACGCGCGCGCCTCGCGATCGAGCGCCGCGACGTGCTCCGGGATGGGGAGCATGTGGATGCCCGCCTCGTAGGGGCGGCCGGTCTCGATGTCGAACAGGTCGACCTGGCGGCTGGCCGCCAGCACGGCGGCCGGACCTCGGGAGGCGCCGCCGCCGTAGGAGGTGGTGGCCTCGAAGGGCACCGGCACCAGCACCACCGCCGCCTCGTGCTCCGAGTGCGGCAGCCCGAACACGCCAGAGCCCTCGAGGGCGGCGGCAGAGGGATCGAACGCCATCGGCGAAACCTAACGCCGGGGCAGCGCCCGGCCCGGGCCGACGGTGTGCGTCTTGGCCGACTCCTTCACCTCGGGCATGGCGTCGGAGCCGGGGTGCTTGCGGAGGTGCGCCTTCTGCAGCGCGGCGTACAGCTCGGGCAGACGCTTGAAGAGGCGCTTCGGCTTGCGCTTCTTGCGGGTGGAGAGGGCGTACGCGAAGACGAGCGGCGCGGCCACCGTCGTGTCGGAGTAGAGCACGACGTGGTTCTTCAGCATGTTCGCCTGCACCTTGCCCCAGGAGATGGCCTCCGAGCGCGTGGCGCCGGAGAGTCCGCCCCACTGAGGCGAGTCCGTCGAGATCTGCAGGACGTACTCGTGGCCGCCGCGGTTGAGGTCGAGGATCTGCCAGAGCGTGGGCTGGGTCTGGAGGTAGAAGTTCTTGGGCGAG
>DATLJU010000238.1:0-15117 GCA_035538735.1 Anaeromyxobacteraceae bacterium | reverse complement strand
CATGAGCACGGATCCGACCAGCCAGCCGGGGCCGCGGCCGGCGAGGATCCCCGCCGCCGCGATGGCGATGGCGGCCACCAGGTGGAGGAGCCGCGCCCAGAGCAGCGCGCCCTGGACACCGAAGCGGGCCGGGATCGAGTGCAGGCGCGCCCCCCGGTCGAACTCCATGTCCTGCAACGAGTACAGGACGTCGAACCCGGCCACCCAGGCGCCCACGCCGAGCCCCAGCACGAGCGCCGCCATGGGGGCGCGGCCCGTGAGGGCGATGGCGACGCCGATCGGCCCGAGCGCCTGCGCGACCCCGAGCCACAGGTGGACGGCCCAGGTGAACCGCTTCGCGTACGAGTAGCCGAGCAGGATGGCGAGCACCGGCAGGGCGAGCACGCCGCACAGGGGCGCGATGAGCCAGGCGGCCGCGACGAGCGCTGCGGCGCTGCCGAGGAGGAGCGCCCACGCCGTGCCGACCGAGACCTCACCGGTCACGAGCTCGCGCCGCATCGTGCGCGGGTTCTTCGCGTCGAACGCGCGGTCGGCGATGCGGTTCATGGCCATGGCCGCGGTGCGAGCGGCCACCACCGCCGCCACGACGAGCAGCAGCCGCCGCACGTCGAGGTGGGCCTCGGGGAGCACGAGGATGGCGGCGCTGGCCGCAAACGGCAGCGCGAAGAGCGAGTGCTCGAACTTCACCATCCGCGAGAGGGCGGCGAGGGTCATGTCGTCCTCCGGGTCTCGTCACCCTCTCCCCCGAAGGGGGAGAGGGCAGGGGAAAGGGGGCAGTGCCGCGCGATCCAGAGGGGTCGCCGTTCCTCACCCCCGAACGTCTCGACCAGCCAGCGCGCTGGATCGGCAGGCCGGACGCCGCCGAGCGGCGCGGCGAGGACTCCCGGCGCCTCGCCGGGCGTGAGCCTTCCCACCGCCGGCGCGCCCACCGCGGCGCCGTTCCAGGCGAGGGGGAGGAGGCGCGACGGCGCGACCTGCGGGAAGGCGCGAGCGAGCGCGGCCAGCTCCGCCAGCGGCGAGAGGGTGGGGCAGGAGGCGAGCGAGTCGGTCCCCACCGCGAGCGGCAGGCCGGCCTCGAGGAATCGCGGCAGGTCCGGCAGGCGGCCGCCGATGTGGAGGTTCGAGCGCGGGCAGAGGACGACGGTGGCTCCGGAGCGGGCGAGCAGCGCCAGGTCGTCGTCGTCCACGTCGACCGCGTGCACGACGAGCGTCGAGGGCCCGAGGTGCGGCGCGGCCGCCGCCACCGCGGAGCGGCCGAGCGCCGGCGGCGGGGCCGAGCCGAGCGCGTGGTTCATGGCCGCGAACGGCCCGGCGCCTCCGGCGCAGAAGGCGCGCTCGGCCGGATCCTCGGCCAGGTGGATCGACGCGGGCCCTGCGCGGAGCAGCTCGGCCACGACGCGCGGGTGGGTCGAGTAGACCGCGTGCGGCGACGGCGCGACGCGCAGGCCTGGGCCGGGAGCGGGGGCCGCGGCCCGCAGCGCGCGCGCCTGCGCCAGCGCCGCCTCGATGCGCCGCTCCGAGAACCCGAACACCTCGTGGAATACGGTGCCGGCGACGCCGGCGCGGCCGAGCGGCTCCAGCGAAGCGAGCGCGTTCGAGACGTCGCCCACCGCGGCCACCCCGGCGTCGACGAGGTCGAGCACGGCATCCTCGAGCGCGCGCCCCGGCCCCGGGTCCTCGGCGCGAGTCGCGACGAGGAGGTGGACCCAGGCCGCGAGACCCTCGCCGCCGGGGATGCGGCCGCCGAGGTGCGACAGCTCGAGGTGCGTGTGGGCGTTCACGAGCGCGGGGAGGAGGACTGCGTCGAGCTGCTCGGCGGCGCCGAAGCGCGCCTCCAGCTCGGCGCGCGGGCCGACGGCGACGACGGTGTCGCCATCGAAGGCGATCGCGCCGTCGGGGACGACGGCGCCGCCTGTGAACACCCATCTCCCGGCGACGACCCGGATCCCCACGCTCAAGCCGCCTTCACCGGCCCGAGCCGGTCGTACCGCATGTTCCTCCGGGCCGGCACGAAGCCGGCGCCTCGGATGTGCCGCTCGACCTCCTCGGCGTCCATGTTGAACGTGGTGCCGGCTGCGGAGACCACGTTCTCCTCGATCATGACCTGCCCGAAGTCGTTGCAGCCCATGTGCAGCGCGGCCTGGGCGACCCCGCCGCCCATGGTGACCCAGGAGGCCTGCAGGTTGGGGACGTTGTCGAGGACGAGCCGCGCGATCGCGTTCTCGCGCAGGTACGCGTGCGCGCTGTTGTCCCCGGGCGCGAGGCGCGTGTGCTCGGGCTGGAAGGTCCAGCAGATGAAGGCGGTGAAGCCCGCCGTCTCGTCCTGCAGCTCGCGCAGCCGCAGCAGGTGGCGGGTCCGGTGCCCGGCGTCCTCCCCCACCCCGAACATCATGGTGCCGGTCGAGCGCAGACCCTTGCGGTGCGCGGCCCGCATCACCGTCAGCCACTCGTCGCTCGAGCACTTGAGCGGCGCGATGCGCCGGCGCACCTCGTCGTCGAGGATCTCCGCCCCGCCGCCCGGGATCGAGTCGAGTCCGGCCGCGACCAGCCGGTCGATGGCCTCGTCGAGGCCGATCTGGCTCGTCCGCGCGATGTGCCAGATCTCCTCCGGCGAGAGCGCGTGCAGGTTGATGGTGGGGTAGGTCGACTTCACCCAGCGGAACAGGTCCTCGTACCACTCGACGCCCAGGTCGGGGTGGAGGCCGCCCTGCAGGAGCAGCTCGATGCCGCCCAGCGCCAGCGTCTCCTCGATCTTCTTCGCCAGCACCTCGCGGGAGAGGACGTAGGCCTCCTGGTGCCCCCGCGGACGGTAGAAGGCGCAGAAGTGGCACGCGGTGGTGCAGACGTTCGTGTAGTTGACGTTGCGCGACACGATGTACGTGACGACACCGTCCGTGTGGAGGGCGCGCCGGCGGGCGTCGGCGGCGAGGCCGAGCTCGAGCAGCGGCGCCTCCTCGTCGAGCAGTTCGGCCTCGTCCGCGTCGAGCCGCTCGCCGTCGGCGCCCTTCTGCAGCGCGGTGTCGAGCGACACCTGGCGGCGGACGCGGCGGGTCCGGACGTGATCGTCGGCGAAGCGGAGCGTCGTCGGCGGCGCGAAGCCGTGCTTCGCGACGCGCTCCACGAACGCCTCCAGGCCCTGCAGCTCGTAAGGGCCGAGGCCGTAGCGGATCCGCTGGGTGAGGTAGCGGCGGTACCGCTCCGGGTCGCCGCCGCGCTCCTTCGCGAACGCCTGGGCGAGCTCGGTGCGCATCCCGAGCCCCGCGTGCGCCGCGCGCGCGAGCTCGGCCACGTCCTCGGGCGCGAGCACGCCCGGCTTGGCGGCCCACAGCGCGTACACCATGGGGACGCCGGTGAGCTGGGTCCACTCGCGACCCAGGTCGAGCACGTGGTTGGCGTGCACGTCGAAGCCGCGATCCCCGATGACGAGAGCGCCCTTCGTGCCCTTCGCCCGCGCGAGCCCGTCCAGCGCGGGCAGGGGCGTGAACCTCGGGTGGACGCCGCGCTCGGCCAGCACCACCTTCGAGAGCAGCTGCGAGGTGCGCGAGGCGGTGTCGAGGAAGACCTCGTCCCAGACCACGGGCGACTGCTCCCCGGCGAGCAGCACCGTCGTCACCGGCCCGTCGGAGCCGATGGCGATGCCGGGCACGATCTCGTACTCCTTGCCCACCAGGCCGCCCACCGGCAGGAGCGCCACCTCGACCTCGCCCGCCTCCAGCATGGCGGCGCAGCGCGACGGCTCGGCGAGGACGAGCTCGACGCGGTCGGAGCCCTCGAGGCCCGCGGTGAGCGGGCGGGCGTTGAGGAAGGAGACGGCGGCGGCGCGGAGCTTCGGCATCGTGATTCCCTCAGGCCGCCACCGGAGCGGCGTGCACGCGCAGGACGTTGTAGAGGCTGTCGCGCTCGGCCGGCACGCGGCCGGCGGCGCGGATGAGGCGGTGCAGCTGGCCCTCCGAGAGCGCCTGCGGCGTCTTCGCCCCGGCCATGTGGTAGATGCGCTCTTCGAGGACCGTGCCGTCGAGGTCGTCGACGCCGAAGCTGAGCGCGGTCTGCGCGAGGCGCTCGCCCAGCATCACCCAGTAGGCCTTCAGGTGGTCGAAGTTGTCGAGGTAGAGGCGCGCCACCGCGTAGGTGCGCAGCCCGTCGAACCCGGTCGGCTTCGGGAAGGCCTTCCCGATCATGTTGTGCTCGGGGTGAAAGGCGAGCGGGATGAAGACCTGGAACCCGCTCGTCTCGTCCTGCAGCGCGCGCAGCCGCGCCATGTGATCGACGCGCTCCTCGAGCCGCTCGATCGTGCCGTAGAGCATGGTGGCGTTGGTCTTCATCCCGAGCCGGTGCGCCACCCGGTGCACCTCGAGCCACTGCTCGGCCGTGGCCTTGTCGTCGCAGATCTTCCGCCGCACGCGGCTGGCGAAGATCTCGGCGCCGCCGCCGGGGAGGGTCTCGACGCCGGCGGCCTGGAGCTCGCGCAGCACCTGCTCGTAGCTCTTCGCGAACTTCTCGGCGAAGAAGTGGATCTCGACCGCCGTGTACCCCTTGATGCGCAGCTCCGGCCAGGCGGCGTGGATGCGGCGCGGGACCTCCAGGTAGAACTCCCACGGGAGGTCGGGGTGGAGCCCGTTCACGATGTGCACCTCGGTGATGCCGAGGCCGCGCTTCGAGAGGACGTGCTCGACCGCCTCGTCGAGGCTCATCGTGTAGCCCTCGCTGGCGGCCTTGTCGTCGGGCCGCGCGAACGAGCAGAACTTGCACGACGCCACGCAGACGTTGGTGAAGTTGAGGTGGACGTTGCGGTTGTAGAAGGCGAGGTCGCCGTGGCGCTGCTCGCGGACATGGTTCGCGAGGGCGCCGAGCGCGGCCAGGTCCTTCGCCTCGAAGAGCCGCAGCGCCTCGTCGTCGGTGAGGCGCTCGCGGGCGAGCACCTTGTCGCGGATGGGGCCGAGACCGGCGCGGTCGAGCGCGCGCTGCGCGAGGTCGGACAGCATGTTCTAGTCCTCCACCGGCTCGAGCCGCGCGCGAGGGGCGAGCCCCTCCCAGCGCCGCATGAGCGCGTTCGGGATGCCGAGGCGATCGAGGAGCCGCGCCACGACGGTGTCGACGAGCTCGCCGATGTCCTTCGGGTTCGAGTAGAAGCTCGGTGAGGCCGGGACGACCATCGCGCCCGCCTCGATGGCGGCGGTCATGGCGCGCGCGTGCACGAGCGACACGGGGGTCTCGCGCAGGCAGAGCACCAGGCGCCGGCGCTCCTTCAGCATGACGTCGGCGGCGCGGCCGACGAGGTCCATCGAGACGCCGTGGGCGATGCGGGCCATCATGCCCGCGGAGCAGGGCACCACCACCATCGCCTCGTACTGGGCGCTGCCGGACGCGAAGGGGGCGGTGAAGTCGCGGTTCTTCCAGACCGTGAAGGGGTAGCTCGGCTCCGCGCCGACCTCCGCCTTCCACACCTGCTTGCCGGTGTCGGTGAAGACGAGGTCGCACGAGACGCCCTGCGCCGCGCCTTCCGCCGCCAGAAAGTCGAGGAGGCGCTTCGCGTAGGGCGCGCCCGAGGCGCCGCTGACAGCGACCACGAGCTTCATCCGAGGGTACCCGACGCCCCACGTTCCGCGCGTTCCGACCGTAGGGCGGGGGCTCGTTCCCCGCCGGCGCGACGCGCCGTGACCAGCGCGCAGACGCCCGGGAACAGTGTCGCGCCGCGCACGTCCTCGAATCCAGCCTTGCGGCACGCCTCCTCGAACTCGAGGCGGGAGGCGAAGCGCTCCATCGAGGCGACGAGGTAACGGTACGCCTCGGGGTCGGGCGACAGCACGCGCCCGAGCACCGGCAGCGCGAGGCGGTTGTACGCGCCGTGGACGAAGCGCGAGCCCTGCGACTCGGGCCGGAAGAACTCGAGCACGCCCAGCCGGCCGCCGGGCCTGAGCACCCGCGCCAGCTCCGCGAGGCCGCGGTCGAGCGCGTCGAGGTTGCGCATGCCGAAGGCGACCGTGGCGGCGTCGAAGCGCTCCGACGAGAACGGGAGCGCGAGCGCGTCGGCCTGCGCGGCGGGGAGTCCGGTCTTCGCGGCGCCGCGAGCCAGCATCTCGCGCGAGAAGTCCGCGCCCACGACGTGCAGGCCTGGCGCGCGCCGCCGCGCCTCGGCCGCCACGTCCATCGTCCCAGCGCACAGGTCGAGCAGCCGTTCCCCGTCCCGGAGCGCCAGCGCGGCGATGAGCCGCCGCCGCCAGCGCTGGTCCACCCGGAACGTCATGACGCGGTTGAGGAGGTCGTACGACGGCGCGATGCGGTCGAACATCGCGCGCACGGCGTGCCCGCGGTTCGCCTCGCCGGGGAGCGGGACGGACGGCATGTCAGGCCGCTCCCTTCCTCGGATTCCAGCTGGCGGCGCGCGGCGCCGCGATCCGCGGGCGGCGCGGCGGCGGCGCGCCGGGCACGAGGCGCGCGTAGAGCGCGTCCATCCGCTCCAGGATCTCGGGCGGGTGGACGCAGGGCTCCGGCCACTCGCGCCCTCCCTCCTCGGCCCACTTCTTCGTCGCGTCGACGCCGATCTTCCCGCCCAGCGCGAGGTGCGGCGCGGCGTGGTCGAGCACGTCGACCGGTCCGTCCACCACGACCAGGTCGCGCTTCGCGTCGACGTTCGCGAAGGCGCGCCAGGCGCACTGGGCGTGATCGTGGACGTCGACGTCCTCGTCGAAGACGACCAGCGTCTTCGTGTTCGCCATCTGCCCCGAGCCCCACATCCCGTGCATGAGCTTCTTCGCGTGCCCGGGGTATTCCTTGCGCATCGAGATGAAGCAGAGGTTGTGGAACACGCCCTCGGCCGGGAAGGACATGTCCGTCACCTCGGGGAACACCATCTGCAGCAGGGGCAGGAAGAGCCGCTCGGTGGCCTTGCCCAGCCACAGGTCCTCCATCGGCGGCGGGCCCACCACGGTGGCCGGGTAGACCGGGTCCGCGCGGCGAGTGATCGCGGTGACCTCGAGCGCCGGGTAGTCGTCCGCGAGCGAGTAGTAGCCGGTGTGATCGCCGAACGGCCCCTCCCGGACGAGCGGCGCGCGCGGGTCGACGAAGCCCTCGATGACGAGGTCGGCCTCGGCCGGCACCTCGAGGTCGTGCGTGACGCACTTCACGAGCGGCACGCCCTCCTTCCGCAGGAAGCCCGCGAAGAGGTACTCGTCGATCCCCGGCGGCAGCGGCGCCGAGGCGCAGTAGGTGAGCGCGGGATCGCCGCCGAGCGCGATGGCGACCGGCATGCGCTCGCCGCGCTTCTGGTACGCGCGGTAATGAGCGGTGGCGGTCTTGTGCAGCTGCCAGTGCATGGCGAGCCGGCGCGGGCCGAGGACCTGGAGGCGGTACATGCCGACGTTGCGCAGCCCCGTCTCGGGGTCGCGCGTCACCACCTGCGGCAGCGTGATGAACGGCCCGCCGTCGTGCGGCCACGTGGTCAGCACGGGGAGCGCCCCGAGGTCGGGCTCGTCCTCCACGATCTCGCGCACCGGCCCGTCCGCGACGTGCTTCGGCATGTACGCGGCGAGCTTGCCGAGCCGGGGGAGGAGCTTGAGCTTCTCCCAGAAGCTCACCGGGGGCGCGAGGTGCAGCAGCTCCCGGAGCTCGCTCGCCGGCTCCTCGAGGTCGTCGCAGGAGAGCGCCCAGGAGGTGCGCCGGCGCGTGCCGAACAGGTTCATCGCCACCGGGATCGAGCCGTACGATCCGGGCGTGGCGCAGCGCGGCCTCTCGAACAGCAGCGCCGGCCCCTCCTGCTTCGCGGCGCGGTCGGCCAGCGCCGCCATCTCGAGGACCGGATCGACGGGTTCGGTCACGCGCACCAGCTCGCCGGCGCGCTCGAGCCGGTCCAGGAAGCTCCGCAGCGAGCGATAGGCCATGAGGGGGACCTATCTACTCCCGTTCCCTCCTGGTTTCAATGATCGTTGAAGGAAACTCAGGCTCCCGTGTCGCGCGCCGGGACCGCCACCGAAGGCTTCCGCGACGACAGCGTCAGGACGGTGGCCGACGGGGTACCCGGCCGACTCACACGCTGGCTCGCGCGGCGCACGATCAGGAGGGCGGCGACCGCGACGAGGAACGGGAACCCGATGACGACGTAGACGGCGGTCGCGCTCACGACGGCGAGGCCCATCGCGACCGCGACGAGCAGGGTGGCGAACGCGAGCGCTGCGCGGCGGGCCCGGCGAGCAGCCCCGACGATCTGGTAGACGCCGTCCGACCGCTGCCGCCAGCTCGATCGTCTCATGCTGCTACGACGATAAGTCGTCCGGACCGGTCACGCTCACCGGACGCCGCAGCCCAGACGGGCGGTCGGCGGGTCGCCGCGGCCCTGCCCCGCCGGGAGGCTAGAAGGCGCGCTCCGTGAGGTGCCGCGCCGCCTCGGCCATCGCGCGGCGATGAGGTCCGTCCGGAACCTTCTCCAGCGCCTCCATCGCGGCCGCGGTGTGCTCGCGGGCGAGCGCGCGCGCGGCCTCGACGCCGCCCGTCCGCTTCACAGCCTCGATCACGTCGGCGGCGACAACCGTTCCGTCCAGCTCCCCCTCGATCAGGGCCGAGAGCCGGTCGCGAAGCAGGGGCTCGCGCTGGAACGCGCGGATGAGCGGAAGGGTGGCCTTGCCCTCGACGAAGTCCTGCCCGAGCCGCTTGCCCAGGAGCGCGGGGTCGGCGACGTAGTCGAGCGCGTCGTCGACGAGCTGGAACGCCATCCCGATGCCCTCGCCGAAGTCGGCCAGCGCGTCCGGCACCTCGCCGCGGATCCCGGCCGCCCAGGCGCCCGCGGCGGCGCTCCAGCCGAAGAGCGAGGCCGTCTTTCCGCGCACGACGTCGAAGTAGTCCTGCTCGGTGGCCTCGAAGCTCCCCCGCAGCGAGAGCTGGAGCACCTCGCCCTCGACGAGCCGGCGCATCGTGGCGAGCAGGGCGGGAAGCGCCGCGGATCGGGCGGGCTCCGCCGCGACGATCTCGAGGGCGCGGGTGAGCAGCCAGTCGCCGGAGAGGACGGAGACGGCGTTGCCCCACAGCACGCGCGAGGCGGGCTGGCCGCGCCGGGTCGGGCCGTCGTCGATCACGTCGTCGTGGAGGAGCGTCGCCGAGTGCGTCAGCTCCGCGGCGCACGCGAACGGCACCGCGTGCCGGGGGGCGCCACCGCAGGCGCCGCAGGCGAGCAGCGTCACCGTCGGGCGGATGCGCTTCCCGCCCGAGCCCACGAGGTGCCGCGCGGCTGCGCGCAGCGTCTCCTCGGCGTCCTCGGTGGCGCGTGACAGCTCGGCCTCGAGCGAGGTGAGCTCCGACGCGAGCGAAGGCACCTCCTGCAGCGCCGTCTGGGCCTTCTCGGGGCGGACCCCGCGCCCGGCGCTGGCATCGAGCTGCGACAGGACGGCCTGCTCTCGGCTCATGCTCCCCTCTCCGGGAACTTCAAAAAAAACTGAAGGGAGCCATATAGCGCGGAGCGCTCCCCGGGGTCAACGATGCGTCTCGGTATTCACAGCGGGTCAACGCGGCCCGCGAGGGCTCGCCCGTGCGCTGCACCTTCCATCGCTGTGAAGGTTTGTTCCCATCGGGGACCGGCGGCCGGCGGGGGACACCTCGCGCGTGACGCTCCGCCCCCGCCGAAGCCCCGCGATCGGCCCCTCGGACCGGGCTGGCCTGCGCCGTGCAGCCCGACCTCCCGCGCCTCGCGCGGGAGACGGCATGCGGGAGCTTCCTCGATACCTGCTCGCGACGACGGCGGTGGTCGCCGCGGTCTCGAGCTGCAGCAAGAGCGGCTCGGGGACGTCGACCACCTGCCCCAGCGGGCAGGCGCGCCAGGGCGGGCAGTGCGTCGTCGTGGGGAGCGGCGACGGCGGCGTCTCGACCGGGGGGGCGTGCGGCGCGGGCGGCGCCTGCGACGGCGGCCTCGTGTGCGTGAGCGGCACGTGCCAGATCGCCGACGCGACCTGCAGATACGTTCCGCCGATCGGGCCCTTCACGCCGCGCGTCGCGTGGCAGTGGTCCGCCTCGACCACGATGCCCGACGCCGTCCACGTCCTCATGACGCCGGTGGTCGTGCCGCTCGCGCCGACGCCGGACGTCAACGCGCCGCCGGCGGTGGTGTTCAACTCGATCCCGATGGGCTTCGGCGCGGGGTCGGTCGTGCCGGGCGTCATGCGCGCCGTCGCGGGCCGGGACGGCAGCGAGCTGTGGACGAGCGACCCGTCCCATCCCGTGAACGGCCTCGCCGCGATCGCCGCGGGCGACCTCCTCGGCGACGGGCGCACCGTGTTCGTCACCGCCCGCCTCGGCAGCACCTGGCCGGCGACGGACCCCAAGCGCCAGGGCCCGCCGACGGACGACGGCCTGGTCGCGTTCGACAACCAGGGCCGGTTCCTGTGGGAGGTGCAGGGGCTGCGCGTCTTCTGGGGCGCGCCGTCCATCGCCAACCTCTACGGCGGGAACGAGGCGCAGGTGATCCTCGGCGCCACCGTCATCGACGCCCACGGCAAGATCGTGTGCCAGGGCAGCAACGGCCCCGGCGGGAGCGGGATCGGCGAGAACTTCCTCGGTCCCGTCTCGACGGTGGCGGACGTCGACCTCGACGGCGTCCCCGACATCGTGACCGGCAACACCATCTACGACAACCAGTGCAAGCCGAAGCCAGGCTGGCCGAACGGCCAGCTGGACGGGCTCGTGGCGGTGGCGCGCTTCACCGACGACCCGCACCCGCAGATCGTGGTCGTCTCGGCGGGGACCGTCCGGCTGCAGGACTGGCAAGGGAACGTCGTCTGGGGGCCGATCGCGATCCCGCCCGGCGGAACGGCTGGAGGCGGCGCGCCGACGGTGGCCGACTTCGACGGGGACGGGAAGCTCGAGATCGGAGTGGCGGGCAAGTCCTCGTACACGGTGTTCAAGCCGTTCGCGGCGAACCCAGTCCTGTGGAGCAAGCCGACGCAGGACCAGAGCATGGTCACGGGCAGCTCGGTGTTCGACTTCTCGCACCAGGGGCGGGCGCAGGTGGTCTACGGCGACGAGTGCTACACGCGCGTCTACGACGGACCGTCGGGCGACGTCCTCTTCCAGGCGAAGAACCCGAGCTGCACGGTGCACGAGAACCCGGTGATCGCGGACGTGGACCGGGACGGGCGGGCGGAGATCGTCGTGGCCACGAACAGCGTGTGCAAGATCACCTGCACCGCGCCCGACGGCACCACCTGGGACCATGAGACGTCGGGGCTCCACGGGATCACCGTCTTCAAGGACCTGCGCGATCACTGGGTCTCGACGCGCCCGGTGTGGAACCAGCACGCCTACCACGTGACCAACGTGAACGAGGACGGCACGATCCCGCAGAAGGAACAGCCGCACTGGACCACCACGATGTTCGGGCAGTCCCTCAACACGTTCCGCATGAACCCGATCGGCAACGGCGACTTCCGAGCCCCCGACCTCGCGGTGGCTGCCGGCGACGCCTCCGTCGACGGCTCGGGCTGCCCTGGCAAGGTCCGCGTCGTCGTCCAGGTGTGGAACCGGGGAGCCGTGCTCGTGACGGCGGGCGTCCCGGTGGCCCTCTACCAGGGCGGCCCCGGCGGCAAGCTGCTCGGGGTCGCGAAGACGGCCAACGCCATCATCCCGGGCTCGAGCGAGACCGTGACGTTCGACCTCTCCCCGGCGCCGGCGGACCCGATCGCCGTGACGGTCGTGCTGAACGACGACGGCACCGGGCAGGGCGTGGTGGGCGAGTGCCGGACCGACAACAACGCGATCGCGGTCCCAGCGGTCTATTGCCCAACGGCGACCAAGTAGGTCTCGGGATCGGGCTCGATTCGTGCTTCGACTCCGCGCCCGCTCCGCGGGTGCTACGCTCGGCACGAACGGAGGCGCCGCTCCAGGCTCACCGCCTCCCCCCGTGTTAGCTTCCCGCCGATGCCGGTCGTGAAGCTCACGCTCGAGTACGAGGGAACCCGCTACGTCGGCTGGCAGGTGCAGCCGAACGGTCCGTCGATCCAGGCCGAGGTGGAGCGCGCGCTCGCGGCGTTGCACGGATCCCCGCGCCGCGTCACGGCGGCGGGGCGGACCGACGCAGGCGTCCACGCGCTGGGGCAGGTGGCGAGCTTCCCCGAACCCTCGCCGCTCCCGCTCGCCGCCTACGTGAAGGGGATGAACGCGCTGCTCGCCGCCGACGTGGCGGTGCGGGCGGCCAGCGTGGAGCCGGACGGGTTCGACGCCCGGCGCAGCGCGCGCGGCAAGCGCTACCGCTACCGCATCGTGAACGGACCGACGCGCGCTCCGCTCTCGCGCCTGCACTCCTGGCAGGTCTTCCGGCCGCTCGACGTCGCTGCGATGCGGGCGGCGGCGGTACCCCTCGTCGGGCGCCACGACTTCGCCGCCTTCCAGGCGGCGGACTGCGAGTCGGCCCACGCGGTGCGCGAGGTGCGCCGCCTCGAGCTCCTCGCCGACCGCGACGAGCTGGCGGTCGTCATCGAGGCGACCGCCTTCGTGAAGCACATGGTGCGCAACATCGTCGGGACGCTCGTCGAGGTGGGGCTCGGGAGGCGCCAGGCCGCATCGATCCCGGCGCTCCTCGACGGCCGCGACCGGACCCGCGCCGGCCGCACCGCGCCGCCGCAGGGGCTGTGCCTGGAAGAGGTGTTCTACGACGCCGCCGAGCCGGCGACACCTGGACGACCCGGTCCGTAGGGCGGGGGCTCGTCCCCCGCCGCCGCGCACCCTCAGTGCACGACCGCGGCCGCCACGACCTCCGCCGGCCGCGCGCCCTTCTGGAAGTCGAGCGTCTCGGCCTTGCCCTCGTCGACGACGATGTGGTCCCCCGGCTTGAACTCGCCGCGCAGGATCTTCTGCGCCAGCGGATCCTGCACGAGGCGCTGGATGGCGCGCTTGAGAGGCCGGGCGCCGTAGACCGGGTCATAGCCGGCGTCGGCGATGGTCTCGCGGGCGGCCTCGGTGAGCTCGAGCGTGAGCTTCCGGTCCTCGAGCAGCTTGCGCAGGCGGGCGAGCTGGATCTCGACGATGCGGCCGAGGTCGTCGCGCGTGAGCGGCCGGAACACCACGATCTCGTCCACCCGGTTCAGGAACTCGGGCCGGAACTCGGCCCGCAGGTGCTCGAGCGCCGCCTCCCGGATCTCCTGGACCTGGGAGCCGGGCCGGCCGGCCAGCCGCTGGATCTCATCCGACCCGATGTTCGAGGTCATGATCACGACCGCGTTGCGGAAGTCGACGGTCCGGCCCTGGCCGTCGGTGAGCCGCCCGTCGTCGAGGATCTGGAGCAGCACGTTGAAGACGTCGTGGTGCGCCTTCTCGATCTCGTCGAACAGGATGACCGAGTAGGGCCGGCGCCGCACCGCCTCGGTGAGCTGGCCGCCCTCCTCGTAGCCGACGTAGCCCGGAGGCGCGCCGATGAGCCGCGCCACGGCGTGCTTCTCCATGTACTCGCTCATGTCGAGGCGGACCATCGCCTGCTCGTCGTCGAACAGGAACTCGGCCAGCGCCCGCGCGGTCTCCGTCTTCCCGACGCCCGTGGGCCCGAGGAAGATGAAGCTGCCGATGGGGCGGTTGGGGTCCTGCAGGCCCGAGCGCGCCCGGCGCACCGCCGCCGAGACCGCGCGCACCGCCTCCTCCTGCCCGACGACGCGCTTCGCGAGGCGCTCCTCCATGTCGAGCAGCTTCTCCACCTCGCCCTCGATGAGCTTCGAGACCGGGATGCCCGTCCACTTCGACACGACCTCGGCGATCTCCTCGGGCGTCACCTCCTCCTTCAGCATGGCCCCGCCCTTCTGCAGCTCGGCGAGCCGCCTTTGCTGCTCGTCGACCTTGCGCTGCAGCTCGGGCAGCTTCCCGAACTTGATCTCGGCCGCCTTGTTGAAGTCGGCGGTCCGCTCGGCCGCGGCCTGCTCGCCGCGGAGCCGGTCGATCTCCCCCTTGGCGGCGGCCACCTCCTGGATGGCCTTCTTCTCGTTGTCCCAGCGCGCCTTCAGGGCCGCGAACTGCTCGTTGAGGTGCGCCAGCTCCTTCTCCACCTGCCCGAGCCGCGCCCGCGAGGCCTCGTCCTTCTCCTTCATGAGCCCCTGCTTCTCGATCTCGAGCTGGCCCATGCGGCGGCGCACCTCGTCCACCTCGGTCGGCATGGAGTCGATCTCGATGCGGAGCCGCGAGGCGGCCTCGTCGACGAGGTCGATGGCCTTGTCGGGGAGGAAGCGGTCCGAGATGTAGCGTTGGCTGAGGCGAGCCGCCTCGACCAGCGCCGCGTCCTGGATGCGCACCTTGTGGTGCACCTCGTAGCGGTCCTTGAGGCCGCGCAGGATGGAGATGGTGTCCTGCACCGACGGCTCCCCGACGAACACGGGCTGGAAGCGCCGCTCCAGGGCGGGGTCCTTCTCGACGTGCTTCCGGTACTCGTTCACCGTGGTCGCGCCGATCGCGTGGAGCTCGCCGCGGGCGAGCGCCGGCTTCAGCATGTTGCCGGCGTCCATCGCGCCCTCGGCCGCGCCCGCCCCGACGATGGTGTGCATCTCGTCGATGAAGAGGATGATCTGCCCTTCGCTGGCGGTGATCTCCTTCAGCACGCTCTTCAGGCGCTCCTCGAACTCGCCGCGGTACTTCGTGCCCGCCACCATGGCGCCGAGATCGAGCGCGAGAAGCCGCTTGCCCTTGAGCCCCTCCGGCACGTCGCCGTCGACGATGCGCCGGGCGAGGCCCTCGACGATGGCGGTCTTGCCGACGCCGGGATCGCCCACCAGCACCGGGTTGTTCTTGGTTCGGCGGGAGAGGATCTGGATGACGCGCCGGATCTCGTCGTCGCGCCCGACCACCGGGTCGAGCTTGCCGTTGCGCGCGAGCTCGGTGAGGTCCTTGGCGTACTTCTCCAGCGCGCGGTACTGGCTCTCCGCCTCGGGCGAGGTGACGCGCGCGCCTCCGCGGACGGTCACCACCGCGTCGCGGACGCGCTCGGGGGTGGCGCCGGCCGCCCGGAGCGCCTCGCCCGCCCCGCCGCGCTCCTCGGCGGCGGCCAGGAGCAGGTGCTCGGTCGAGACGTACTCGTCCTTCAGCTTCTTCGCCGCGTCCTCGGCCTTGTCGATGAGCTTGAGGAGCCGGTTGGCGGTGTAGGGCTCGGCGCCTTCCACCTTGGGG
>DATLJU010000237.1:0-4511 GCA_035538735.1 Anaeromyxobacteraceae bacterium | reverse complement strand
GTCGGCGGCCGGCGTGCGCCCGAAGCTCCTGCGCCTCCTGGAACGGAGCGCCAGCTCGGCTGGCGGCTGAGACGCTCTCGCCGCCCTGGTTCACCAGCGCGGTAGGCGCGGGCGTGGCAGACGAGGCGGTTTGCGTTTTGGTTGCCGTGCGATATTCCTGCCGGCCGTGCTGACGATCCGCTCCCCTCGCGGCCTCCGGGCCGCCGCCTGCCTCTCTCTCTGCCTCGCCGCGGCCGCCTGCCAGCGTGGGCCGAAGGGCCCACGCGTGCGTCCGGCGCCGGTGGTCGCCGCCGCCGCCGTCTCGGTCCGCGACGTGCCCGTCGAGGTGCGCGCGGCCGTCGACCTCCGGCCGCTGTTCGCGGCCGACGTGGGGTCGAAGGTGGTCGGGTACCTCGACGCGGTGCTGGTCGACCGCGGCGACCGCGTCCGGCGGGGGCAGCTGCTCGCGCTCGTGCGCCCCTCCGACCTGCCCGACCAGCTCGCCGCGGCGCGACACCAGCTGGCCCAGGCGCAGGCCTCCGCGGCGCTGGCGCGCGCGAACAAGGAGCGCGCCGAGCGGCTCGCGCCCTCGGGCGTCGTCTCGCAGCAGGAGTTGCAGCAGAACGAGGCCGCCCTCGCCAACGCCGAAGCGGCGCTCCAGGCGGGCCAGGCGAACGTGGGCGTGCTCGCGACGCGCCTCGGCGAGACCCGCATCGAGTCGCCGCTCGACGGCGCGGTGTCGGCGCGCCGGCTGGACCCGGGCGCGCTGGTCGGCCCCACCTCCGGGACCGGCGCCGTCCTCACCGTGGAGCGCGACGACGTGCTGCGCGCCTTCGTGCCGGTGAACGAGTCCGAGGCGGGACTGGTGCGGGTGGGCCAGGACGTGCGCCTCACGCTCGACGCGTTCCCCGGCCGCGAGTTCACGGGCAAGGTCGTGCGCCTCGCCCCCGGGCTCGATCCGCTCACGCGAACGCTCGACGCGGAGGTGCAGCTCAAGAACCCGGGCGAGCTGCGGAGCGGGATGTACGGCCGCTGCGCGATCGTCACGGCGGTCCATCCGAATGCGGTGGTGGTCCCGGCGGTGGCGGTCCAGATCTCCGACGAGCGGCAGTACGTCTACGTCCTGCAGGGCGAGAAGGTGAAGCGGACCGAGGTGAGGACCGGCATCGACGGCGGCACCTGGCTCGAGGTGATCTCGGGCCTCGCGCGCAGCGACGTCGTCGTCATCGCGGGCATCGACGGGCTCGCCGACGGCGCCACGGTCCAGGCCCAGCGCGACGTCGATCCCTACACCGGGCAGAAGACGGTCTCGGCCGCCGAAGGCCGATAGCCCCCGCCAGGAGACTGAAACATGTGGCTCACGCGGATGGCGCTGAGGAACCCCGTCTTCATCCTCATGCTGTCGCTCATGACGATCGCGCTGGGGTGGATCTCGCTCCAGCACCTCGCCGTCGACCTCTTCCCCAACATCGACATCCCGATCGTCCGCGTCGCGACGTTCTACACGGGGGCCGCGCCGGAGGACGTCGAGAAGTCGATCACGGTGCCCATCGAGCGGGCGGTCTCGGCGTCGCCGGGTGTCGACCGCGTCGAGAGCACCTCGAAGCAGGGCTTCTCGGCGGTCTCGGTCTGGTTCCAGTACGGCACGAACCTCGACAACGCCCAGTTCGACGTCTCGCAGCGGATCTCGCAGATCCTGAACACGCTCCCGCCGGGGATCCAGCAGCCGTTCGTCCTGAAGTTCGACGTCACCAACATCCCCGTGCTCGCGGTGGCGATGACCGCCGACGGGCTCGACGAGAAGCAGCTGTACGACCTCGCCTACAACGTCGTGGAGCCGCAGCTGGAGCGGCTGCCCGGCGTGGCGAGCGCCACCGTCGCCGGCGGCAAGACGCGCGAGATCGAGGTCATGGTGCACCGGGACGCGCTCCGGGCGCGCGGCCTCGGCATCCTCGACGTGCTGGACGCGGTGAAGAGCTCGAACCTGCTCCTCCCCTCGGGCGACCTCAAGGCCGGGGTCCGGGACTACAACGTCTTCTCCAACACCCAGTTCGGCGAGGCGAGGCCGCTCCGGGACGTGGTGGTGAAGCGTCCCGCCGAACGCGTCGGGGCGTCGAGCGCGGCGCCGGTGAGGTTGCGCGACGTCGCGAAGGTGGTGGACGCGGCCGCCGATCAGTCCGAGATCGTGCGCGTCAACGGCTCGCGCGGGGTCTTCTTCCGGGTGCTGAAGCAGCCGGGCGCGAACACGGTGGCCGTGGTGGACGCCGTCAAGGCCGCCATGCCGAAGCTGCGCGACGTGCCGCCCAACGTGAAGCTCGCCATCTCCTTCGACCAGTCACAGTACATCCGCGCCGCGATCGGCGCGCTGCAACACGAGGCGGTGCAGGGCGGCCTGCTGGCCGTGCTCGTGATCCTGATCTTCCTGGTGAGCTTCTCCGCCACGGGCATCATCGCGGTGGCGATCCCGCTCTCCATCGTGGCCACCTTCGTCCTGCTCTACTTCTCGGGGCAGACGCTGAACGTCTTCACGCTGGGCGGCCTGGCGCTGGGCGTCGGGCGCCTCGTCGACGACTCGATCGTCGAGCTCGAGAACATCCACCGGCACCTCGCGCTCGGGCAGGACCGCCGCACGGCGGTGCTCAACGCGGCGCAGGAGGTGGCTGGGCCCATCTTCGTCTCGACCATCACCACCATCGTGGTGTTCTTCCCCGTCGTGTTCCTGGGGGGCGTCGCGAAGAACCTCTTCCTCCCGCTCGCGCTCACCATCGCGTTCGCGCTCATCATGAGCTTCTTCGTGTCGCGGACGGTGACGCCGCTGCTCTGCCTCCGCTACCTGCACGCCGAGCACCCGGGACGCGGCAGGGGATACGCCGCCTGGATCACCGCGCGGTTCGACGCGCTCGACGAGGCCTACGCGCGCGCGCTGCGCTGGGTGCTCCGGCGCCGAGGGCTCGTCATCGGCGGGATCACCGCCATGTTCGTCGGGTCGCTCTTCCTGGGGCGCTTCATCGGGACCGAGTTCTTCCCGCAGAGCGACGAGAGCCAGTTCCAGGTCATCTACAAGACGCCCATCGGCACCCGCGTGGAGCTGACGGAGCAGGTGACGAAGCGGATCGAGGCCGCGGTGCTGCGCGAGCTCGCGCCCCACAAGGCCGCCGAAGGCGGGCCCATCACCACCACGCTCCTCTCCGACACGGGCCTCCCGCTCGGGCGGAGCGCGCTCTTCTCCGCCAACACCGGTCCGCACTCCGGCAACCTGTCGGTGAACCTGGTGCCGCACGCTCAGCGCGCGCTGACCGACGACGAGGCCACGGACGTCGTGCGCAAGGTGCTGCGACAGGAGCTGCCGGGGACGCAGGTCTACTACTTCACCGGCGGCATCGTGAAGCGCATCCTCAACTTCGGCACCTCCGCGCCCATCGACGTCGAGATCTCGGGGTACGATCTCGAGGCGGGGAGCGCCTACGCCAAGCGGCTCAAGGAGCGGCTCCAGGCGGAGATCGGCCGGGACGGGCGACCGCTGCTGGCGGACCTCCAGATCTCGCGCGAGGAGAACTATCCCGAGCTCGACGTCGAGGTGGACCGCGAGAAGGCGGGCATGCTCGGCATCAGCGAGCAGCAGGTCGCGCAGTCGGTCCTGACGAGCCTCGTCGGCTCGAACCAGTTCAGCCAGATCCCGTTCACGGACGCGAAGACCGGCAACCAGTACTACATCAACGTCCGGCTCGACGACGCGTTCCGCTCCAAGGTGTCGGACCTCTCGGACGTCTACCTGCGCTCCCCGGGCGGGAAGATGGTCGCGCTCGCCAACATCGCCAAGGTGAAGCGCTCCTCGGGCCCGGTCACCATCGATCGCAAGTACCTGCAGCGGATCGTCGACGTCACGGCCAACCTGCCGCCGGGCATCGATCTCGGGTCGGCGAGCGCCGCGGTCGAGCGCGCCATCCGCGACGTGCCGCCGCCGGACGGCTTCTCCGCCCGGCTGGGCGGCCAGACGGCAGCCCAGCGGGAGGCGTTCAGCGGGCTCATCTTCGCCGCGCTGCTGGCGGTGGCGCTCGTCTACATGATCCTGGCGAGCCAGTTCCGCTCCCTCGTCGACCCGCTGGTCATCATGTTCTCGGTGCCGATGGGGATCACCGGCGTCATCGTCATGCTGCTCCTCACCGGCACGTCGCTCAGCGTGAACAGCTTCATGGGCGTCATCATGATGGTCGGCATCGTGGTATCGAACGGTGTGCTCCTCGTGGACTTCGCCCGTGTGCTGCAGTCGCGCGGCCAGCCGCTCATCGAGGCCACCGTCCAGGCCGGCAAGACCCGGCTCCGGCCCATCCTCATGACCACCATCGCCACCATCGTCGGCCTCGTCCCCATGGCGCTCGGCATCGGGGAGGGCAGCGAGACGAACCTGCCGCTCGCGCGCGCCGTCATCGGCGGGCTCACGGTCTCGACGTTCTTCACGCTGTTCCTCATCCCGGCCCTGTACACGCTGCTCGAGCGGTTCTCGAAGCCGCACCACGAGGAGCCGGAGCCGG
>DATLJU010000236.1:0-6319 GCA_035538735.1 Anaeromyxobacteraceae bacterium | reverse complement strand
GGAGGTGGACACCACCGCCTGGAAGCCGGCGTCCACGAGCGCCCACGGCGCGTGCTCGCGCGAGCTGCCGCAGCCGAAGTTGTCGCCGGCGACGAGGACCCGGCAGCCCTGCGCCTCGGGGCGGTTGAGGACGAAGTCGGCGCGGGGCGCGCCCGCCTCGTCGTAGCGCCAGTCGCTGAAGAGCGCCTTCCCGAGCCCCTGCTTGTCGGTGACCTTGAGGAAGCGGGCCGGGATGATCTGGTCGGTGTCGACGTTCTCGCGCTGCACCACCACGGTCCGGCTCACGATCGTGCGGAGCGGTTCCATCTAGCGGGTCTCCAGGCGGCGGGGATCGGCGACCGCGCCGGTCACCGCGGCCGCAGCGGCGGTGGCGGGGCTCGCGAGCAGCGTCCGGCCGCCGGCGCCCTGCCGTCCCTCGAAGTTCCGGTTCGACGTCGAGACGCAGTACTGCCCGCGCTCGATGCGGTCGCCGTTCATGGCGATGCACATCGAGCAGCCGGGCTCGCGCCACTCGGCGCCGGCGTCGCGGAAGACGCGGTCGAGCCCCTCGGCCTCGGCCTGGCGCTTCACCGCCGCCGAGCCGGGGACGACGAGCGTGCGGAGCCGCACCTGGCGTCCCTTCATGATCCGGGCGGCCTCGCGCAGGTCGGGTAGGCGCGAGTTGGTGCAGCTGCCGATGAAGACCACGTCCACCTTCTGCCCGAGGAGCGGCTGGCCGGGGCGCAGGCCCATGTAGCGGAGCGCGCTCTCGAGCGAGGCACGGGAGGCGGCGTCCGCCGCCCGCGCCGGGTCGGGGACGGCGCCGGTCACCGGCGCGGCCTGGGCCGGATTCGTCCCCCAGGTGATCATCGGCTCGAGCGCCGCGGCGTCGATCGACACCTCGCGGTCGAAGCGCGCGCCGGCGTCGGTCGGGAGCGCGCGCCAGCGCTCGACCGCCGCCGCGAAGGCGGCGCCCTGCGGCGCCTTCGGCCGGCCGGACAGGTACTGGTACGTCGTGTCGTCGGGCGCGATCATCCCGGCCCGGGCGCCCATCTCGATCGACATGTTGGAGAGCGTCATCCGCTCGTCCATGGAGAGGGCGCGGATCGCGGGGCCGGCATACTCCGCGACGTGCCCGGTGCCGCCGCCGACGCCGAGCTTGGCGATGATGGCGAGCACGAGGTCCTTCGCCGACACGCCCGGCGCGAGCCGCCCCTCGACGTGGACGCGCAGCGTCTTCGGCCGCCGCTGCAGGAGGCACTGCGTCGCGAGGACGTGGCCCACCTCGGAGGTGCCGATGCCGAAGGCGAGCGCGCCGAACGCGCCGTGGGTGGCGGTGTGGCTGTCTCCGCAGACGATCGTCGCGCCTGGCTGCGACGCCCCGAGCTCCGGACCGATGACGTGCACGATCCCCTGCCCCGCCTCGCCGAGCTCGTGCAGCTCGACGCCGAAGGCGCGGCAGTTCTCGATCAGGCGCTGCACCTGCGCCTCGGCCTGCGAATCGGCGAACACCCAGCGCCCGTCCGCGCCGCGCGGCGTGGTGGGGGTCGAGTGGTCCATGGTGGCGAGCGTCCGGTCCGGACGGCGGACCGGGAGCCCGCGCCCGGAGAGCAGCGCGAACGCCTGCGGGCTCGTCACCTCGTGCACGAGGTGCAGATCGACGTAGAGGACAGCCGGCGTGTCGGCCGTCTCCGGCCTCACGACGTGCGCGTCCCAGACCTTCTCGAAGAGGGTGCGGGGTTCAGGGTTCTGGCTCATCTCGCTGCGTTTCCTCTCGCGACAGCTTCGCGCCTCGACTACGGCCCGGGCTGGATTCGGCCCGGGCCTACGCTCAGCGCGAACGGTGGGGATGTGACGCGTCCGTGCGTGCGCTACACCGTGCCGAGCTCCCGTACCGCCTCGCTCTGGGCGGACGCGGCGGGCTCCTTGAGGGCGATGCGGTTCACCACGTCGAGGTAGGCGCGCGCCGAGCCCTCGATGATGTCCGTGGAGAGCGCCCGCCCGCGGTAGACGCCGGTCGGGTGCTCGAGCTCCAGCACCACCTCGCCCTGCGCGTCCTCACCGACGGTGACGCTGTGGATCTGGTAGTCGCGCAGCTTGCCGGTGATCCCGGTGATGCGCTCGATGGCCTTGAGCACGGCGTCGACGGGTCCATCGCCGCCGCACGCCTCCTGGAAGCGCTCGCCCTGCCGGTTGCGGAGCGCGATGGAGGCGGCGGGCAGCGTGCCGGTGCCGCTGGTGGTGGAGAGCGCCTCGAGCTCCCACGCGCGCTGCCCGGCCGCGAGGATCTGGCCGTGGATCACGAGCGCCTCGAGGTCCGCGTCGTAGATCTCCTTCTTCTTGTCGCACAGCACCTTGAACTCGGCGAACACCTTGTCGAGCTGCGCGTCGTCGAGCTTGTAGCCGAGCGCCGCCAGGCGCTCCTTCAGCGCGTGGCGCCCGGAGTGCTTCCCGAGGACGAGGGAGCTGCGGCTGAACCCGACCTCCTCCGGCCGCATGATCTCGTAGGTCTCACGGTGGGTGAGCATCCCGTGCTGGTGGATGCCCGCCTCGTGCGCGAACGCGTTCTGCCCCACGATGGCCTTGTTGCGCTGGACGTTGATGCCCGTCACCTGCGAGACGAGCCGGCTCGTCGGGTACAGCCGCTCCGTCTTCACGCCGGTCGCGACGCGCAGCACGTCGGCGCGCGTCTTGATCGCCATGACGATCTCTTCGAGCGAGGCGTTGCCGGCGCGCTCGCCGATGCCGTTGATGGTGCACTCGACCTGGCGGGCGCCCACCATCACCCCGGCCAGGCTGTTCGCGACGGCGAGGCCGAGGTCGTTGTGGCAGTGGACCGAGATGACGACGCGGTCGATGCCGCGGACGTGCTTCTTGAGGTAGCCGAGCGTCTCGGCGTAGGTCTGGGGCAGTGCGTAGCCGACGGTGTCGGGGATGTTGAGCGTGGTCGCGCCGGCGTCGATGGCGCGCTCCACCACCTCGGCCAGGAACTCGAGCTCCGTGCGGGCGGCGTCCTCGGTCGAGAACTCGACGTCCTCGCACTTCTCGCGGGCGAGCTTCACTCCCTCCACGGCGCGGCGGACGATCTCCTCCTTCGCCATCTTGAGCTTGAAGTCGCGGTGGATGGGGCTCGTGGCGAGGAAGACGTGGATGCGCTTCTTCGGCGCGTCCTTGAGCGCGTTCCAGGAGGCCTCGATGTCGCCCCTGTTGCAGCGCGAGAGGCTGCAGATCGCGGGTCCCTCGAGCTGGCGGGCGATGGCCTGGATGGCCTCGAAGTCGCCGGGAGACGCGGCGGCGAAGCCGGCCTCGATCACGTCCACGCCGAGCTCGGCGAGCGCCTTCGCGACCCGGAGCTTCTGGGACAGGTTCATCGACGCGCCGGGGGACTGCTCGCCGTCGCGCAGCGTCGTGTCGAAGACGACGACGCGGTCGTGGCCAGGCTCGCTCACGGGCCCTCTTCCTTTCCTCTCGGGCGCGGGAGCGCCGTCGCGATGGGGTGAGTCGCTCACGGTACCAGAGTTGCCGGAAACTGTAACCGGACTGCCTACAGCACAGATGGGCGGGGGCTCGATGCGGCGCTCGTTCGACATGCGGTCTCCGGCTCCTTGTTCAGGGCCGAAGAGGGGGTCTCGCCTGTCGAGGGACCTCTTCGGCCGGGGTTCGGCGGAAGAGGTCGCGGCGCGCGCTAGGCTACTCGCCGGGCCCCTACCGCCCGGCTAAGAAGTCGAAGCTCGCTGCCACGGAAGAACATCGTCTCGCGACGCTAGCGTCTCGACCGCACCGCGTCAATAGCGACGAGGCATACGGCCGAGCGCCGCGGCGGTGGACAAGCCCCCGCCCTACGACGGAAGGACAGCGTCCTTTCATCGGCGAACACGATGCTCCGACGAGGACTCGCGTCCTCAGAACGGCGGCGTCGCTTCCTTCTTCAGGAGCTCCACGAACGCCTCGAGCGGCATCGTCTTGAGGTCCGCGCCGCCGTGGCGGCGGGGGGCGACGGCCTCGGCCGCCACCTCCTTCTCGCCGATCACCACGGTGAACGGGATCTTGGCGAGCTCGGCGTTGCGGATCTTCGCCCCGAGCTTGTCGGACGAGGTGTCGAGCTCGGCGCGGAAGCCCGCCTGATCGAGCCGGTCCACGACCGCCTGGCCCCACTCGTTGAACCGATCGGAGACCGTCACGACGCGCGCCTGGACCGGCGCCACCCAGGCCGGGAAGGCGCCGGCGTAGTGCTCGGTCAGGATGGCGATGAAGCGCTCGAAGGAGCCGTAGATGGCGCGGTGGATGACGACCGGCCGGTGCTCCTTGTTGTCGTCGCCGACGTACGAGAGGTCGAACCGCTCCGGCGCCGCGTAGTCGAGCTGGATGGTGCAGAGCTGCCAGGTGCGGCCGAGCGAGTCGGTCACCGCGAAGTCGATCTTCGGGCCGTAGAACGCGCCGTCGCCGGGGTTCAGCGTGTAGGGCAGGTCGAGGCTCTTCAGCGCGTGCTCCAGCGCCCCCTCGGCCCGGTCCCACAGCGCGTCGTCGCCGATGCGCTGCGCCGGCCGCGTCGCGAAGCGGGCGCTGAACGGGAGGCCGAACGCGCCGTAGACCTGCTTCATGAGCCCGACGATGCGCGCCACCTCGTCCTGGACCTGCGACTCCATGAGGTAGATGTGCGAGTCGTCCTGCTGGAACTGCCTCACGCGGGTGAGCCCGCCCAGCGAGCCCGAGGCCTCGTTGCGGTGGAGGACGTCGCTCGTGAAGTAGCGCACCGGCAGCTCGCGGTAGCTGCGCTTCCCCATCTTGTAGATGAGGTGATGCGACGGGCAGTTCATCGGCTTCAGCGACTGGGTGAAGCGCTCCTCGAGCGGCAGGTTCGGATCGGCCTCGGTGTCGAGGACGAGGAACATGTTCTCCTTGTACTTGCCCCAGTGCCCGGAGGTCTCCCAGAGCCGCTTGTTGAAGAGGAGCGGCGTCTTCACCTCCTGGTAACCGTTCCTCTTCACGAGCCGGTTCATGGCGTCGCGCAGCACGTTGAAGAGGACGGTCCCGCCGGGCAGCCAGAACGCCGCGCCCGGCGCGTACTCGTGGAAGGTGAAGAGGCCGAGCGCCGGCCCGAGCTTGCGGTGGTCGCGCTTCTTCGCCTCCTCGAGCTTCTGGAGGTGCGCCTCGAGCTGCTTCTTGTCGAAGAACTGGGTGCCGTAGATGCGCTGCAGCATCGGGTTCTTCGGATCGCCGCGCCAGTACGCGCCGGCGACGCTCATGAGCTTCACCGCGCCGAGGCGGCCGGTGGACGGGCCGTGGGGGCCGAGGCAGAAGTCGACCCAGTCGCCGTGCCGGTAGAGGGTGAGGGTCTTCGCGCCCTTTTGGGCGATGTCCCTCACGATCTCGATCTTGAACTTCTCGCCCTTCCCCTCGAAGAGCCGGATGGCATCGTCCATCGAGATCTCGTCTCGGACGAACGGGCGGTCCGCCTTGATCTCGTCGGCGATGCCCTGCTCGATCTTGTCGAGGTCATCCGGCGTGAAGGGCTTCTCGCGGGCGAAGTCGTAGTAGAAGCCGTCCTCCACGGCCGGGCCGATGGTGACCTGCGTGTCCGGGTAGAGCCGCTGCACGACGCTCGCCATGACATGGGCGGCGTCGTGGCGCGCCACCTCCAGCGCCTCCGGGCTCTTCGTGGTCACGATCTCGAGCCTGGCGTCGCGGTCGAGCGGCCGCGCCAGGTCGACCGGCTCGCCGTCGAGCTTCGCGAAGTAGGCCGCCTTGGCGAGACCTACCCCGATCTGGTCCTTCACGAAGTCGGCGATGCGGGTGCCGCGGGGTGCCTCCTTGGAGGACCCGTCGGGGAGCGTGACGCGGACGAGCTCGGACATGGGGCCTTTCCGTATCCTCGGGACGGGAAAAAGGCCAGCGCTACCTGGCACATCCCTGCTCGCGCTCCGCTCCGCGATGCGGCAGATCGCCCTGTCCAGGACTCCTGGTATGTTCGGGTATGCTCAGGCGGGATACGGTGGCCCGGCAGGCTACTGGTGGGGAGACGTGGGCATGCGAGTACCTCTGGGACAGCTCCTCAAGCGCGAAGGTCTCGTGGGCGACGTCCAGCTCGCGAGCGCGCTGGCACATCAGCGGAAGTGGGGCTGCCGCATCGGACAGTCGCTGCTCCGCCTCCGCCTCGTCGATCCCGACCGGCTGCTCGCGGTCGCGGCCCGCCAGGCCGGCGTGCCGGTCGTGCACATCGGGGACCGCGTCGTCCCGGCGGCGGTGCTCCGGCGCCTGCCGGAGCGGCTCATGATGCGCCGGCGCGTCCTCCCGCTCGACGTGCTGAGCGGCGCGCGCGGCCCGCGGCTCGTGGTGGCCT
>DATLJU010000235.1:0-10774 GCA_035538735.1 Anaeromyxobacteraceae bacterium | reverse complement strand
CGTGGCCTGCACGGGCGCCGGGCGCGGCGCGCCGATCACCTCCACGACCGCACGGGCGACCCGCCCCGAGGAGACGACGAGGGACTCGTCGCGCTGGGTCGCGCCGCAGGTCGCGCCGTCCTTGGTCACCTCGGCGGCGGGGAGCTCCGGCAGGGTACCCCGGAACGTGATCGTCCCGACGAGGTCGCCCGCGGTCGCGACCGGCGCGAGCGTCGCGAGCGCCAGCGCCAAGGCGGTGCGGGACATCCTCCCCATGCGCCAACGCTTACCTCGGACCACTCGCTTTCGGGACAGCCCTCTTAGGTCGCTTGCTCACGCGCCGCCGCAGCGCGTTGCCGCCCGCTCGCTCCGCCCGTAAGAGAAGCCCATACGCAGCCGGCGGGCCCACGTGCCCGCCACGCGAGGCCCGCTACGTGATCCAGATCCCCATCGCCGAGGTCCTCCAGCCGCGCACCCCCCTCGCGGTCGCGCGCGACGTGGTGGCGCTCGCCAAGCCCCGCCTGGCTGCGCTCGTCCTGTGCACCACGGCGGGGGGCCTCTGGCTCGCGCCCGGGCACCGCGACGGGCTCTCCTCCTCCGTGCTGCTGGTCGGCACGTCGCTCGTCGTCGCGGCCGCCAACGCGCTCAACAACTTCCTCGAGCGCGACGTGGATGCGCTCATGCGGCGCACGCGCGATCGCCCGTTGCCGGCGGGGCGCCTCGACCCCTCGGTCGCGCTGGCCATGGGGCTCCTGCTCCCGTCCGTGGCGCTCCCGGCGCTGGCGCTCTTCACGAACGGCCTCACCGCCAGCCTCGCCTCGCTGGCGCTGTTCACGTACGTCGTCGTCTACACCCCGCTGAAACAGAAGAGCTCGCTGGCGCTCCTCGTCGGTGCGGTGCCGGGCGCCATCCCACCGCTCATGGGCTGGACCGCGGTGACGGGGCGCCTCGACGCGGGCGGGCTGGCGCTGTTCGCGCTGCTCTTCTGCTGGCAGCTGCCGCACTTCCTCGCCATCTCGATGTACCTCAAGGAGGACTACGCCCGCGGCGGGCTGCGGGTGTTCGCGCTCGTCCACGGCGATCGCGCCGCGCGCAGCTGGGCCGCGGCGACGAGCCTGGTCCTCATCCCGGTCTCGCTGACGCTCCTGCCGCTCGGGCTGGCGGGGCCGGTCTACGGCGTGGCAGCGGCGCTCCTCGGTGGCGCGCTCGCCGGCTACGGTCTCACCGGGCTGTGGCAGCGAGGCGCGGCCCATCGCTGGGCGCGCAACTTCTTCCTCCTCACGCTGGTGTACCTGACGCTCCTCTTCGCGTCGCTCCTCGTGAGCGGGCGGTGACCGCTCGGGTGACCGCCGCGCGACACATGCAGACCGCCCCCAGCGTCGCCGCGCCGCCGCGGCTGGCGGTGCGCGATCTCGCCTTCCGCTACGGCGAGCGCGAGGTGCTGCGGCGCGTCTCGTTCGAGGTCGCGCCCGGCGAGATCGTCGGCCTGCTCGGGCCGAACGGCGCCGGGAAGAGCACGCTCTTCTCCATCCTGACCGGGCTCCTCCGGCCCTCGGCGGGAGCGATGCTCCTCGATGGGATCGAAATACCGCCCGGCGCACGGGCGCTCCGGGCCCGCCTCGGGGTCGTGTTCCAGGCGCCGAGCCTCGACGCGAAGCTCACCGCGCTCGAGAACCTGACCCTCGGCGGGATGCTCTTCGGCCTCGGGCGGCGCGACGCGCGGGACCGCGCGGGGGAGCTCCTCGCCGCCGCCGGGCTCGCCGAGCGTGCCGGCGATCAGGCGGGGAGGCTCTCGGGTGGCATGCGGCGTCGCCTCGAGCTGGCGCGCGCCCTGGTACACCGCCCCGCCATCCTCCTCCTCGACGAGCCGACCAGCGGCCTCGATGCGGCCGCGTTCCGCCAGACCTGGCAGGCGGTCCACGCGCTCCGCGAGCGTGAGGGACTGACCGTGCTCCTCACCACCCACCGCCCGGACGAGGCCGAGGCGTGTGACCGGCTCGCGGTCCTGGCGCACGGCCGTGTCATCGCGACCGGCACGCCGGAGGCGCTGCGGGCGCGGGTCCCCGGCGACGTGGTGACCATCGAGGCCGACGGGCCCGTGGCGTTGGCGGCGGAGATCCGCGAGCGGCTCGGGCTCGACGCGCGGCCCGCAGCCCACGGCGTGCACGTCGAGCGCGAGCGCGGCCACGAGCTCGTGCCGCGCCTCGTGGAGGCGTTCCCCCCCGGACGGTTCCGCGCCGTCTCGCTGCGCCGCCCTACCCTCGCCGACGCCTTCCTCACCCTCACCGGAGAGGCGCTGGAGGAGGATGAGTCGTGACGTCACTCGGCTACGATCTCGCCACTGCGCGTGTCCTGTGGCGGCGCGACCTCGCCCGCTTCTTCCGGCAGCCGTCGCGGCTCGCGGGGGCGCTGGGTCAGCCGATCCTGTTCTGGCTCATCATCGGCTCGGGCATGGCGGGCACGTTCCGCATGCCCGGCGCGAGGGTCGGCTATCTCCAGTTCTTCTACCCGGGCGTCGTCCTCATGGTGGTCCTCTTCGCAGCCATCTTCACGACCGTCTCCGTCATCGAGGACCGGCACGCCGGCTTCCTGCAAGCGGTGCTGGCGGGCCCCGGCTCGCGGGCGGCGCTCGTCGCCGGGAAGGCGCTCGGCTCCGCCTCGGTGGCGCTGTCGCAGGCGGCGCTGTTCCTGCTGCTCGCCCCCGCCGCCGGGTTCGACGTGCTCTCGGTCAACTGGCCGCTCCTCGTCGCGGCCCTGGCGCTGTGCGCGGTGGCCCTCGCCGCGCTCGGGTTCGCGGTCGCGTGGGCGGTCGACAACGTCCAGGGCTACCACGCCATCCAGATGACGCTCCTCGTGCCGCTGTGGGTGGTGTCGGGGGCCATGTTCCCGATGAGCGGCGATCACCCCGGGTTCGCGGCGGTGATGCGAGCGAACCCGGTCGCCTACGCCGTCTCGGCGGCGCGGCGCGCCCTGGGCGGACCCGACGCACCCGGGGCGCTTCCCGGCTCCGCCGCGCGCGATCTCGCGGTCCTGCTCGTGTTCGCGGCGGCGACGCTCGCGCTGGCGATGATGGCCGCCCGGAGGCGCGCGTGACGAGCCTCGCCGCCGCGCTCCCGACGGTGAACGCCAGCTTGAACGCGGCGAGCGCGGCGCTGCTCCTCATGGGCTGGCGCGCCATCCGCGCCGGCCGGCGCGAGCTCCACCGCGCGCTCATGCTGGGCGCCTGCGCGAGCTCGGTCCTCTTCCTCGCCGGCTACTTCACCCGCATCGCCCTCACCGGGACCCACCGCTTCCCCGCCGGGGGTACGCTGCGCGTGACGTACCTGACCGTCCTCGCGAGCCACACCATCCTGGCGGCGTTGACGCTGCCGCTCGTGCTGCGTACGCTTCAGCTCTCGCTCGGCCAGCGCTTCCCGGAGCACCGGCGGGTGGCGCGGCTCACATTGCCGGTCTGGATGTACGTCTCGGTGACGGGAGTGGCGGTGTACATCATGCTCTACCACCTCGCCCCATGAGCTGGTTACCCCGAGCCACCGCGCCTGCGCTCGTGCTCGTGCTGCTCGGCTGCGGGCCGGCGCGGATCGACCTCGAGCCGGCGAGCGTGCAGCTCCACGCGCGCGGGCAGAGCGCGGTCGTGCACGCGACGCCGCGCGCGACGAGCGGCGAGCCCCGCCCGCGCGACACGTGCAAGTGGTCGTCGTCGGACGAGCGGGTGGCCTCGGTGACGGGCGCCCGCCACAACGAGGCAGAGGTGACCGCCAACGGCCACGGCCGGGCGGTGCTCCGCTGCGAGGTGAGCGGCGTCGTGGCCGAGGCGCCGGTGACGGTCACGCTCGTGGCCCGGCTCGCGGTGACCCCGACGCGCCTGGACCTGTCGCTGCGCGACGACGCCGCTCCCACGGCGCTCGCGGTGGAGGCCATCGACGCGGAGGGCCGGCCGGTCCGCGGACGCCCCGTGGTGACGCGTTGCCAGGACGAGGCGGTCTGTCGCGGCGACGCCCGCGGCCAGGTCTGGCCGGTCGGCGCGGGGACGACGCGGGTGACGATCGCCGTCGACGGCGTCGAGGCCGAGCTTCCGGTGCGCGTCTTGGAGGCGCGCAGCGCCGCGGCCCGGCCGCGCCGCCTCCGCGTGAGCCCGGTGGAACAGCTGACCGCGCCGGCCCGCTAGGCGTGCACCGACGACCGAAGCCCGCTCGCCAGGTCGTTGAGCGAGCGCGCCTGCACCGCCACCGAGTGCGTGGAGGCGATGGCCGCCTCGGTCGCGGCGTAGATCTCGTTCATCGCCTTCAGCACCTCGTCGATGCCGTGGTCCTGCTGCTGCGCCACGGTCGCGATGGCCTTGGCGGCGCCCGACGACGCCTCGAGCGCACCCGCCAACTTGCGGATCGCGGCGCCGGTCGTCGAGGCGACCTCCGCGCCGTGCTGGGCCCGGCGCGCGCCGACGTCGGCCGCCGCGACCGCGGTCACGACGGCCTTGTGCATCTCGACGAGGATGCTCTTCACCTGCCCCGCGGCGCGCTTCACGTCGTCGGCGTGGTAGCGCATCTGCTTCACGACGAGCCCCAGCGAGTCGCCCTCGGTCCCGAGCCGCTTCGCCTCGGCCTCCACCGCCTCCGCCATCTGCTGCGAGCGGTCGGCGATCCCGCCGACGACCGACGCGATCTCGAACACCTCGCGGGTGCGCTTGTCGAGCGCCTGGATGCGCTCCGACAGGCCGCGCACCTCCTCGGAGATCTTGGCCAGCTCCCCGGTGGCGCGCTCGACCGCCGAGAGGCCCTCGTCCGCGGCGTGCTTCGACTTGTGCGCCAGCCCCACCACCGTCTCCGCCGTGAGCGCCGCCTGGGTCGCCGTGTGTCCGAGCTGCCCCATGGTGGCGGTCGTCTGCCGGACGGAGGCGGCCGTCTGCACGGTCATGCTGCTGAAGGACGAGACCGCCGAGAGCAGCGTCTGCGCCGACCCGAAGAGCTCGCCGGCGGTCGCCTCGAACCGCTCGCGCTTGGCGGCCTCGAGCGCGACGATGCGGTCGTGCTGCCGGCCGATGAGCGCCGCCATGGCGCACAGGATCACGGGCGCCAGGTCGATGACCCACACCAGCGGCATGCCCTGCGCCCGGACGAGCGCCGCGCCGAGCGGCTCGGAGCGGTAACGCGTCACCGCCTCGATGAGCGTGCCTCCCAGCGGGAAGAGCAGGCCGAGCATCGCTCCATACACGGCGTAGCGGCGGCGGAACATGGGCACCTCGACAGCGGCTCGAACCGAGACGGCCGCAGCGTGCCGCAGGCATGGGCGTGGCGCAAATCCCACGTCGCCGCTTCACCACCAGCGCGCAGTGGGACCGTGTGCGGGACGTTCCGACCCGCGTGCACCCTGCGTCAACTAGCCGCAGCTACAGGCCTGCGCCGATCCGCTGGGCCTCACCGGCGCGCGCGCCGCGCGGACACAGGCGCAGGTAGTCGGACAGCATCTGCTTCGCGAGCGAGGGATCGTACCGGCCGTGGCGGTCGGAGCGGCTCCGGCCGAGCCAGAAGAGCGCCGGGCAGCTCTGAGGGTCCACCTTGAGGGCGCTCGTGTAGGCCTTCTCCACCACGTCCGGCGGGTCGCCGCGCAGCTCCTCAGTCTCGCCGATCTCGAGCCACGCCGCGGCCGCGCCGCCCGCGGCGCCGTCGCTCGCGTCCTTCACCGCGCGATCGAGCTCCTCGAGCGCCTTCGCCCACTCCTTGCGGTCGCGCCACAGCCGCGCCAGCGCGATGCGTGCCTCCGGGTTCTTCGCCTCGATGGACAGGGATCGCTCGTACGCCGCGCGCGCCTTGTCGTTGTCGCCGGCGGCGCGCCAGGCGTCGCCGAGCATCTTCGCGAGGCGGGCGCCGCCGACGCGCGCGCTCGCCTGCTCCAGCGCCGCGACGGCCTCGGGCGCGCCGCCCGGCTTCTGCATCAAGGCGGCCGCGAGATCCGCGTGGAACCCGATCCGGGAAGGCTCGAGCTCGGCCGCCTTCCGGAACGACTGCGCCGCACCGGCGGCGTCGCCCGCCCGGAGCTTGCGCCGGCCGATGAGGTCGTGGATCTCGCCGTTCATCGGATCGAGCGCGATGGCCTGCTGCTCTTCCGCGTCGCCGTCGACCGTCTTGCCCTGCGCGTGCAGGGCCGAGCCCCGCAGCGCGTGCGCCACCGCGACCTGCCGCGGCGATGCCCCCGGGCCGAGCCCGAGCACCTTGTCGATGCGCTTCAGCGCCTCCTCGGGCTGTCCGGCGGCGAGCTGGAGCTGCGCCTTCCCGAGCAGCGACGGGACGTGATCCGGCGCGAGGCGCGACAGCGCCGTGTCGTAGAGCGCGCTCGCCTGGACCTCGTGGCCGGGACCGCGCCGCCGCCACTGCTCGGCGAGCAGCGCGGTGACACGCACGTCGCCCGGAGTGTTCTGGCGGGCCCAGGTCAGGTCGTCGCGGGCGGCGTCGAGATCGCCCGACTTCAGCTCCAGCGCGCCCAGCACCCCGTGGAGCAGCGCGCTGCCACCCTCCGGCCCCGCCATGGCGCGGCGCAGCTGCTCCAGCGCGCCGCGCAGGTCCCCCCCGTAACCGCGGAGGTAGGCCTCCGCGGCATAGGCGTGGGAGTGGGGCTGCCCGAGCTGGCCCACCGCGTCGAGGTGCTTGCGCGCCTCCTCGCGCAGGCCTTCGCTCTCGCCGTGCTCGCCCCAGCGCAGCGCGTCGACGTAGGCGAGATAGGCATGGCCGCCGATGGCGTCCGGGTCGCGCTCGAGGATGCGCTCGCACAGGCGCGCCGCCTCGCGGTACGAGGTGAACCCGTCCTTCTCGATGAGCTCCCGCGCCTGCCGGAGCAGCCGGTCGATCTCGACGGCGCGCGCGCGGCGCACCGCACCCAGGCCGAACCAGACCCCGAGCACGAGGAGCAGCACCACCCCGAGCCCGACCGTGGCCAGCAGGGGAGCTCGCGAGCGGCGCCGGCCAGCGCGCACCTCGCCGTGGCTCTCCAGCACCCAGTCCTGCGTGGCGTAACGCGCCGCCAGCTCATCTGCGTAAGCCGCGCCCCGGGCCGAGTCCGCCGGCGCCTCGCGCGCAGCCTCCACCGTCGCGGCTCCCTCGCTCGCGCCAGCCGTCCCGGAGGGAGGGTGCGGGACGCCCACTCCCTGAGTGACCGGCCGCAGGACCGGCGGTGGGGTCGTGACCGCGGCCTTCTTTACGGTCGCGGCCGTGCTCGCGGTCGCGGTCGCGCTCGCCGTCGCGACCGGCGGTGGCGCCGGCGGCGCGCTGAAGTCGAGCCCCCACTTCTTCATCGCGTCGAGCGTCTCGACGTCGTTCGGCGCGGCTTGCCACGCCTTGCGCAGCGCCGCCGTGCCCCGCTCCTTCTCACCGAGCTTGAGGTAGAGGAGACCTGCCGTCCGGTTGGCCTCGACGTCGGCGGGGCGGACGGCCAGGGCGCCCTCGATCTCCTCCAGCGCCTTCCGATCCTTCCCCTGCGCCGCGTAGATGCGCGCCAGGAGCAGCCGCGGCACGAGGTCGCTCGGGTGCGCCTTCACCCCCTTCTTGCAGACGACCATCGCCTCCATGAAGCGACCCATGGCGAGGTAGGCCTCGGTCAGGGGGCGATACGCCTCGGAAGACGGGTCGGCCGCGAAGGCGTGCTCGAGGGCGGCGAGCTCCGCCGGCGAGGGTGGCGTCGAGGGACCTGGCATGGAGAGGGTTTCGCATAGCAGGCCGCCGGGGGAGCGTCAAACGAGTTCCCCCTGTATTTCCAGGTGGTACAGGTAGCCGATGTCGCACCGATCGCGAAGGCGCAGCACCCGGCCGCCCGGCGGCACCCCGCTCGACCTTCCGCGCTTGACACCACTTCCCCTGAGCCGTTATCTAGGCACCCCTCGCAGCGAGGGGTTGCCGTCTTCGGGGCTGTAGCTCAGCTGGGAGAGCGCTAGAATCGCACTCTAGAGGTCGTCGGTTCGATCCCGATCAGCTCCACCAATTCGAAGTACGTAGTTCCAGGGGGTTCCGAGAAATCGGAACCCCCTTTTCGTTTCATCCCGCAGACTTGGGGGCCGGGTGGGGGCCGGAGCGTGTGGCGCACGCTCCGCTGACGTCCAAGCGATCGAGCGCAAAGTAGAACAGCCCCGATAGCTCGGAGCCGTCGCTTTCCTCCCTACTCGTGGGGCGTATCAGCTGCGGGCGAGCCCGCGCAGGTGGACGGCCAGATAGAGGCCGCCCTGAATGAGCGAGGCCGCACGCTCCGGCATCGTGTCTTTGATGACTGTCCGTACGACGCGGTCCACCGATCGGCCCTGCGCACGGAGGAGATCGTCTGTCCGCGACTGACCTCGCACGTCTGGCTCGGTCCTCACCCTCACCACGCTCGCGCAGGCGTGCGCGTGGCCCTCGTCCTTCGACGGGTCCACGTAGCCCAGCTCCTGGCCGACCCACGGCGCTGCTCCGGATCGTCGCAGGCCTCTCGATGCTCGCCCTCTTGACCCTGGCCGCCGGCCCGGCGAAAGGGGCGGACACTCCCCTGGGCTCGCCCCGCACGAATCAGGGTTGTTCCTGCGGGCCCAGCGCCGCACCCGAGGAGAACGACGGCATCGTCTGGGTCGGGACAACGAACCCCGGCTTCCGCGAGATCGTCGGCATCCTCGCTCCCATCTTTTGGTACACCGCCGACGAGCCCGCCATCATCCTGGGGGACACCCCCATCCCGCATCCCTATCCGTGTGACCCCGAGAAGGCCAACGCGAAAGAAGGGATCGTCTACTACCAGGTCAACTGGCTCATCAGAAGAGAAGCGCGGGAAGCGCCGCTCTCGGAACCGGTCGAGGAGGATCCGCGATTCTTCGAAAAGGTCTCGGTCTTTGCGCTCCGCTATTACATCTATCACCGCTTCGATTACGGGCTGAACGGGCACGAGCACGACCTCGAGATGGCGGAGTTCCGGATCGCCCTCGAGCAAGACCCGAACGGCTGCAACCGGATCCGGCTCACCAACGTCATCGGGTATGCGCACGGGACGGATTGGTACAGCAACGAGCTCCTGCCTCCGTCCGACACCCGCTACCCGATCGCCCTCTTCGTCGAGGAGGGCAAGCACGCGCTCGGACCGGACCGAAACGCGGACGGGATCTACACCCCCGGCTACGACATCAGCGTCCGCATCAACGATGCGTGGGGGATCCGGGACATCCTGGGATCCGGATACCTCGTGGGCGGCGCGTACTCCGCCTCGATGTTCAAGCCACGCGTGGACGGGGGACGCGTCCTGCCGCCCGAGACCCATCCCGTGTGCACGCCGCGGCTCCTGCAGTCCATCGAGGAGTCGCCCGCCTTCCTGAACCGATACGAGCTGAGGCCGGGCTACAGGATGCCGATCTGTCGCGGGATCTCGAACGAGGGGCACCTCGAGAAGTGGACCCGCAAGAACGAGTTCGGTGTCACTCATCGACCGCAACAGTTCGACTCAGAGTACAGCGAGAGGCTGAGCAGAGAGCTCGTCGGCCCTCAGGGATTTCTCCCCAAGGTCGCCTTCCGCTACGACCGAGGACCGGGCTTCGCCCTCACCTTCGCCGGCTTCGATGCCACCGAGTTCTACGTGGTCCCCAAGTTCAACCTCAACCTGAGCAACTACAGCTTCGCGATCGACGCGCTCTTCACGCGCACGGCGACACAGTTCAGCAGTCCCTATTTCGCTCTGGGATACACGCACGAGAGGCCGAGCTCTTCGGACTCGTTCACCTCGGGCTTCGGCACCGAGGCCGGCTACAAGTTCAGGCTTCGCGTGGATTGGCCCTGGCGGATCCTGGGCGCCGGGTACGAATTCGCCGGGATCCGTCTGGGCGTGAGGAAGACCGGGTTCGACAATCTCGGCAACTTCAGGTTCATCGTCGAGGCGGGCGCCGGCCTGTGGTGACCGCCGGTCATGGCGCGCGCAACGTCTGAACGACGACGTGCTGTTCGTAAGCGCTGCGCTCGGCGGCCAGATCATCGGGCTTGAGCACGAGAACGGCATTCGCTGGCGAGCTCACTACTTCGGCGTGGATTTCTGGTAGTTCGACCCCACTTTTTAGAAGCCGTGGATCCCGTCTGAATCGCCGTGAGCCCATACGGGTACGCAATCGCACTCTAGAGGTCGTCGGTTCGATCCCGATCAGCTCCACCAATTCGAAGCACCAGTATCGAAGGGCGGTTCCGAGAAATCGGGACCGCCCTTCTGCTTGTGGTTCGGCTTCTCCGAGCCCATGCGTACGGGCCGCTAGGCAACGAGCTACAAGGGCCTGCGCGATCTGGTTGCACACCTTCCGCTCGCCCACCTGACGCTCGCAGCTCGCGGTGCCCGGCGTCCCCTCAGCGCGTGCGTCCGGGTGACTCCGATTTGGTTGCGACCGGGCCGTGGTCCCAGAGCATACACCGCGGGTCGCAGTACCCCTGCTCAGCTTCACCCGTGCTCGACCGAACGGCGTCCGGCATCCGCTACTGATTCGCAGGGGCGACTCTCGGAGGCTCGCATGATGCGTAAGACCTTGCAGTCGATGCTCGCCGTGGGTGCGTTTGCATCTCTCCTCGCGCCGTTCGGTGCCAGCGCAACGGATATGAGGTTTCGGGTCGTGGGCTACTACACCTCATTCGACGCAAAGCCCGCCGGTGACGTGGACGGGCACGTGAAGGCGACGTTCAAGCGGCACGGGCTCTGTTTCCTGCCGAAGGAGGTTGGCGTCTACGAGTCGTCGGGGGATTTCGAGGCGACGAACGGGAAAGGTTCGGGCAACGGGACGCTCACCTGCACGTTCGACGACGGAAGCTCGTTCACGGCG
>DATLJU010000234.1:0-5597 GCA_035538735.1 Anaeromyxobacteraceae bacterium | reverse complement strand
CACCGGGGTGCACCGCCTCTACGAGATGCAGAAGGCGGGAACGCTCCTCTTCCCGGCCATCAACGTCAACGACTCGGTGACGAAGTCGAAGTTCGACAACCTCTACGGCTGCCGCCACTCGCTCGTCGACGGCCTCATGCGTGCGACCGACGTCATGCTCGGCGGGAAGCTCTGCGTCGTGTGCGGCTACGGGGACGTGGGCAAGGGCTGCGCCCAGTCGCTGCGCGGCCAGGGCGCGCGGGTGGTGGTGACCGAGATCGACCCCATCAACGCGCTGCAGGCGGCGATGGAGGGGTACCAGGTGGTGCGGCTGGACGACGTGGTGAAGACCGCCGACGTCTTCGTCACCGCCACCGGCAACCTCGACGTCATCACCGTCGAGCACATGAAGAAGATCAAGGACTGCGCCATCGTCGGGAACATCGGCCACTTCGACAACGAGATCGACATGGCCGGCCTGAAGAAGGTGCCCGGTATCGAGCGGGTGAACATCAAGCCCCAGTACGACGCCTGGAAGTTCCCCGACGGCCACCGGGTCCTCATCCTGGCCGAGGGCCGCCTGCTCAACCTGGGTTGCGCGACGGGCCACCCGAGCTTCGTCATGTCGAACAGCTTCACCAACCAGACGCTCGCCCAGATCGAGCTCGCCACGCGCGGCGCGAGCTACGAGCGGAAGGTGTACGTGCTGCCGAAGCACCTCGACGAGAAGGTGGCGCGGCTGCACCTCGACCAGATCGGCGCCCGGCTCAGCAAGCTGACGAAGAAGCAGGCCGAATACCTCGGCGTCGCGCCGAACGGCCCGTTCAAGCCGGAGCACTACCGGTACTGAGGGTCGCGCTCGGGCGCGCAGCCCGCCTCACCTCACGGGCCGCGGCTCGCCGTCGCACCAGAAAGACCGTCCGATCGCCCGTCCCCAGATCTAGGCGTTCGCCGGCGGCACGGCCCACGGGAGAGCCGCGAAGCGTCTCCACCTTCACCTGGAGTCTCGTCGGCGCGCTTCGCTCGCCCTACCTTCGCCGGCAGGGGGACGGGACATGCGACAGCTCCAGAGCGTGGCGTTTGCTATCATGACGTTGGCCATCGCGCTCGCGATCGGATGCAAGACGAGCGGCGGAAGCCAAAGCGCGGGCACCATAGCGGAGACCGACTTCGCCCAGGTCCCGGCCGCCCAGATGGGTCCGGTGGATCAGGCGCGGCAGAGCGTGGCCCGCGCCAACGACGAGCAGGCTCGGGCACAGCTGCGGCTGAAGGAGGCGCAGCAGGAGGACCAGCTCGCCGCAGCCGATCAGAAGAGCGCCAAGGCCGCGATGGAGCAGGCGAAGACCAAGGCGCAGATCGCCGGCGAGACCCGCGATCCGTCGAAGATCGAGCTGGCGGGGAGGCTGAGCGAGCAGGCTGGCATGCAGCAGCGCGCGGCGGATGCGCGCTCCGACTACGCGAAGAAGCTGATCGACGCTCGCCAGACATCGGTCGCGGCGGCCGACAAGAAGACGGCGCTCCAGGAGGCGAAGCTCGAGGTCGCCAAGCTCGAGGCGCTGCGGGGCGTCAACTCGCAGGCGGCCGTCAAGTACGACATGGCCGGCCTCCAGCAGCGCGTCCTGAAGGCTCAGGGGGAGTACCAGGCCGCGGACCAGAAGGCGAAGGATCAGGAGTGGTGGGCGCAGCAGGCCCATCGCACGTACGGTGACGCGAAGAGCGAGTTCCAGGCGCAGACGTCGCCGTCCGGCACGCCGCAGACCGGCACGGGCTCTCGTTGAGGATCCGCCCGGCGCGGCAGCGCCCGCTCCTCTACCAGGTCAACACGCGGATCCTGCTCTCGGAGCGCGGCCGCGCCCTCGGTCGCCCGGCCACGCTCGACGACGTCCCGGACGCCTTCCTCGACGACGTCGCGGCGCTGGGGTTCGATTGGGTCTGGTTCCTGGGGGTCTGGAAGACGGGCCCGGCGGCGCGGGCGGTGTCGCGTGCCCGGCGCGACTGGCGCGAGGCCTTCGCGCGAGACCTGCCGGACCTCCGCGACGAGGACATCACCGGTTCCCCGTTTGCGATCCAGGCGTACGACGTCGCGGCGGAGTACGGCGGCGAAGCCGCGCTCGCGCGGCTGCGCACGCGGCTCGCCCAGCGCGGACAGAGGCTGCTCCTCGACTTCGTGCCGAACCACGTGAGCCCGGATCACCCCTGGGTGGCGGCGCATCGCGAGTACTTCATCGAGGGAAGCGAGGAGGATCTCGTCCGCGAGCCCGCGAACTGGAGGCGCTCGCCGGACGGCAGACGCATCCTCGCTCATGGGCGCGACCCATACTTCCCCGGCTGGCCCGACACCGTGCAGCTCAACTACCTGCACCCCGGCCTCCGCGAGGCCATGGCGCGCGAGCTGCTGCGCGTCGCGACCCGGTGCGACGGCGTGCGCTGCGACATGGCGATGCTGGTGCTGCCGGACGTGTTCCGGCGCACATGGGGTGACCGCGCCATTCCGCGCGACCGGTCCGCGCCCGTTCAGTCCTCGTTCTGGCCGGAGGCGATCGGCCGCGTTCGCGCCGTGCTCCCCGGCTTCCTGTTCATGGCGGAGGTGTACTGGGACCTCGAGTGGACGCTCCAGCAGCAAGGGTTCGACTTCACGTATGACAAGCGGCTCTACGACCGGCTCCACGCCGGCGACGCGACCCCGGTTCGCGAGCACCTGTGGGCTACTCCCGATTTCCAGGAGCGCTCGGCCCGCTTCCTGGAGAATCACGACGAGCCTCGAGCCGCCGCGGTGTTCGGGCCAGAGCAGGAGCGGGCGGCGGCGGTGATCGCGTTCCTCGCCCCGGGTCTCCGCTTCTTCCACGAGGGGCAGCTCGAGGGCCGCAAGGTGCACGTGTCGATGCACCTCGGCCGCCGCCCGGACGAGCCGCCGGACCGCGAGCTGAGGGCGTTCTACGAGCGGCTGCTCGCCGCGCTGCGGCGCGACGAGGCGCACGACGGGCGCTGGCAACTCTGCGAGTGCCACGCGGCGTGGGCCGAGAACCCGACGTGGAGGCAGTTCGTGGTGATGGCGTGGGAGGGCGCGCGCGGCGGGCGCCTCCTCGCCGTGGCGAACTACGGGGGGTCGCAGGCTCAGTGCTGGGTGCGCTTCCCCTTGGGTGACCTGGGGGGCGGGGTCGTGCTGCGGGACCTGCTCGGCGACGTCCGCTACCAGCGGGACGCGGGCGAGCTCTCGTCGAAGGGGCTCTACCTCGACATGCCCGCGTGGGGGCGGCACGCGTTCGCTGTGGAGGGCATGCACATGTAAGACGCTGCAGGCGCAGACGGGAGGCCGAGAAATGCCCGAGCCCACCATCGCCATCCTGGACGGCTCCACCTTCGTCGTCTCCGATCCGCGCGGTGACATCGACGCCCGCCCCGACCAGGCGCAGGGCTTCTTCTTCAAGGACACGCGCCACCTGTCGCGATGGCTCCTCACCGTGAACGGGGTCGCTCCCGCCGTCCTCTCCACCGACACCACCGAGTACTACTTCGCCCAGTTCTTCCTCGCCCCGGCGACCGGCACCATCTACGAGAACCCGTACGTCTCGGTGATCCGGCGGCGATGGGTGGGAGCCGAGCTGGTCGAGAAGGTGGAGGTGCAGAACCACCACGCGAAGCCGCTCGATCTCGTCCTCGAGCTGCGGGCCGACGCCGACTTCGCCGACCTGTTCGAGGTGAAGGACCAGCTCCCGAAGAAGGGCGAGCGCTACCGCCGGGTCGATGGAGGCGAGCTCGTGCTCGGCTACCGTCGCGAGGCGTTCGTGCGCGAGACCCGGATCTCCGCCGATGGAGCCGAGCTCTTCGACGGGGGGCTCCGCTTCCGGGCGCGTATCGAGCCGAAGGGGAGCTGGGAGGCGAAGGTGGAGCTCCGCCCGGTGGTGGGCGGCGAGGCGCGCCCGCCGAGGCCGCGGGGCTCCGAGCAGCGAGACATGCGCACGGGGTTCCAGAAGTGGCTGGAGGAGGCTCCCCGCGTCTCCGCCGATCCTCCGGTGGTGATGAACACGTACCGCCGGAGCATCATCGATCTGGCGGCCCTCCGCTTCTTCCCGGCCGAGGGGGCCGAGCACTCCGCGGTCCCCGTCCCGAAGGGCACGCCGCTCCCGGCCGCCGGCCTCCCGTGGTTCATGGCCCTCTTCGGCCGGGACAGCCTGCTCACCAGCTACCAGGCCCTCCCCTTCCTCCCGGAGCTCGCCCGCACCAGCCTGCAGGTGCTCGCAGCCATGCAGGGCAAGGTCGTGGACGGGTTCCGCGACGAGGAACCGGGGAAGATCCTGCACGAGTTGCGCGTCGGCGAGCTGACCCTGTTCCACGAGCGCCCGCAGTCGCCCTACTACGGGGCGGCCGACACCACGCCGCTCTTTCTCGTTCTGCTCGACGAGTACGAGCGGTGGACGGGCGACGGAGAGCTGGTGCGGAGCCTGGAGGCTCCGGCTCGCGCCGCGCTGGACTGGATCGACCACCACGGCGACCGCGACGGCGACGGCTACGTCGAGTACCAGCGCGCCCAGGAGACGGGGCTCGAGAACCAGTGCTGGAAGGACTCCTGGAACTCGATCCTGTTCCGGGACGGCACCGTCGCGCCCTCGCCGCGCGCCACCTGCGAGATCCAGGGCTACGTGTACGACGGGAAGGTGCGCGCCGCCCGCCTCGCGCGGACGTTCTGGGGCGACGAGGCGCTGGCGGAGCGGCTCACCGCCGAGGCAGCCGAGCTGAAGCGCCGCTTCAACCAGGACTTCTGGATGCCGTCCCGCGACTACTTCGCCGTCGCGCTCGATGGCCACAAGCGGCAGGTGGACAGCATCACGTCGAACCCCGGCCACCTGCTCTGGAGCGGGATCGTGGACGACGACAAGATCGAGCCCGTCGTCCGCCACCTCACGGGCCCGAAGCTCTTCTCCGGCTGGGGGATCCGGACGATGGCCGAGGGCGAGGGCGGCTACAATCCCATCGAGTACCACGACGGCACGGTCTGGCCGCACGACACCTCGATCATCGCGGCGGGGCTTGCCCGCTGCGGCCGGCGCGAGGAGGCGGCGACGGTCTGCGGCGCGCTCCTCGGGGCGTCCCTCTTCTTCCACTACCGGCTGCCCGAGGTGTTCGCGGGCTATCCGCGCTCGGAGACCGGGTTCCCGGTGGAGTACCCCACCGCCTCGAGCCCGCAGGCGTGGGCAGCGGGGGCACCCCTGCTCGCCATCCGGACGCTGCTCGGGCTCGAGCCGAGCGACCAACTCGTGGTCGATCCGGTGCTGCCGCGCGGAATTCGGCGGCTCGAGGTCAAGGGAGTGCTCGGCCGCTGGGGGCGGGCGGACGCGACGGGCGAGCGAGCCGACGCGGTGCCGGTCGAGCAGCTCTTACGGGAGTGGTTCTCAGTCCGGCCGGAGTAAACGTCCGCGCAGGTCGTGTGCGCGTCTGATTCAGCGAGCTCGGGGTATGGCTTCGCTCATCGAAGATTACGGATTCATCGGTGACCAGCACGGCTCCGCGCTCGTCTCGCGCGACGGCTCGATCGACTGGCTCTGCGTGCCGCGCTTCGACTCCGAGGCGTGCATGGCCGCGCTGGTCGGCACCGACGAGCACGGCCACTGGACGCTCTA
>DATLJU010000233.1:0-3006 GCA_035538735.1 Anaeromyxobacteraceae bacterium | reverse complement strand
GGTGCGTGTATCGGACCTTCGTCCGTCGCGGACGCGCCGACGCGCCCCGCGTCGCGGCCGCCCCCGACGGTTCACCCCGCACGCGGCCCGGAGCAGATCCGACAGGGTCTGCGGCGGAGCTCACGCGGGGTGTTCGCCGCCTCGAGCGACCTCGCGTCCTGGTTCCACGACTGCGATCGGTCGGCGCTGGGTGCCGGGCGCTCGCCGAATGGGCGGGCGGCGAGCTCCCGCACCTGAACGTCCTCGTGAACGACGCCGGGATCCAGCGGGACGTCGACTTCACTCAGGGAGCCGCCGCCCTACCTCGCCGGCGAGAGCGAGCTCCGGATCAACCTCGAGGCGCCGATCGTGCTCTCCGGCCTCTTCGTCCCCCGCCTGGCCGGCAAGGATCAGGCCGCGATCGTCAACGTCTCCTCGGGGCTCGGCTTCGTGCCCGCCGCGCGCATGCCCGACTACAGCGCGGCGAAGGCGGCGATGAAGGGGCTCGAGGGCGACGTGCCCGAGATCGGCTATGGGTTCACCGCGGAAGCGCTCACGGCGTCCAGGGCCGAGCTGGACCGGCGCTTCCAGCAGATGAACGCGCGCTGATAGCCGGTCGCGCTAGCGGCCGTGGCCGCCGTGCCCGCCGCCGCCCCGACCGCCGGCGTGGCCACCGAAGCCGCCGGTGTGGCCGCCGAAGCCGCCGCCGTGCGACATGCCACCGGGATGAGCGCCTCCGAAGGAGCCGCCGCGGACGCCACCCATGAACGGCGCGGCACCGCCGTAGCGCGCCAGCGGCGCGGAGTGGTACGCGGGGACGCCCGGCCTCGCGCCCCAGCCCGGGCCGCCCGGGTGGTACGCCGGCCCCGGCCGCGGGAAGGTGCCGCCCGGCGGACGATACGAGGGGACCCCACCACCGTAGCGACCGCCGTAGTAGCCGCCGTAGTACGGCGCGTAATGGTAGTGATACGGGTAACGCCACCATCCGGCGCCGTACCACCCGAAGCTCACGGCGCCGTAGACGCCGAAGTACGGCCACGGCCCGTAACCCCAGACCCACGGCGCGGCCACCCACAGCCAGCCGTACGTCGGGTAGTACACGTACGCATAGGGCTCGCCGTAGCCGGTCGGCGGCGAGTAGACGTAGCTGTCCGAGTACGGCATCCAGATCCAGCCGTACTGCTGCGTGTAGACCCATTGCCCGGCCGTGCTCGGCACCTGCGCCTGCGCCTGCGGCTGCGGCTGCTGCGCCGGCGGGGCAGGCATCTGGGACGGCGGCGCGGGCGGCTGCTCGGACGGCGCCTGGGTGGACGGGGCCTCTGAGGACCCGCCAGGAGTTTCGACCCAGGTCTCGTCCTGCGCGGGCGCCGCCGCAGGGAGGACCATCAGGGTCCCGGACACCAACAGAATCGCGACGAGCTTGGTCATGGCGCTCACCCATACTGGGTGGAGCATTGGGCGTGCCACCGCCCGGCGCTTAGAACGACGGCGGTTTCGCGCCCGCCCTGTGTGCGCGCCAGCCACGCGTGACGGGCGCGCATAGTCCCCGGGCCGGCTCAGACCTCGGCGTGCGCCCGCGCGACCACCCCGCCGCGACGCGCCTCAGGCGCCGGAAGGCGTCTGGATCTCCAGCCCGTACTGCTGGCCGATCTTCTTCAGCCTCGCGACGTCCGGCTGGGACTTGGGCGCAGGCGGAACCTCGCGCCGCTGCGCTGGCTCGCCGGCCTCCGCGAAGAACTTCTCCATTCCACCCGGTTCATACGTAACGATGACGCGCGCCCGCGTCTTCGGCTCGAACCGCTCGGGGATGTCGGCGGGCACGCGGAACAGCGTCCCGGGCCCGCCCTCGAGCCGCTGGCCGTCGACGTGGTACGTGATCGTGCCTTCGACGACGTACACGGTCTCGGTCACGCCGTGGTGGATGTGCGCCGGCGGCCCCATCCCCGCCGGCATCGTCATCTGCATGATCGTCGCAGCGCCGTTCGTCTCGTTGCTCGACATCAGGACCTCGTACAGCCCGCCGAGCATCCAGAACGCCTTCCCCTCACCGGGCTTGTGAACGACCGCCTTCTGGCTCCGAGCCATGGGTTCCTCCATCGCGGATGTCCCGCGCGCGCAAACCTAGGGACGGCGGGGACGAGGGGAACCCGGAACGCGGTGGGGCGCGTCCGCCGAGATGAGCGACGCCGCGAACGAGCGTGGCGCCCGGCACCTCCGAGCGACAGATCGGTCCCCGAGGACGAGGGAGTCGATCATGAGCAGGAGATGGCTGCCGGGCGCGTGGATCGCCGCGGCGGGCCTGGCGTGCGCGGCGAACGCGAAGGCCGCGGACGTGCAGTCGGGCCCGCGCCCGGAAGGCGCGCAGGAGACGACGATGCGGTCGTTCCAGAAACCGTCCGACGCAGAGCTGCGCAAGCGGCTCACGCCGGAGCAGTACCAGGTCACCCAGCACGAGGGCACCGAGCCGCCGTTCCACAACGCCTACTGGGACGAGCACCGCGCCGGCATCTACGTGGACGTCGTCTCGGGCGAGCCGCTCTTCAGCTCGCTCGACAAGTTCGACTCGGGGACAGGCTGGCCGAGCTTCACGCGACCGCTCGATCCATCCGCGGTCACGACGCGCACCGACCATCTCCTGCTGTTCGCGCGCACCGAGGTCCGCTCTCGCCTCGCGGACTCGCACCTCGGCCACGTCTTCGACGACGGGCCGCCGCCGACCCGGTTGCGCTACTGCATGAACTCCGCCGCCCTGCGCTTCGTCCCGGTCGAGCGGCTCGCGGCCGAGGGCTACGGGCAGTACGCGACGCTCTTCGAGTCGGCCGCGCAGGCCGGGAGGGCGCACCCGTGAAGGCGGCGCTGCTCCTCGGCGCGCTCGCGGTCGCCGCCGTCGCGATCGCGAGGGTCGTCGCGTCCGCGCGGGCGACGGGCGAGCCGATCGGGAACCCGAGCCTCGGCACGCGCCCGGGGAACGTCGGCCACGGCACGCCGCTCGTCCCGGCCGCCGGGCACGAGCTGGCGATCTTCTCC
>DATLJU010000232.1:0-3376 GCA_035538735.1 Anaeromyxobacteraceae bacterium | reverse complement strand
GACGAGCGCGACCGCCCGCAGGTAGCGCGCCTCCGGCTCGCTGGCGCGCTCGAACCCCTTCGCCGCAGCCTCGTGACGCCCCGCCTCGAGGTCGGCGCGCGCCATCGCGAGCGGCCCGGTCGCGAAGAGCGGCGCGACGTCGGCCTCGGTGAACAAGGGCGGCGCGGCGACCGCGGTCGGAGCCCGTTTCGTCGACGTGGTCGTCGCGGTCGCGTTCTGGATCGCGGTCGAGGCCGGTGCCGCAGTCGACGTCGCGGTCGCAGTCGGCGTCGCGGTCGGCGTCGAGATCGCGGTCGAGGTCGCGGCCGCGGTCGGCGTCGCGGTCGTGGCCGCGGCGAGCAGCACGCTGAGGATGAGCATCGTCATCGGTCGGGCACGGTGCGCCGGGATCTCCCGGGGGTCAAGGGTGCCCCCGGCCTCCCGGCCGCGGACCGGGGCGAACTCGGAACGCGCGGCAGGGCCTGGGCATTTCGCGCATCGCACAGCTCCCCCGATCGCGGTTAGGATCCCGGCAGTGGACATCCGCACCCAGGCGACGCTCCTCGCCGCCATCGTCACGCTGGCGCTCGCCGGCGCGGCGCTGTTGCGCGACAACCGCCCGCGCGTCTTCACGCTGTTCGCGCTCTTCTCCGCGAACCTGGGGTTCTACTCGCTCGCCGACTTCTTCCACCGCTGGCCCGGCGCGGAGATCGCCTACCACGGGTGGGAGCGGCTGGCGGTCGTCATGGGAGCGCTGCTCCCGACGAGCGCGCTCGCCTTCTTCCTCGAGTTCCTGGGCATCGCCCGCCGCCCCGCGCGGCGCGCCCGGAACGCGATGCTGGCAGGCTCGCTGTCGGGGCTCGTGGTGGCGCTGTCGCCGCTCGTCCACGTCGCCATCGCGAAGCTGGCGGTGACGCTCTACGTCGTGAGCGGGATGTTCGCGGTGCTGACCGTCCTGTGGAACCGGCTCCACGGCGCGCCGACGCGGGTGGAGCGGGCGCGGCTGCTGTACCTGTTCATCGGCGCCTGCGTGGCGGTGGCCCTCTCCACGCTCGACATCCTGCCGCGCTTCGGCGCGCCCTACCCCTTCGAGGGGCTCGGCGCGATCACCCTCACCGTCTTCATGTTCTTCCTGTCGCAGACGCTGCTGCGACACCGGCTGCTCGACCTCCACGAGTTCCTCGGGAAGATCGTGGTGGTCACCGCGCTCGGCCTGGTGCTGGTGGCGATCTACGGCGGCCTCGTCTCCTGGGTCGGAAACCGTCCCGAGCTCTTCTACTTCAACACGCTCGTCGCCTCGTTCGTGATCCTGTCGCTCTTCGAGCCGCTGCGGGAGAAGGTCGAGGAGTGGGTCGTGGTGACGCTCTTCCGCGAGCGGTACGAGCTCGTGCGCAACCTCGAGCAGCTGCGCGATCGGATCGCCACCATCATCGACCCGCCACGCCTCGCGACCGTGCTGCTCGATGGGCTGGCCGAGACGCGCCGCGTGACCCACGCCTCGCTCTGGCTCTTCGCCGAGGATCGCCCCGGCTACCGCCTCCTCGACAGCCGCGGGCCACCGCCGGCGCCGTTCCTCGAGCCGGCCGTGGCGCGGGCGCTGCTCGGCGCGGCGGGGAGCGGGCAGAAGGCGATCCTGCTCGAGAACATCGACCGGCGCATCGCGGAGCTGCGCGCCTATCTGCCGCCGGGGCCGTCCGACGTGGAGGGACGCGGCGCGCCCGCCGCGGTCGCCGAGGAGCTGAAGCGGCTCGGCGACGCCAAGGGCGCGATGGCGACCATGCGCGCCGGCATCGCCATGCCTCTCACCGCCAGCGACCGGGTGGTCGGGTTCCTGGCCTGCTGGGACGAGCGGGTGCCGGAGGCCTTCGCCTCGAACGAGATCGCCGCCCTCATCGAGGTGGCGGATCGAGCCGCCCTCGTCATCGAGAACTCGAAGCTCTACCAGCAGATGAAGGAGCGCGACCGGCTGGCGGCGCTGGGCGAGATGGCAGCCGGACTGGCGCACGAGATCCGGAATCCGCTCGCCGCGATCCAGGGGGCGATCCAGCTGCTCCTTCCGCAGGGGGCGCCGCGGCCGGGCGACTCCGTCCCGGAGGGCGCGGGCGAGTTCCTCGGCATCATCGCCGACGAGGTGAGGCGTCTGAACGGCGTCGTCACCCAGTTCCTCGACTACTCGCGGCCGGTACGCGCCTCGCTCGCGCCGGGCGACGTGAACGAGGTGGTGAGCCGCACGATAGCGCTGCTTCAGGCCGACCTGCCACCCGCGGTGAAGCTCACCGTCGAGCTGGCGCCCGAGCTGCCGCGCGTGTCCTGTGATCCCGAGCAGCTGCGGCAGGTCTTCCTCAACCTGGCCCTCAACGCGGTCCAGGCGATGCCGCACGGGGGCGAGCTGCACATCTCGACGCGCCTCGCGCGCGACGAGGTGGCGCTGTGGCGGGACACCCCGCGGCGGAGCGACCTCGTCGAGATCCACTTCCACGACACCGGCCCCGGCATCCCCGAAGACGCGCGCGACCACATCTTCGTGCCCTTCTACACGACGAAGGAGAAGGGCACGGGGCTGGGCCTCGCCATCTGTCAGCGCATCGTGAAGACGCACGGTGGGACCATCGGCGTGCGCTCGGCGCCGGGAGACGGCGCCGAGTTCGTCATCGCGCTGCCGGCCCTGTGGGAGGGGAAGCCCGAGCGGACCGAGCCGCCCTCGGCCCCCGCCCCGGAGCGGCCGCGCGTCCAGCGGCGTCGGCGGCGCCGCCGTCCCGTCCCCAAGCCACCCGTCTGATTCCGCCGCGACGCTGCATTTCGCGCGCCCCCGTGGTAATCACGCCCCGTGCCCCACGTCCTCATCGTCGACGACGAGCTCAACATCCGTCGCGTCCTGGCGGCCATGCTGAAGCGAGAGGGGTACGAGGTCACGACCGCCGCCGACGGCGAGCAGGCGCTGGCGGTCCTGCAGAAGACGCCCGTCCACGTCGTGGTGACCGACCTCGTCATGCCGCGGATGAGCGGGCTCACCCTGCTGGAGCGAGCGCAGGCGGAGTTCCCGGACGTGCCGATCATCATGATCACCGCGCACGGCACGGTCGACAGCGCCGTCCAGGCCCTCAAGGCGGGCGCCTTCGACTACATCACGAAGCCGTTCGAGCAGGAGGAGCTCAAGAAGGTCATCGCCAAGGCGGCGCGCGCCCACGAGCTCGAGCGCCAGAACGTGCACTCCGCCGCCGCGCCGCTCGTGGGCGCCTCCCAGGCGATGCGCCATGTGTACGAGATCGTCTCCAAGGTGGCCGATTCGCCGTCGACCGTGCTCATCACCGGCGAGAGCGGCACCGGCAAGGAGCTCGTGGCGCGCGAGCTCCACCGGCGCTCCTCGCGTCGAGACAAGCCGCTCATCAAGGTGAAC
>DATLJU010000231.1:0-13935 GCA_035538735.1 Anaeromyxobacteraceae bacterium | reverse complement strand
GGGGGTTGCGGGCGCCGAGGATCCGATACCGTCGGAAGTCGACGCCGAGCTTCTGCTTCAACGTCCCCTTCACGTCGATCTGGGTCAGGACGCCGAAGCCCTTCGCCTTGAGCAGCTCGGGCAAGCGCGCCAGCACGTCCTCGAAGCCGCCCCGGCGCTCGAGCGGGCCGTCACCGCTCGAGCGGGCCGCCCAGGCCGACGAGTGGCTGGGGCGCCTCGTGGGGCGAGGCGATCCTGACCTCGCTGCGCGCGTTCCAGGCGAGCATCGACCAGCGTAGCACCCATGGCTCGTAGCCGAGCGCGACCAGCCCTCCCAGCGCCATCGAGGCGGTGTGGCCGGTGCGGCAGACGAGCAGGATGGGCTTGCCGCCGGGCGGCGGGAGCAGGGCCAGCGAATCCGCCGCGAAGAGCCGGTCGACTGGGATGTTCAGCGCCCCCGGGATGTGGCCCTGCGCGTAGTCCTTGGCAGGACGCACGTCGAGGATGAAGTACTTCCCCTCGGCGAGGCTCGCCTTCGCCTCGGAGGCCATCACCGTGCGTTCACCCTGCGTCGCGCCGAAGAAGGTGGCGAGCCGGGCCGCGGCGCCGCCCGGGGCGGCGGCCCCGTAGGAGGGCGGGGTGGACGGTGCGCCAGCCCGGTGGGCGGCGCATGCGACGAAGAGGACCAGGCCAGCGACGGCGATCTTGCGCATAGGATCTCCCTCGGCGTGGGCGGGCTCTTTCGCGCTGTGGCCGCCGTCGCGCCAGCTCAGCCCGCCACGGCGGTCTCGACGTGGAAGGCGGGTGAGAGGATTTCTTCACAGGATCTCATGTCACGCGCGCCACCACGCGCTCGAGTCGCTCCCTCACCTGCTCCGCCACGGCACGCACCTGCGGGTTGGCGGCCGCCATGGTCTGCATCGGGTCGATTGCCATCACGACCGCTTTCCCATCGTCGCCCTCGTACACGACCACGTTGCACGGCAGCATCGCGCCGACCTCGAGGTCGGCCGAGAGCGCCTGGTGTGCGAAGCGCGGGTTGCAGGCGCCGAGGATCCGATACCGCCGGAAGTCGACGCCGATCTTCTGCTTCAACGTCTCCTTCACGTCGATCTGGGTCAGGACGCCGAAGCCCTCCGCCTTGAGCAGCTCGGGCAGACGCGCCAGCACGTCCTCGAAGCGGAGTTCCGTCTTCTTCTGCAGCGTGAAACCGGGCATGTCACCTCCGCGACGCTGATCGCGCGTCGTGCGGGGGTGAGAGTCGCACCACGCAGCATCCGGTTCACGGCCCTGGTGGGGCGATCAGCGCACCACGCCGCGCAGCACCCCGCTCGCGAGCAGGTTCGCGACGCCACCCAGCGCCAGCATGAGCGTCGGGTTCACCCGGAAACGCGTGAGGGTGAGCCCCACCGCCGCGGCGATGGCGATCTCGCGCGGTCCGCTCAGACCGCTCGCCAGCGTGATGGCCGCCGCGGCGATCGTCCCCACCACGGCAGGGGTGAGTCCGCGCAGCGCGGCGCGCACCATGCGCCGCGAGCGGTAGCGCGCGAGCCAGCGGCCGAGCGCGACGGTGAGGACGAGCGGCGCGGCGAAGATGGCCGCGGTCGAGACGATCGCCCCCGCGATCCCGCTCTTCACGTACCCGATGAAGGTGGCGACGAGCAGGACCGGGCCGGGCGTGATCTTGCCGATCGCGACCGCATCGGCGAACTCCCGCTCGGTGAGCGCGCCGGACCCGACCAGGGTCGCCTTGAGGTGCGGCACGATGGCGAAACCGCCGCCGTAGGCTCCGAGGCCGGTGCGCAGGAAGAGCAGCGCGAGAGACAGGAGCGTTCCGCCCGCCAAGGCCGAGAGCAGCGCGGCCGCGAGCGCAGGCGCGACGACCGCCTGCAGGGTGCCGCGATCCGGCGGCGGGAACGGCTCGCCCTCGTCGGGCAGCGCGACCTCGCGCCCGCGGCCGCCGCCGCGGCGCGAGCGCGCCAGGCGCGCGCGCTTCGTGCCGAGATCGAGCACGAGCCCCGCCCCGATCCCGACCAAGGCGATCTCGCCCGAGGACGCCCCGCCCGCGAGACTCATGGCGAGCGCCATGGCGGCGATGCCCATCTGCCAGAAGCGCCCCACGCTGGAGTTGACCATCTGCAGCGTGATCGCGCCGACGATTCCGACCACCGCCGCGCTGAACCCGGAGAACAGCGCCGCGAGGGGCGCCGAGCCGCTCACGCTTCCGTAGAGCACGGCCAACGTCACGGTCGCGACGAACCCGGGCAGGATGAACGCGGCGTATGCGGCCAGGGCGCCACCCGCGCCGAAGAAGCGCAGGCCGAGCAGCGCCAGCGCGTTGGCGGCGGCGCCCCCCGGCAGCATCTGGGCGACCGTGGCCGTGTTGTCGAACTCCCGCTCCGTGACCCAGCCGCGCCGGTGCACCGCGCCGTCGCGCACGGTCGCCACCACGGAGAGCCCGCCGCCAAAACCGACCACGCCCATCCAGAGACCGAAGCGCAGCAGATCCTGGACGCTCGGTTGGGCGCGGGGCTTCACCCGGTCTGCCCAGGTCGTACCCGGCACGAGCGTGTCCATGGCCAGAAGCTACGCGCGATGGACCGAACGCTCCAGCGGCGTGCCTGAATCGGGGGTGACACCGGCGCCGCACCGCGGACGCCCGCCGGACCGGTGCGCACCCGTCCCACTGCAGGGTTGGTGATATCGCTGCGGCAAGGTACGATGACAGGGTGGCAGTCCCACATTGGCCGGACCCCGTCTGTTGGGGTGACGCCGCGCTCGGGCGCGCCGTCGCGCCGGAGTGGGCCGTGCCACGAAGCCCGCTGCCCAGTACCTCGCGACGTGTCCGGCGGCTCCAGCCGGTCGACGGGCCGTGTCCCGATGCCCTCCCAGCTGCGCCGCGTCCGGTCGGCGGGCCGCTGTTCGTCGGAGGCGGCTCGCTCACGTACGTCTGCGCCGCCTGCGAGCGCGTCCTCTGCGACGGCATCCACGACGGCGATCTGGCCGGCCTCCTGCTGCGCTGCGCGTGCGGCGCCGTGGGGCGGCTCTCCACGAGCGCGCCGGCGATCCCCATCGCGCAGGCACCGGCGCCGGCCCGGCCCGAGATGGCGAGGAGCGCGTCGGCGACGACCGCGACGACCTCGACATCGACGCCGACCGCGCCGGCGACGCCTCCCGTTGCCGCTGCACACGCGGGGCGCCGCCGAAGGGCGACCGCCACCCCGACCTCGAGCTCGACCTCGGGGCGCGATCCATCCGGACCGAGGGTCGCCTCGCCGGTGGCGAAGCGAGGTCGAAAGCGCAAGGCGCGGTCGCGCTCGCGCTCGCGGTCTCCGAAGAACCCGAGCCCGGCGCAGGTCCTCCCCATGCCGCGCGCCACGCCCGAGCTGGTTCAGGAATGGCAACAGCGGCTCGCGCAGGGCGACGCGTCCGTCGCGCAGGTGCTCGCGCCGTGCCTCCTCGCCGAGGTGAGCGAGCTGTCGCGAGAGCTGGCGAGCGCTCAGCGCGAGCTGGCGCGGCTCGGGCGGATCGCCGGGGAAGGCTCAGCGCGCCAGCTGCGCGACCAGATCGCGGAGCGCGCCGGCGTCGATGGGCTTGGCGAGGGTGGGGCGCGTGTTCCGCTGCAGAAAAGAGAGCGCCCGCGGCGTGAACGCGCCACCGGTGATGAACGCGACGCGAGAGACGAGCTCCGGTCGCGACAGCTCGATTTTCTCGAAAAGCTCCACCCCGTCGACGTCCGGCATCTGCAGGTCGAAGAGGATGGCGTCCCAGGACTCTCCCGCCTCGAGGCGCCGCAGCGCCTCGGGCGCCGACGTGAGGGCGGTGACGTCGTGGTCGCGCTCGAGGATCCGGCCGTAGGCGCGCACCAGGATGTCCTCGTCGTCGACGACGAGCACGCGGCGGCGTCCTGACGCCGGAGCGGCGCCGGGGAGCGCCGTCCCCGCTTCCCGCGAGGTCTCCGGCAGGATCACCCTCACCGTCGTGCCGCGTCCCGGCTCGCTCGCGACCTCGATCCGCCCGCGGGCCGCCTCCACCTGCGCGCGCGCGAACGACAGCCCCAGCCCCATGCCCTGGCCGGGTCCCTTGGTCGTGAAGAACGGGTCGAACATCTGCGCGCTGACGTGCGGGCTCATCCCGACGCCGGTGTCCGACACCTCGACGGTCACGAAGCCCGCCGACGCCGCCGCGGTCACCTTCACCTCGTGCTCCGAGACCGGGCCTTCGGGGATCGCCTGCGCGGCGTTCAGCACGAGGTGCAGGAACACCTTGCGCAGCGCGCCGGGGTGAGAGAGGACGGCCGGGAGCGCCTCGGGAACGCCCACCGTGAGGCGCGCCCGGTGCACCACCTCGTGGCGCGCGACCGCGACCGCCGCCAGGATCTCTTCGCGGACGTCGCACGGGACGGGCGCGCCCGCGCCGACGGGACGGCCGAGCGCCCTCAGCGCGTCGACGGTGTCACGGATGCGCGCCACCCCCTGCCGCGTCTCGTCCAGGACCTCGAGCACCTGCCGCGTGGAGTCGGCGTCGGCTGCGCTCCCCTTCGCGGGCGACGCGAGCAGGTCCTGCACGTACCCGAGGTTCGTCGTGATCCAGGCGAGCGGGTTGTTGATCTCGTGCGCGACGCCGGCGGCGAGCGTCCCCACGGCGGCGAAGCGCTCGCTGGCGAGCGCGTGGTCGGCCGCGATGCGAACCTCGGTGACGTCGGTGATCGTTCCGGCGAGGCGGACGGGCGTGCCGGCGGCGTCGCGCCCGGCCACCTTCCCGCGCATACGCAGCCAGCGCCAGCCGTCCCCGCGCTGCTTCACGCGATACGCGATCTCGAGCCAGGCCGTGCGGCCCTCGAGGTGGTCGCGGATGGCCGCCCACGTCGCCGCCAGGTCGTCCGGGTGAATGGGCTGCTCCCACTCCGTCACGGACACGGACCAGACCGACGGGGGGAGCCCGGGGAGCTCGGCCCAGCGCATGTTCACGGCGATGCACTGGCCGGGGAGATCCCAGTCCCAGAGCGCGTGCGCGCCCCCCTCCAGCGCCAGCCGGAGCCGCTCGCCGCTCTCGGTGAACGACGACTCGGACCGGTCGCGCTCGGCGAGCGTCTCGAGGAACTGGGCGAGGTCCTCGCTCGGATCGCCTCCTGCCGCGAGGGGAGGGGCGAAGAGGTGGTTGCGGTGCACCTCCCCGCGGTAGACGATCACCGGGTGCGCGCGGAGTAGCGCCCGCAGGACGGCGGGGGTGAAGTCGCGGCGGTCGTAGCGCCACAGCGCCACGAAGGGGTGGTCGCGGGACAGGCGCTGCAGCATCTGCTCGTATTCCAGCAGCTGCTCCACGGTGGGGCCCGCGTCGAGCAACCAGCGCGCGGACGCGCTGACGCGCAGCGCCCGGCCGCCCTCCCGCACCGCTCGCTCCGCTTTCTGTGCCAGGAGCGGTTCCGCCTCGGCGGGCCGCAGTGCGCCGGGGCGCAGGTAATCGTCGCGATCGGAGACGAGCGCGAGCCGCCCTGACGCGAGCGCCTCGCCGGCATCGACGCCGGCGGCGCGGAGGTGAGCGAGGATGCGGGTGGCGGTATCCGCTTCCGCGAGGTGGACGCAGCGCTCGCCGCGCTCGAGCCCGATCCGCAGGAAGGCCGCGACCGCCCCGGCGGCCTCGTCGTCGGAGTCGAAGACGAGCGCGGCGTGGTCCCGCGGCGCCAGCCGGCGCAGCTGGTCGGCGAGGGTCAACCCAGGCGCCCCGGGCCCTCTCTCCGCGTCGCCCCCCGGCCGCGGATTCATGGACATGCTCCGTCCACGCCTCGGGAATTTCTCCCCCTGCCCATGGCGCGGAAAGTCCTCCCATCACCACCGGGGGTCAAGTGCCTCGGCCAAGTGAGGGCGGCTCGGACCTGCGGCTGGCTGGGGGAGGGTCGCGAGAATGGGTCAAGATCGCGAGGTGCGCCTCGACCCAGGCGAAAGACGGCGTCTCCGGGAGTCAGCTCCTCGCGAAGGCACATCCGGCGGCGGCAGCGCAGCCGACGGCGATCTGCCGGACGAGGGCGCGCAGGCCATCCGGCTCGACTGGCTTCTGAGCGGTCGGGCGAGTGTTACGCTCGAGGAACGACTGCGCGCGCGGGGTGAACGCACCCCCGGTCACGAACGCCACCCGCCCCGCCAGGTCGGGACGGGTACGGTGGAGCCGCTCGAAGAACTCGACGCCGTCGATGACCGGCATCTGCAAGTCGCAGAGGATGACGTCCCACGTCTCGCCGCAAGACGCCCGGCGCAGCGCCTCCGCGGCCGAGGAGAGGGCCGTGATCTCGTGGTCCCGACCGAGGATTCGCGCGAAGGAGCGGATCAGCAGCTCCTCGTCGTCGATGATGAGCACACGGTGGCGCGACTCGGCCATGCTCCCCTCGGAGGATCCAGGCCCTCGGAGCTGCTCGATTCGATCAGACCTGATGGGTCGGCATTATCGAACGAGACCCGGGGTCAGGCAAGGAACCGGCCGCTCCCTGCGCGAGCCCTGGGGCGCAAGGCGTCCAGGAGCTCTTCGTGACGCAGACTCGACGAGCGAGCCTGATTCCCGCGCCAGCGAACCGCGACCCGCTCAGCGCAGGTCTTGCCCCGTGGTGGCGGGCACGAGCTTGCCGTACTTGACGCCCTTGGTCGCCACGAGCCCCTCGCCCATCCGGAGGACCTCGCGTGTGCCGCCGCGCAGGACGAGCACCTCGAGGCAGTTGTGCTCGTCCATGTGGACGTGGAGGGCCGAGACCACGGCGCGGTGATTCTCGTGCTGGATGTGCGCGAGCTTCTGCGCCAGGCTCGAGGCGTCGTGGTCGTAGACGAGCGTCACCACCGCGACCTTCTCTTCCTCGCCCTCGGAGCGCGACCACTGGCGCTGGACGAGCGCGTCTCGGATGAGATCGCGGATCGCCTCCGAGCGGTTCTGGTAGCCCTTCTCCGCGATCACCTCGTCGAAGCGTTCGAGCAATTCCTGCTCGAGCGAGACGCCGATGCGCTCGATCATGGCCTCTTCTACCACGTCGGCGAGCTCGCCCTCCCGCAAGCCACCCCTGACGGGCACTGCGCCCCCGCGCCGGAGCGCCGCATGCATGTCTGATGGAGGTCGTCGCGTCCGGCTTCGCGCGCGCGCTCCGCGATCAGGCGGTCGTGGATGCGCAGCTCCCCGCCGGGACGCAGCGCGTGAAGGCCGACGGCGTGCGGGGCTGGGTCTACCCCGTCCGCTCGCGGCTGGGCGACGAGTTTCGCCTCTTCCTCTGGTTCGACGGCAGCGCCTACCAGGTGAAGGTCCTCGAGCCGTCGACGGAGCCGGAGCGCCCGCACGCCTGCCACCTGTTCCCGGGCGGTCGCATCTGCCTCGGCGAGGAGGCGGGCGGGGGTGCGCCCACCCTCGAGATGGCTTACGCGCGGAGCGTCGTCTGGGCGAACGGCTACAGCATCTACCGGCGCGAGGGTGAATTCCCCTTCTAGGAGGCAGCTCCCATGTCCCAGCTCGATCTCGAACGGCTGCGCTCGGTGATGCTCGACAACCGGCGCGGGGGCGACGAGCAGCCGCGCGAGCGGCGGCGGCAGGTGTTCGTCGATCCGAGCGGCCGCGTGCTCCTGGGCGACGACGTGGACTCGGAAGGCGCGCGCCAGCTCTCCGAGGTGCACCAGGCCGTCTTCGCGGCGCCGTGATCGCGGTCGCTGTCGGCGACTGGGTGCTGCGCGCTCTCGAGGGCGACCTCGCCGCGCACCCGCCGGAGCGCGGCGGCGCGCTGCTCGGGCCGCCCGGCCGGCCGCTCGTCACGTCGTACCTGCCCGATCCCGAAGGCGCGTCGACGGCCCGCAGCTGGGCGCCGTCGCGGGCGCTGGCGGCGCGCGTGAAGGAGGTGGAGCGCGCCGAGGGGCTCGAGCTGAAGGGGCTCGCCCACTCGCACCCGCGCGGCTTCGACGCGCCCTCGGCGCAGGATGCGCTGGAGCTGGCCGAGGGGCTGCGCCGCAACGGGCACCTCGCGAGCTACCTCGCCCCCATCGTGAGCGAGGGCGCCCCGGCCGCCGGCGCCCGGCACGAGCTGCCGCTCGGCGGGAGCAAGGTGAGCTTCCACGCGGGGTGGCGCGCCGGCGACGGACCCGCGCGCGTCGCGCCGGTCCCCGTGCGCGCGCTGCCGCTCCTCGGCGACCTGGAGCGGCTGTCTCGGGAGATGGGGGGCGCCGCGCCGGAGCTGTCCCTCACCGTCCTCGGCGAAGAGCTCGTCGTGGCGGGCCGGCTGGCGCTCCTGGGGCTGGAGCTCCTCGTCGTGGCGCCCGACCATTACCCCGCGCTGCCGCCCCTGCTCCTCGCCACCGCCGCTGGCGGGACGACGGAGCAGCTCGACCTCTCCTGGTCGCTCGCGGTGCCCGAGCGCGAGCGGCTGGCGCAGGCGGTGCGGGTCCACCTCGCGCCTCCCGGCCCGTTCCGGCGCGCGTTCGGCCCCGCGGGCGGCCCCGCGCTCACGACGGACGAGGCGCGCGCGCGCCGCGCGGGGTTCACGGTGCGCTACGCGGGCGGCGACCCCGACGCGCGCGGCGGGGCGCTCGCCGCGAGGCTCCTCGCGCGCGGCGAGGGGCTCGTGCCGCCGGGGCTGCGCGAGCGGCGCGTCCTCGTCGCGGGCTGCGGCTCGGTCGGCTCGTACGTCGCCGAGCAGCTGGTGCGGGCCGGCGTGGGGGCGCTGGCGCTGCTGGATCCCGAGGCGGTCGAGCCGGAGAACCTGGCGCGCACCTGCTACGAGGCGGCCGACGTGGGGGCGCCCAAGGTCGAGGCCCTCGCGCGGCGCCTCTACCGCGTCGCGCCCGCGCTCCGGTGCGAGGAGCACCCGGTGGCGATCGAGGCCCTGTCGCCGGAGGAGCTCGAAGGGATGGTCGCGAGCGCGGACCTCGTGGTGGCCGCGACGGACGACCCCGCCGCCCAGCGCGCCCTCAACCGCTTCGGCTACGCCCGCGGCCGGCCGGCGCTCTTCATCGGGTTGTACGCCGGGGCGCGCGGGGGCGAGGTGATTCTCTCGGTCCCGGAGCGGACCGCCTGCTATCTATGCGCCACGCGCACGCGCCACGAGGCGGAGCGCACCGCCGGGGCCGTCACGCGCGAGGTGGACTATGGGACCGGTCGGCTTCAGGGCGAGGTGGCGCTCGCGGCGGACGTCCAGCACGTCGCGAGCGCGGCGGTGAAGCTGGCGTTGTCCCTGCTCTCGCCAGCGGATGGGAGGGCCGCGCTGGCGACCTTCGGCGAGGAGGCGGTCGCCGCGGGCACCTCGTACCTCACGCTCTCCACGGTGAAGGACTACTGGTTCTACCCGCAGCTGTTCTCCGAGGTACCGGGGCAGGGGGCGTATCAGGCCGTGTGGCTCACGCCCGCGCGCGATCCTGCTTGCCCGGTCTGCGGCGCGGCCGAGGCGCGCGTCGACCCGCGCCAGATCCCGCTCCGCGCCCCGTCCCGCGAGGCGATCCTGGCGGCGGCGCAGTCACCCACGCGGTAAGCGGGGATCATCCACGCGGTAGGGCGGGGGCTTGTCCCCCGCCGCTGTGAGCCCTGCGCGATCTGCTCACCGCGCCGGCAGCTTCAGGCCCATCTCGATGAGCTGCAGGAGCACCCCGGCGTTGGCGCGCGCGTCGTTCACCGGGTCGTGGTCGTGGGCGCTGCGGCGGAGGTGCTTCCAGGTCGCGTAGCCGTCCTTCATCATGCCGCAGTAAAGGTCGCCGATGCGGCGGCCGCTCCAGCCGAATGGGTTCCGGCCGAGGTAGGCGTGGAAGTAGTAGTTGATGAACTGCCAGTCGAAGGCGAGGTTGTCCGAGCAGAAGACAGGGCGCCCCTTCGACACCTCCTCGATCCAGGCGGCGAACCGCTCCATGACCGGACCGGGCTCGTCGAACCGCAGGTGCGCCTCCCGGCTCACCCCGGAGATCGCCAGCGCCGCCGGCTCGAACCGATCCGAGATGGGCCGGACCTCGCCCTTGAAAGCCAGCTGGAGCGAGGGCTCGACCACCACCGCGCCGAACGAGACCATCGAGTAGATGGGCGGGACCGGGCCGTCGGCCTCGACGTCGACCACGATGAGCGACATGAGGCCATCATGGCACGCTGCCCCTCTCCCCGCCTCTCTCCCTCTTCGCGGGGCGAGGGAGGAGAAGCCGACGAGCGATCGACCCTCTCCCCCACCGGGGGACAGGGCGGGGAGAGGGGGCGCGACCGTGGTGTGGTAGTGAGATCGCACACGCCCTTTGCGCCGGAGGATTCCCATGGACGGACTGATGATGGACTTCCCGCTCACGCTCACTCACGTGCTGGAGCGCGCCGGCCAGATGCACCGCGAACAGGAGGTCGTGTGGCGCCTCCCCGACGAGAGCGTCCACCGCACGACCTGGGCCGACCTGTACCGCCGCATCCACAAGCTCGCCAATGCGCTGCGTCGGCTCGGAGTGAAGCCGGGGGACCGGGTCGCCACGCTCGCCTGGAACCACGCGCGGCACCTCGAGGCCTACTTCGCGATCCCGGCCATGGGGGGCGTCCTCCACACCGTGAACCCGCGCCTGCATCCATCCGACCTCGCGTTCATCGTCAACCACGCCGATGATCAGGTGCTGTTCGTGGACGACGTGCTGCTGCCCGTCCTGGAGCGCTTCCGGGCCGAGATCCGGCCGCGGCACGTGGTGGTGTTCGGGCACGCCCAGCCGCCGCCCGCCGGGATGCTCGACTACGAGCAGCTCATCGCGGACGAGCTCACGACGTTCGACTATCCGAGGATCGAGGAGAACCAGGCGGCGGGCCTCTGCTACTCGTCGGGGACGACCGGGCGACCGAAGGGCGTCCTCTACTCGCACCGCGCGCTCGTCCTCCACTCGCTCGCGTCGGCGCTGCCGGACGTCGTCGGCATCGGGATGAACGACGCGCTCCTGCCGGTCGTGCCGATGTTCCACGTCAACGCGTGGGGGACGCCGTTCACGGCCGCGCTGGTGGGCGCGAAGCTGGTCTTCCCCGGGCCGCACCTCGACGCGAAGAACCTGCTCCAGCTCATGGCCGACGAGCGCGTGACGATCGCCGCGGGCGTCCCCACGGTGTGGCTGGCGGTGCTGGAGGAGCTCGACCGGGCGCCGAAGGCGCGCGATCTCTCGGCCCTCCGCGGTCTGCTGGTGGGCGGTGCGGCGGCGCCGCAGAGCATGATCGACGCGTACCGGGAGCGGCACGGCATCGAGGTCGTGCACGCCTGGGGCATGACCGAGATGACGCCCATCGGGACGGTCTGCCGGCTGAAGCCACGGCTCGGCCGGCTGCCGGTGGCGGAGCAGCGGCGCCTCCGCGCCACGCAGGGCCTGCCCCTCCCGCTGGTCGAGGTGCGCGCCATGGGCGACAACGGGCCCGTCCCGTGGGATGGCCAGGCCATGGGCGAGCTGCACGTGCGCGGCCCCTGGATCGCGAAGAGCTACTACGAGAATCCGCTCGAGGCCGACAAGTTCACGATGGACGGTTGGTTCCGCACCGGGGACATCGTCACGATCGACGCCGAGGGCTACGTGCGCATCACCGACCGCTCCAAGGACCTCATCAAGTCCGGCGGCGAGTGGATCAGCTCGGTCGATCTCGAGAACGCGCTCATGGGCCACCCGGCCGTGCGCGAGGCGGCGGTGGTGGCGGTGCCTCACCCGCGCTGGGGAGAGCGCCCCGTGGCCGCCGTGGTGCTGCGGGAGGGGGCACACGTGAGCCCCGAGGAGCTGCGCGCCTACCTCGAGCCGCGCTTCGCGCGGTTCTGGCTGCCCGACGGCTTCGCCTTCGTGCCGCAGATCCCGCGCACCGCGACCGGGAAGTTCCTGAAGAGCGCGGTGCGCGAGATGCTGAAGGACTGGCGGCCGCCCGAGGGGACGCCACCCGTCACTGCAGCGCCTTGAGCGCGTCGACGGTGAGGTGGGCCGAGACGCAGGTCTGGATGTCCGCGGTCCAGGCGGCCGGCGGCGGCTGGCCCTGGAAGGTGATGCGGTAGTGGAGGATCCCGGCCTGCTGGTCCTGGAGCAGGTTGAGGTCCTGGTCGAGCACCATGTCGATCTCGCTCGGATTCGTGACCGTCTGCGGGCGGGTGTAGTGCATGAATGGGATCGTCTGCCCCGACGCGTCGGTCACCGCCACGCTCGCGGAGGCGATGCCGCTGAGGTCGGTGCTGGCGGGGTCGGCGGTCGCGGTGAGCGACAGCATGTGGATGGCGCCCGTCACCGCCCCTGGCTTGGAGAGGCCCGGGATGGCGGAGCCGAGATCGAGCTCGCCCGTCCAGGTCGCCGCCTGTAAGGGGGCCGTGGAGCCCAGCGGGGCCGGGATGGTCTCGGACTGCAGCGTGAAGCAGATGCGCGGCTCGTCGATGTCGGCTCCCACGAGCGGTCCACTGCAGCCGGCGACGGCGAGCGCGAAGACGAGGGCGAGCGAGGCGCGGGCGGCGGTCACGGGCGCTCCTAGTAGATGAACAGGACGAACCCGACCTTCACGTCGGGTGAATTGACCGAGACGCTCGGGTCGACCGCGTTGCTCACGCGCAGATTGCCCGTGGCGAGTTGCTGCGCGGCGGCGTTGGCGTTCTTGACCGAGAGCCAGGCGCGGGAGAGCCCACCCCGGACGAAGAAGACGAACCAGTCCGGGTGCCCGAACTCGAGGCCGAGCGAAGCCTCTGCGAAGGTGTAGCCGACGTTCTGCAGCAGCATTCGCATCGCGTCCGAGACAGGCGTGAACTGGCTGAGGCGGCTCGCGGCGTTGGCGTTGAAGTAGTGGCCGACCTCGAACGAGAGCGACGGAGCGACCGGGAGGTACGGCGCCACCGTGACGCCGCCGCGTACCCCGTACCCCGCGTAGTTGTAGAGGAGACCGCCGCCGAGGCGGAGGAAGCTGACCGGCCGGTAGAGCACACTCGCCGAGGCGCCGTCGGGCGCGCCGGCGTCGAGCTGAAGCCCCAGGACGTGCTTGCGCCGGCTGGTCACGAAGGCCGACGACGGCGGAGGCATCGGCGCGACGGGGCCGGGGATGGCCGAGAGGGCTCCATCGGAGGAGGCCGCGGCGAGCTCGTCGGCCCGCGCGCCCGAGGCGACGAGGCAAGCGATGCATGCGGCGGCGCGGATGCAGGTGCGGAGGTGGGCCATGAGCGCTCCGGCGCGCGAGGCGGTGGGCGTGAGCCGCCGCCTGGTACGCCGCGGATGCCTCACGCAAGGTTCGCGCCCGCGCGGGGCGCCGGAGCTGCCGGCGCCGCGTTCGGAAATACCGCGGCTTCACAGCTGCTTCGAGGCACGGGCGACGCTGTGCCGCGGCGGGGTCCTGCGCCGGAGGCGGGTCAGCGTCGCGCCGAACGGGTCGGACCGGACCCCGCTCCTTGCTCCATCACCGGGTTCCCGCGAAGGGCGGAACGTGATTCCCTGCCAAGGTGAACGGAAACCTGCGACCCCGCCGCAGCGCCCTCTATGTCCCTGCCTCGAACGCGAGGGCGCTGCAGAAGGCGCGGACGCTGCCGGCGGACGTGCTGCTCCTCGACCTCGAGGACGCGGTCGCGCCGGCGGCGAAGGAGGAGGCGCGCCGCCAGGCCGTCGCGGCCCTCGCGGAGGGCGGCTTCGGGCACCGCGAGGTCGTGCTGCGCGTCAACGGCGCGGGGACGCCGTGGGGTGCGGCCGACCTCGCGGCAGCCGCCCGCTCGGGCGCCGACGCCGTGCTGCTCCCGAAGGTGGAGGGCGCGGAGGCGGTGCGGGACGCGGAGCGCGCGCTGGTCGCCGCCGGCGCGCCGCCGGAGCTTCGCCTGTGGTGCATGATCGAGACGCCGCGGGGCGTGCTCGGGGCGGCCGCCATCGCCGCCGCCTCTCCGCGGCTCGCCTGCCTCGTCGCGGGCACCTCCGATCTCGTGAAGGAGCTCGGCGCGCGCCCGACGCCCGGGCGAGCCGAGGTCCTCACGAGCCTGCAACTCCTCGTCCTCGCTGCGCGCGCCGAGGGGCT
>DATLJU010000230.1:0-6098 GCA_035538735.1 Anaeromyxobacteraceae bacterium | reverse complement strand
CTTCGCCGACGAGACGCGCCCATTCCTGCAGGGGGCGCGGCTCACCGCCTGGGAGCTCCACCGAGACGGCATCCCGGTGACGCTCCTCACCGACGGCATGGCGGGCTGGCTCATGCAGCGCGGTGAGATCGGCTGCGTGGTGGTGGGGGCCGACCGCATCGCGGCCTCGGGCGACGTGGCGAACAAGGTCGGCACCTACTCGCTGGCCGTGCTGGCGGCTCACCACGGGATTCCGTTCTACGTGGCGGCCCCGTGGAGCACGGTCGACCTCGCCACCGCCACCGGCCAGGACATCCCCATCGAGGAGCGCGAGAGCGACGAGGTGGTGATGCTGGCCGGGCGGCGCATCGCGCCCGAAGGCGTGAGGGCGCGCTACCCCGCCTTCGACGTGACGCCCGCCGCACTCGTCACCGCCCTCGTGACGGAGCGCGGGGTGGTGCGCGCGCCGCATCCGGAGGGGCTGCGGGCGCTCTCCTGCGCTGGGCGTTAGAACGAGGCGGCGTGAAGATCCGCCTCTGCCCCGCCTGCGGCAAGCCGCAGGGCTCCAACGCCGGCTGCCTCTCCTGCCGCGACGCGGCTGCGAGGGAGCTGGTGAAGGAGGCGCGCGACGTCACCGACAGCGGGCTGCAGGAGCGCGCCGACGCGGTGGGGAGGTTCCTCGACCGTCCACCCTGGTACGCGCGCTTCGCGGCGGGGACGGTCCTCACCCGGCTCCGCCTCATGCGCATGATCCTGGGCGACTACGCCAGCGGCGCCTACCGGCTCGTGCCCTGGCGGTCGATCGCGGTGTGCGGGGCGGCGGTGGCCTACGTGCTGCTGCCGTTCGACCTCATCCCGGACTGGATCGTCCCCATCGGCTGGACTGACGACCTGCTCGTCCTCGCGCTGGCGTGGGGGATGGTGAAGCGCGAGCTCCGCCAGTACTGCGCGTGGAAGGGCATCTCTCCGGCGCACTTCGGCCTGTGAACCTGAACCTGAACCTGAGAGGCCGTTCGCGCCGCCAGGTCGCGCCCTTCGGGACCGGCCGCGACGTCGTCTCGGTCGGGCTCGATTCGAGCCCCCTCCGCGACGCCTACCACAAGCTGCTCACGATGCACTGGAGCGGGTTTTTCCTGCTCGTGTTCCTCACGTACATGGTGACGAACGCGTCGTTCGCGCTCGGCTACTGGCTGCTCGGCGACGTCATCGAGAACGCCGAGCCCGGCTCCTACCGCGACGCCTTCTTCTTCAGCGTCCAGACGCTCGCCACCATCGGCTACGGCAAGTTCTCGCCGCGCACCTTCGGCGCGAACGTGCTCGTCTCGATCGAGGCGCTGCTCGGCCTGCTCGGGCTCGCGGTCATGACGGGCCTCCTCTTCGCCCGCTTCTCGAGGCCGACCGCGCGCGTCCTCTTCAGCCGCGTGGCGGTGGTGGCGCAGTACGAGGGCGTCTCGTCCCTCATGTTCCGCCTGGCGAACACCCGCTCCAGCCGGATCGTCGAGGCGCGGCTCAAGCTCACCCTCATCCGCAACGAGGTGACGGCGGAGGGTCGGGAGGTCCGGCGGCTCCACGACCTGCACCTCGTCCGCAGCGAGCACTCCGCGTTCGCCCTCACCTGGACCGCCGTCCACCCCATCACCCCCGGCAGTCCGCTCGACGGCGCCGACCCCGAGGCGCTGCGCGAGGCGATGGCCGACTTCGTGGTCTCCCTCGTCGGGCTCGACGAGGGCTTCTCGCAGACCGTTCACGCCCGGTACGGCTATCGCGCGGAAGAGATCCGCTGGGGCTATCGCTTCGCCGACATCCTCAACCAGGGGGCGGACCGTTCCATCATCGACTACACCAAGTTTCACGACGTGGAGCCGCTTGGGCCGCCGCGGTGACGCCTCACGCCCTTCGACGCATGGCAGCGACGAGCTCGACCAGCGCGGCCCGCGCCGCGGCGGCCGTCGCCGCCTGCCACGGCCGGCCGTGGCCCGGCAGCACGCGCTGGAACCGGTGATCGAGGAGCCGCTCCATGGAGCGGGTCTGCGAACCCCAGTCCCACCAGCACACCGAGCGGCTCGCGCCGAGCCGGCCCGCCGCGTCGCCCCACAGGTGATCGCCGGTGAAGAGGTCCCGCGCCATCGGATCTGCTCCCAGATCCGTAGGGCGGGGGCTTGTCCCCCGCCGCCGCGTGTAGAGGAGCGCCGTCGACCCCGGCGTGTGCCCCGGGACCGGGATCGCGAGGAGATCGTCCTCGAGCACGATGGGCTGGTCGCCCTCGAGCTGCCGCTCCACCTTCCGCGTCCCCGACGTCACGTCGCGGGCGTGCAGCACCCGCTCGCAGCCGAGCGCCTCGGCCCAGCGGGCGTGATCGGCCACGTCGTCGCGGTGCGTGAGGAAGAGCCAGCGCACGCCGCCCAGCTCCCGGATCCGCGCCAGCAGCGGGCGCGCGAAGCGCGGCGCATCGACGAGGACGTTCCCGCCGGGCCGGACGACGAGCCAGCTCGCCGCGCCGAAGGACGACTCCGCGGCGTAGCCGCAGGCGTAGACGTCGTCGTCGCCCGGCGCGAGCGGTTCGGGGAAGGCGCGCGCCGCCGCGGCGGCCTCCGCGCCGTGCTTCGACGCGGTGCCGATGGCCGACACCGGGCACGCCACGAGCGCCATGAGGGCTCGGTGGCGCTCGCCCGCGGTGGTGGGCTGGCGCGCGACGAAGGAGGTGTCGTCCTCGCCGCCGCCGAAGGTGGCCGGGTCGACGCGCCGGCAGGTGTCGCAGGCGATGCACGATCCGTCGACGAAGAAGTCGCCGGCCACGTTCGTGGGCAATCGCTGATCGAGCCGCGCCACGCCCGGGTCCTAACGGATGGGCCTGGCCCACGCCCGCCGCCCGCTGGCGAAGTGTCCGGAATCCTTGACAGCCGGCGAGGGCCGATCGTATAGAACCGCCTCCCCGGAGGTCCGGGCTGGCCGCGCTTTAGGCTGCGCTGTGCCTTCCCCCTGGAAACTCCTGAAGATTTCGACAGAAGGAGCAGCCGATGTACGCGGTGATTCGGACCGGCGGAAAGCAGTATCGCGTCGCGCAGGGCGATCGCGTGAAGATCGAGAAGCTCGACGGCGACGTGGGCGGGAAGCTGACGTTCGACGTGCTGCTCGTCGGCGGCGAGGGCGAGGCCAAGGTGGGCAGCCCGGTCGTCGCTGGCGCCGCGGTCGAGGGCGAGATCGTCGCCCAGGACAAGCACAAGAAGGTCATCAACTTCCGGAAGAAGAAGGAAGGCTGGACCAAGAAGCGCGGTCACCGCCAGCCCTTCACCGAGGTCCTCATCACCGCCGTCCGCGCCTGATCGCGACAGAAGGAAAAGCACCATGGCTCACAAAAAAGGACAGGGCTCGTCGCGGAACGGCCGCGACTCTCCTGGGCAGCACCGAGGCGTGAAGATGTACGGGTCGGAGCAGGTGCTGGCGGGGAACATCCTCGTCCGCCAGCTCGGGACCCTCTTCCACCCCGGTGAGAACGTCGGGATGGGCCGCGATTACACGCTCTACGCCAAGGCCGACGGGACCGTGAAGTTCACCCGGAAGCGCGGCGACCGTCGCATCATCTCGATCGTCCCCAAGGCCGAGAGCTAGGGCCGAGAGCGGTCGATCACCCGCGGCGCCGCAGGCCATCCCGGCCTCGCGGCGCTTCGTGTTTCTGGAGGTTCGCACCTTTCCGTTCGTCCTGAGCGTAGCCGCGCTTGCGCGGCGAAGTCGAAGGACGAAGAGAGTACACATGAAGTTCGTCGACGAGGTCCGCATCCACGTGAAGGCCGGCGACGGCGGCGACGGCGCGGTCGCCTGGCGGCGGGAGAAGTTCATCCCGCGCGGCGGGCCGGCGGGCGGTGACGGCGGCGACGGCGGCGACGTCGTGCTCGTCGTCGACCCGCAGCTCATGACGCTGCTCGACTACCGGTACGTGCGCGAGCACCTCGCCAAGAGCGGCGGGCACGGCATGGGCTCCGACATGAACGGCCGGAACGGCCCCCCGCTCGAGCTGCACGTTCCGCCCGGCACGCTGGTGCGCGACGTCGCGACGGACGAGGTGCTGGCCGACCTCGCCGAGCCGGGCCAGCGCATGGTGGTCGCGAAGGGCGGCAAGGGCGGCCTCGGCAACATGAACTTCGCGACGTCGACGAACCAGGCGCCGCGCTTTGCGGAGAAGGGCACCGAGGGCGAGGAGAAGGACCTGGTCCTGGAGCTGAAGCTCCTCGCCGACGTGGGCATCGTCGGGTTCCCCAACGCCGGCAAGTCGACGCTCATCAGCCGCATCTCGCGGGCGCGCCCCAAGATCGCGGACTACCCGTTCACGACCCTCACGCCGAACCTGGGCGTGGTCGGCTGGCGCGGCGAGAAGAGCTTCGTCGTGGCCGACATCCCGGGCCTCATCGAGGGCGCGCACGAGGGCGCCGGGCTCGGGCACCAGTTCCTGCGCCACGTCGAGCGCTGCCGGGTGCTCATCCACCTCGTCGACGGCGCGCCGCAGGGCGAGGGGCGCTCGCTGAAGGCGGACCTCGACGCGATCGACGCCGAGCTGGCGGCCTACTCGCCCATCCTGGCCGAGAAACCGCAGATCGTGGCGGTGAACAAGATCGACGTGCCGGAGGCGCGGGTGAACGCCGCCGCGCTCAAACGCGCCCTCGCCCGCCGGAAGAAGGGGCCCAAGGACGTGCTCCTCCTCTCGGCCGTCACGGGCGAGGGGCTCGACGCGCTGCTCGACGCCGTCGCGGCGGTGCTCTTCCAGACGAAGGCGCGCGACCGCGCCGGCGGCGGACGCAAGCTCGGCAAGCGGAGGCAGGCCAAGTGACGCTGCTCGGGGATCCAGAGTTCCTGCTCCCCGAGCGCCGGGACCGGATCGACCGCGCCGTCGCCGAGCGCACCCGCTCGCTCACCGTGGTCATGGAGGCGTTCTGCGACCCGCAGAACGTGAACGCCGTGCTCCGCACCTGCGACGCCTTCGGTGTCCAGGAGGTGCACGTGATCGAGGGCGTGATGAAGCCCTACGATCGCAACAAGAAGATCAGCCAGAACGCGGACAAGTGGCTCGACGTGGTGCGCTGGAAGAGCACCGCCGCGTGCCTCGACGCGCTCCGGGCGCGCGGCTTCGCGGTCTACGCCACCCACCTCGACGAGGAGGCGCGCCCGCTCGGCGAGCTCTCGTTCGCGCCGAAGGTGGCGCTCGTCTTCGGGAACGAGAGCCGCGGTGTGTCGGAGGAGGCGCTCGCCCGCGCGGACGCGCGCTACGTCATCCCGATGCGCGGGTTCGTGCAGTCGCTCAACGTCTCGGTGGCCGCGGCAGTGAGCCTCGCCCACGCCGTGGAGCGGCGGGTGACGGAGCGCGGCCGGCACGGCGACCTCGACGAGGCCGAGGCGGCCGAGCTGCGCCAGCGCTTCTACGGCCTCGCCGTCCGCCAGCGCGCCCGGATCGCGAAGGCGGAACGCACCGAGGCCCGCCCCGCCTCGGGGCGCGTCCTGCGGCGCATCCGCCGCGGTAGCTAGCGGCGGTCCGACGCCGCCGCATCACCAGGGTAGCGGTCGTTCACGGAGGACCTCCTTCAGGCGGCGGTGTACGGGAAATCCGGCACGGGTGGCGTGGGGGTGAGCTCGTGGAACCGGTGGAGATCGATCCGCAGGTTGCCGTCCGGCTCCTCGAACATGATGTCGGCGAGCCGCGCGCCCCAGACGATGGCGGGGGCTTGCCACGTCCGCTGCGCGTGCACCGGCTGGCCGGACACGTCGTCGAACCCGCTCACCTCGAGCGTCAGCTCCGCCTCGCCCGCGGTAAGCGACGCCGGTGTGTCGCCGAGGAGCGGGCTCCCCGCCGCGATCCGGTGGATCACCATCCACGCGCGGGAGAGCGACGGCGCGCGCTCGCGCACGAGCTGCAAGTCGAGGCTCCGGAAGATCGCAACGCCCTCCGCGGTGCGGGTCGTACGCGCCAGCGTGAGCCTGAACGAGACGTCCACGAGCCGTCCGCGGCGCTCGTTCCCGACGCGGAGCATGAGCGTGGGCGTCCCGTCGAGCGGGCCGATCGCCACCTGCGAGGAGAACGCGACGCGGGCCCGCGTCTGGGAGAAGCGCGCGAAGACGAGCCCGGTGGCGAG
>DATLJU010000229.1:0-15671 GCA_035538735.1 Anaeromyxobacteraceae bacterium | reverse complement strand
ATGCGGAGCGGATGCGGCTCTCCGGCCGGCGCGGCCGGCGCCGGCGCGGCAGGCAGCGGTGTGCGGCCTGGCGCCGCCGCCGCAGGGGCGGCCTCGGCGCCCGGCGCGGCGGAGCCCGCACCGGGCCCCGCGAACCAGGTGACGCGCTCCGGCTCCGGGGTGGCCGGCGCCGTGGTGTTCGCCTCCGACCCGTCCTCGACGCAATGCGCCACGACGCGGACGATCTGCTCCACGCACAGGCGCCCGATCATCGCCGCCGCCGCGAGCTCGTCGATCCCGACCTCTTCGAGGACTTGCCCGAGCGTGCGGCGCCCGTCCACGAGCCGGAGCAGCGCGTTCATGTCGTCGGGGATCTCGGCCAGCCGCTCGGACAGGAGGCGGTAGTCGATCTGGACGACGGCGCCCAGATCCGGGAGCTGAGCCACGGCGCTGCGCCACACGTCGGCGCGCCGGAGCCCCTCCAGGACCAGCGCGTCGGTCGAAGCGATGCGCGCCGGGCGCGTCACCGGCTCGAACTCGACGGCGAAAGCGCCCTCCGTCCAGCGTAGCAGCCGGTAGAACGCGGCCTCACCCTGCGCCGCGCCCAGCTCGCAGTCCACGGGCCGTCCATCGCGCAGCCAGACGGTCGCGGAGCGGCCCGCGCGGTCGGTGAGCCGCAGCGTCCCGGTGCGGCGCCCCATCTCCAGGGTCTGGACGAGGTCCACCAGCGCGACCTCCGAGAGGTCGCCCGAGAAGCTGGCGCGCGTGTCGCGCGAGTCGATGGGTTCCTGCGCCCGCCGCCGATCCAAAAAGGTCCCCTCCAAGGGGTCGCCCGACACGACCGTCCGTCGCCGCGGACGTGGGTGGCCGAAACGAACCTGTGGCCGATCGTCACCCCGGACGCGTGGAGGCGTCAAGGCGCCGGCTGTGCCTCCCGCTCACTTCTTCCGGAACAGCCCGGGCAGCTTCGAGGCGCGAGGCCGGCCGCGACGCGCCTCGAGCGCGCGCAGCTCGCGCTCCGCCTCGACATTGCGGGGGTTTGCGTCGAGGGCCCGGCGGAGCAGCCGCTCGGCGCCCTCGTCGTCGCCCTGGTCGCGGGCGAGGAGGGCGCCGACCAGCGCGGCGCGGTCGACGCAGGCCGGCTCCCGGAGCGCCGCCTCGGCCAGCGCCTTCGCCCGGGCGCGATCGCCCCGCGGGTCCTGCAGCAACGTCCAGGCGTACGCGACCTGGTACTCCGCTCGTGGGTCGGCGCGCAGCGCCGCCTCGTAGAGGCCGCGGGCCCGGGCGTAGTCGCGGGTGCGGGCACACGCCTCCGCCTTCTGGAAGTCGATGGCGGCCTGCGCGGGGTCGCCGGTCGGCGCGGCGACGCCGTGGTCCGCGGCTGCGCGCGCCAGGTAGTCGGCGCGGCGCCGGTCGTCCGAGAGCACCTCGTACGCCTCGTTCACCGCGGCGAAGAGGTCCTTCACGCGCGGCGCGAGATCGGCCACCCCTGGCGAGGCGAAGCGGTCGGGGTGGAGCTGCTTGGCGAGCCGGAAATAGGCCGTCTTCACCTGCTCGCGCGTCGCACCGCGCCCGATCCCGAGCCGTTCGAACAGATCGGCCGAGCGCGCCCGCGGATCGACCGCCTCGAACGCGCGGCGCAGCTCCTCGTCGGCCGGAGTGGGCGCGGGGCGCCCGGGGGTGGCCGGAGCGGCTTCCCGCGTGGGCGGCGCGTGTCCAGAGAGCGGCCCCACCCCCATGTTCTGCATGGCTCGCTGCAGGAGGCGCTGGCGCCGCCGCCGCGCCTCCTCGGGATCGCTGCGCCGGCCGACGGGCGCCGGCGTGAGGGGCGTCGCGCCGGGGGCGCGTTCCTCGGGGGGCGCGCTCGGGGCCGGTCGGGGTCGCGCCGCGGGCTCGGCCCGATCGACGGGCTCTCCCTCCAGATCGGCCAGTTCGACCACCAAATCCGGCACCGGCTCCGGCGCGGCGCCGCCCCTGCCGCAGCCGGCGGCGAGCCCGAGCAGGAGCAGCGCGGCGAGGATGGCGCGCGCACGCTCCGGCGCGACGCCGGGCTCGGCGAAGAAGGCCTCGAGCGTGGGGAGCGATCGCAGCCGATCCACCAGCGCCGCCTCGGCCGCGCTCCACCCGAAGGCCGTGCGAAGGGACTTTTCACGGGTGGTGAGCGTGAGGGGCGTGGTCGCGACCGGCTGCAGCGCGGCGATGACGAGCGGCGCCGCCTGCGGTTGCTCCAGCGCATCGACGATGGCCTGCAGCGGGGCGATGCGGATCCCCTGGGTCCACGCCGGCACCGGTGCCGTTGCGTCGAACGAGAGCCGGCCGGAGCCGAGGGTCGCGATCTGGCGCAGGTATCCGCCCTGCTGCTCCGTCAAGGCGCGGTCCACCTGCTCGCGGGTGACCGCGCCCGTCGCGACGAGGACCTCCCCCTGCGGGCGGCCGCTGGCCGCCATCTCGGCCAGGCTGCGGCTCAGGGAGTCCACGTCGATGAGACCGGCCGCGAGCAGCGCCTGTCCGAGCGGTCTGAACCCGGAGAACGACTGCGCGCCGACCGGGATGCCATGGCGAAGGTACACGCGCGAGGTGCCGCCGCCGTGCTCGACCGTCAGGACGCCCGTGGCGCGCTGGTTCAGCGCCTCGATGAGGACCGCCGCCAGCGGCACCTGGGCCAGATCGCCTGGCTCGTCGAGGAGGGCCATCGCCGGCGGATTGTACCGCGAGAGCACTCCTCGCCACCCGGCGATGTGACCAAGAGCGAGCCCCGAGCCCGGACCGTGCCGGGCGCGGGTACGGGCTCGGGGTGCCCTCGACGGCCCGCTTTTCGATTTGACCCGAGCAGGGCCGCGCTTCAGAGTCGGGCGCCGGGAGGGCACGGCCACCAGCCCATGGGCGGCATCGGGATCATCTACAACCCACGGTCACGACGGAACGTCCGCGCCCCCGGGACGGCGCAGCGGCTCAGGGCGCTCCTCGGCGGGGAGGGCGAGCTCGTCGAGGCCTCCACGCACGCCGAGCTCGCGGTCGCCGTGGAGCGGTTCCGCGCGCGCGGCATCGACGTCCTGGGCGTGAGCGGCGGGGACGGGACCGGCCACGTCGTCCTGACCGCGTTCGTGCGCGCCTACGGAACCGCGCCGCTGCCCGCGGTGGCGCTCCTGCGCGGCGGCGCCATGAACACCGTCGCCGACGCCCACCAGCTGCGCGGGACCCCGGAGTCGGTCCTCCGGGGGCTCCTCGAGCGGCGGCGGTCGGGCCAGCCCTGGCGCACGGTGGAGCGCGACCTCCTGGCGGTGGAGACGGACGGAGCGCCACCCCAGTTCGGCTTCCTGTTCGGGACCGGGGCGGTGGTCACGTTCCTCGACGCCTATTACGGTACCGGCCACGCCGCCCCCGCGACCGCCGCCGCGCTGCTCGTGCGCGCCGTCGGCTCGGCGCTCGTCGGAGGCCGCTTCGCCTCCGCGCTCACCGTCCGCGAGCCCCTGCGCGTCAGCGCCGACGGCGAGGACTGGCCGGACGGCCCCTACCTCGCAGTGCTCGCGGGCGCGATCCCCGAGATCGGGTTCGGGTTCACTCCCTTCTCGCGGTGCGACGAGCAGCCGGGCTTCTTCCACGCCGTGGGGGTGACCGGCTCGGCGCTGCAGGTGGCCTCGCGCCTGCCCCAGATCTGGGCGGGCCGGCCCTGGCGGCGGACGCTGGCGGTGGACGCGGTCACCCGCGACCTCCGCCTCGACGGGCCGCTGCGCTTCACGATCGACGGCGACCTCGAGCAGGCGGAGCGCACCACGCGCGTCCGCACCGGACCGCCCGTCCGGCTGGTCATGCCTTGACCCCGATAGCCCTCCGGCCCCCGCACATCGCGTTGACCGGCCCGGCAGCCCACGGGTAGATTCCCCGCCTCCCTGGACGGGTCCCCATGCGCCTCACCGCCGCCGGCGACAGCCACGTCGGGCTTCGCCGCGCCCACAACGAGGACGCGTTCCTCCTCCTCCTCGAGGAGCGGCTGCTGTGCGTGGCGGACGGGATGGGAGGCCACGCCTCGGGCGAGGTGGCGGCGCGCCTGGCCGTGGAGGAGATGGCGGAGTTCTTCCGGCTGACCGGGCGCGGCGAGGAGACCACCTGGCCGTCCCCGGAGGAGCCGGACCGCGGCGAGCACGAGAACCGGCTCATCGCGGGCGTGAGGCTCGCGAACCTGCGCATCCGCGAGCGCGCCCGGGCCGACGAGCGGCTGCGCGGGATGGGCACCACGCTCGTCACCGCCTGGTTCTCCGATCGCGCGCCGGAGGCGCTCGTCGCGCACGTGGGCGACAGCCGCGCCTACCTGTACCGCAGGGGCGCCCTCACCCAGCTCACGGAGGACCATTCCCTCCTCAACGACTACATCAAGGTGCACCGGCTCAGCCCCGCCGAGATCGACGCCTTCCCACACAAGAACGTCATCGTGCGGGCGCTCGGGATGCGCGACGACCTCGCGGTCGACCTGGTTCGGGTCCCGCTGGAGGAAGGGGATCAGGTGCTGCTCTGCTGCGACGGGCTCTCGGGGATGGTGCCCGACCCGCAACTCGCCGACATCCTGCGCGGCGCACGAGGGGACGTGGCGAGCGCGGTGCAGGACCTCATCGCCGCCGCCAACGAGGCGGGGGGCGTCGACAACATCACCTGCGTCCTGGCGCAGGTCCACCGCTGACGCGGAGGGTAGACGAGGCGGCGATGGCGGACGCGATCTGGTGGTACGAATGGGAGGGTCGGCAGGCAGGACCGGTCGAGCACGGGGCGCTCGTCGAGCTGATCCGCTCCGGGACGCTGCGGGGGGAGGCTCGCGTCTGGCGATCGGGGATGCCAGGGTGGGAGGCGGTCCACAACGTGCCCGAGGTGGCGATGGCGCTGCCGACGACTCCGGCGCCGGCGCTCTCGGAGACCTGCCCGCCGCCGGGCGGGGGAGCGGCGAACCCGACCTCGAGCGCGACCACCCCGACCCCGACCCCGGCGGAGCCAACGGCGCTGCCGGACGGGATGGAGCCCGTGTCGACGGGGGCGCTGCTCGGGCTGGGCGTCGTCACCCTGGGCATCTATCCCATCGTGAAGTTCTACCAGGCGGGGGTCGCCTACCAGGTGCTCGCCGGCCGGCCCTCGCGCTTCACGACCTGGTTCTGGCTCGCCATCGGGCTCGGGCTCATCGGCGGCCCGCTGCACGCGCTCGGCGGCATCCCGGGGTTCACGGCGCACCTGGCGGCCGTCGCCTTCACGGTCCTGACGCTCTTCGAGCTGCTCGCGCTCCGCGCCGACGTCGTGCGGCGCCACGCCATCGCGCCCGTGCTCACGTCGGACGGCACGCACAAGGCGCTCTTCATCAGCGGGCTGCTGACCTGGTGGTTCCTGGTCGGGATCGTGCTGCTCGCCTTCCAGGCCGTGAAGCTGTTCGAAGATCACCGCGCCATCGGGGACGCGCTCCGCGCGCGCCGCGCCGTGCCGCCGCCGCAGGGGTCGGCAGTGCCGATCGCTCCGGGTCTCGCGACGGCGCCCGGTGGGCGTACCTGCGCCGCGTGCGGCAACGTGCTCGCGCCGCCGGCGCGCTTCTGCGACCGCTGCGGCCAGCCCGCCGGCCCGGCGTAGCCGACGCGGTGCGACCCCGACTCCCTCCCCTCACCCCGGTGAGGGAGAGGGTCGATCACCCGTGGTGACGGTGCGTTCCGTCCCCCTCGCCCCGCCGCGTTCGACGGGAACTCACCGCGGCGGCTGCTCTTCCTCGCCCTCCGCGTCCTCGATCCCGAGCGCCGCAGGGACGTCCGCCGCGCGCAGCGTCTTCGCGTAGATGGGGGACCCGGGCTGCTGGAGCTTCCCGCCCTCGCGCAGCTCGCCGAGGTCCACCGCCGCGAAGCCGATATCGCGGATGAGCCCCGCCACGGCCTGCTTCGCCTCCTCGTCGTCACCCGACATGACCAGCACGGTCCGGTCCTGGAGCGGGAGGTCCCTGCGCCCACGGCTGGCCAGGTCCTTCGCGAAGAGCGTGTTGAACGCCTTCACCAGCCGCGACCGCGGGACGACCTTCAGCACCTCCTCGCTCGAGGTGGAATCGCCGAGGTCGTACACCTTCAAGTCGGGGGTGTACGGGTTCGTCGCGTCGATGACGATCTTGCCGTCGAGCGCGCGCGCTGGGAGCGAGGCGCGGTTGCGCCACGGCAGCGCGAGGAGGACCACGTCCCCGAACCGCGCAGCCTCCTCCACGGTGCCGGCGCGCGCGTTCGGCCCGAGCTTCGCCACCTCGTCGCGCAGCGTCGCCGGGGCACCGGAGTGGCTGAGCACCACCTCGTGCCCCGCCTCCGCGAAGAGCCGCGCCGCCGTCCCGCCGATGTTGCCGGAGCCGATGATCCCGATCCGCATGAGGTCCCCCTCTCCGCGACGGCTCGCAAGCTCTTCACGGGCGCGGCGGGGGGCAAGGGCGGCGGCCTCAGGCTGCGGTCACCCGCTCCTGGCCTGCCGCGACGGCGCGCAGGAGCTCCTCCCGCGGCCGGACGTCCGTGCCCTCCCACACCACCGCGTGCGCCACGCGCGCGCCTGCGCCGACGCGCGCCCCGGCCCCGACGACGGCCGAAGGCCCCACCGTCGCGCCCGCCTCGATCCGCGCGCCGGGCCCGACGAGCGCGGGGGCGTGCAGCACCGCGCTCGGGTCGACCTGGGCGCCCGGCCCGAGCCAGACACCGGGGTGACCGGACGGCTCGTGGCCGGCGAACGGGCTCGCGCCGTGGAACCGCGCGAGGGGAAACCGGCCGCTCAACACGTCCTCGTTGGCGGCCAGGTAGCGGGCGGGCGTGCCGAGATCGTCCCAGGCGCTCTCGACCACGTGGCCGCGGACCAGGCCCGCGTCCATGAGCGGCGGGTAGACGTGGCGGTTCACGTCGAGCTCGAACGGCTCGGCCGGAACCCGCGCCAGGAGCTCGGGGGCGAGGACGTGCACGCCGGTGAAGTGCCAGGGGGTGAGGCCCTCGCCGCCCGGCCCGAACCGCCCCGCGATGCGCCGCACCGCCCCGGTCCGATCCGTCTCGACCGCGGCATAGCCGCCGCCGGCCGGCATGCGCATGAGCACCATCGTGGCGAGCGCGCCGGAGGCGCCGTGCGCGCGCACGGCCGCGGCGAGATCGACGTCGAAGAGCACGTCCCCGTTCACCACCAGCACCGCCGCCGCGCCGGAGAGCGCCGCGCGCGCCTCGCGCAGCGCCCCCCCGGTGCCGGCGATGACGGGCTCGCGCGAGACGGCGAGGTCGAGCCCGAGCGCGCCGGCCGACGCCCGCGCCGCCGCGGCCATCGCGTCGGGCAGGTGGTGCACGTTGACGACGGCCCGCCGCGCGCCGGCGCCGGCGAGCAGCGCCAGCGCGTAACGGACGAGCGGGAGCCCGCACACCGGCACCGCGGGCTTGGGGAGGCGCGCCGTGAGCGGCCGCAGCCGGGTGCCGAGGCCGGCACAGAGGACCATCCCGACGATGGGTTCCATGGTAGACGCCGACTCTAATGCCTTCTGACGCGCGCCACTAACCGATGTCGACCGCCTCCCGCCTGCGCCTCTTTTACTTCGCGTACTACGGCGCGGTGGGCGCCAACCTGCCCTTCTTCGCCGCCTACCTGCGCGGCCTCGGCTTCTCCGGGGAGCAGATCGGGTCGGTGCAGATGATCGGCCCGCTACTCGCGGCGCCGGTCGCGCTCGCCTGGGGGGCGGTGGCCGACCGGCTGCGCGCTCCAGGCCGGGCGCTCGCCCTCGCCTCCACCTGGTCGCTGGGGGCGGCGGCCTTCCTGCCCTGGGCGCGCACCCCGCTCGCGCTCGGGGCGGTGGTGCTGCTGCAGTCGCTCGCCGAGCGCGCGGTCGTACCGCTCGCCGACGCCGTCACCCTGGAGTGGACCCGCCGCGGTCCGGGCGCGGAGTACACGCGCATCCGCCTCTTCGGCTCGCTCGGCTTCATCGCGCTGGCGCAGGGCCTCGGGCTCCTGCTGGCGGCGCGTCACGATCGCCCCGCCGATCGTCTGGTCCCGTGGGCGATGGCGCTCTGCGTGGCCGGTTACGCGCTCGCGGCGAGGCGGCTCGACACCCCCGGCTCGACCGGCCCGCGCCCGCGCGCGCGCGACGCGCTGGCGCTGCTCCGCGACCGCCGGCTCCTGGCGCTGCTCGCGGCGTGCGCCGTGCACTGGGGCGCCTGCGCTCCCTTCCACCTCCTCTTCGGCGTGTTCGTGCGCGACCTGGCGCTCCCCGCCAGCGTCACGGGACTCGCCATGACGGCCGGGGTCGGGTCGGAGGTGCTGGCGCTGCTCGCCTACCCCAGGCTCGCGCGGCGGTTCGGCGCGCGCGTCGTTTTCGCCGTCGCCTTCGCCGGGACGGCGCTGCGCTGGGCGCTGCTCGCGCGCGCCGGGAGCGCGCCGGCGCTGGTCCTGCTCCAGCTGCTGCACGCGCTCACCTTCGGCCTCTTCTGGGGCGCCAGCATGCAGGCGATGGGGGCGCTGGTTCCGTCGCCACTGCGCGCGACCGGCCAGGCCCTGTACGCCGCGGTCGTGTTCGGGGCGGGGAACGCCGTGGGCTACCAGCTCGCGGGGTGGGGATACGACCGCTTCGGGGGCGTCGGCCCGCTCTTCGGGTGGGCCGCGGTCTTCGAGCTGGTCCCGCTCGCGCTATCGGTCGTGCTCGCCGCCCCGCATCGGGATCAAATTTGATTTTAGTCAAATGGGGCCCTCCCTTCCACGGGTTGAGGGCCCAACCTATGTGGACGGCACGACTCTTCTTACGGCTCGTCTAACGAAGTCCCCAGCTGACGGAGAACCGCATGGCGTCCACCACGATGGCCTCGCCGAAGGCTCCGTTCGCCCCAGGCGCGCGCGTCGGTATCACGAAGGAGGAGAGGCTCGTCATCTTCGCGTCGTCGCTCGGCACCGTGTTCGAGTGGTACGACTTCTACCTGTACGGCTCGCTCGCCGCGATCATCGGCAAGCAATTCTTCTCCTCGCTGAACGAGACGAGCGCGTTCATCTTCGCCCTGCTCGCCTTCGCGGCTGGCTTCGCGGTGCGGCCCTTCGGCGCCATCTTCTTCGGCCGGCTCGGCGACATGATCGGCCGGAAGTACACCTTCCTCGTCACGATCATGATCATGGGCCTGTCGACGTTCATCGTCGGCCTGCTGCCCTCGTACGCGACCATCGGCGTCGCCGCCCCGATCATCCTCATCGGCCTGCGGCTCCTGCAGGGTCTCGCGCTCGGCGGCGAGTACGGCGGCGCGGCGACCTACGTCGCCGAGCACGCGCCACCCGGCAAGCGCGGCTTCTTCACGAGCTGGATCCAGACCACCGCCACCGTCGGCCTGTTCCTCTCGCTGCTCGTCATCCTCGCCTGCCGCAACGCGCTCGGGCCCTCCTTCGACACGTGGGGTTGGCGCATCCCGTTCATCCTCTCCGCGGGGCTGCTCGCCATCTCGGTCTACATCCGACTCAAGCTGAGCGAGTCCCCGGTCTTCAAGCGCATCAAGGCGGAGGGGAAGGCCTCGAAGGCGCCGCTCACCGAGTCGTTCCTGCGCTGGGGCAACCTCAAGATCGTGCTGCTCGTGCTGCTCGGCGGCACGGCCGGACAGGGCGTGGTCTGGTACACCGGCATGTTCTACGAGCTGTTCTTCCTGCAGCAGAACCTCAAGGTCGACCCCTCGACCGCCAACATCCTGGTGGCCATCGCGCTCGTCCTGGCCACCCCGTTCTTCATCGTGTTCGGGGCGCTCTCGGACAAGATCGGCCGCAAGCGCATCATCATGGCTGGCTGCGTGATCGCGGCCTTCACGTACTTCCCGGTGTTCCGGGCGCTCACCAAGGCCGCCAACCCCGACATCGCGGCCGCCGAGGCCGCGAACCCCGTCACGGTGGTGGCGGATCCCGCGGACTGCAGCGTCCAGTTCGACCCGATCGGCAAGACCCAGTTCACGACCTCCTGCGACCTCGTGAAGAGCTTCCTCGCCAAGCGCGCCATCCCGTACACGAACGTGGCGGCGCCCCCCGGCACGCTCGCGAGCGCGCGCATCGGCGACCACGTCGTCGTCACGAGCTTCCCGGGCCGTCAGCTCCCGCCCGCCGAGTTCAAGACGCAGAACGCGGCGTTCCAGAAGAAGATGACGGCCGCGGTCGACGCCGCCGGGTATCCGACCAAGGCCGACCCCAGCAAGATCAACCGCCCGATGGTGATCTTCCTGCTGTGGCTCCTCGCCATGTACGTGACGCTCGTGTACGCGCCCATCGCCGCCTGGCTGGTGGAGCTCTTCCCGGCGCGCATCCGCTACACCTCGATGTCGCTGCCGTACCACATCGGCAACGGCTGGTTCGGCGGGTTCCTGCCGACCATCGCCTTCGCCATGGTCGCCGCGACCGGCGACATCTACTTCGGGCTCTGGTACCCGATCGTCGTGGCGCTCATGACCGCCGTGATCGGCACCATCGCCCTGCCGGAGACGAAGGACCGCGAGATCCACCACGCGTGATGGCCCGAGAGCCCGTGAACGAGCCCGGGCCCGGCATGGTCCGGGCTCGGGCTCGGACTCGGGCGCGTTCACGGGTCAGGTAAGGCCTCACCGCCCGCCGCGCGGCCGCACGATGCTCACGGTGCAGGGCGCCTCGAGCGCGACCTTGGTCGGGATCGTCCCGAGGAGCCCCTTGAACGGCAGGTCGGGCGGGGGCGCCCCGATGACCACGTGGTCGACGTGGTTCACGCGGGCGTAGTCGACGATCGCCGCCGCGGGATCCGCGGCCTCGAGGACGTGGAACGAGACGCGGCCCGGGGGGAGGCGCAGCGGCCCGGCCCAGTGGCGCAGCAGCACGAGGTGCTTGATGCGTTGCTCGCTCGCGGCTTCCTCGGCCGAGCCGCCCAGCTCCGGAGCGGGGCGGACGACGGTGGCGCAGGCGAGGCGGGTCTCGCCCCGCTGCGCCAGGAGCCGGGACACCACCTCGCGGAGCGCCTCGAACTGCGCCTCGTTCCCGTGGCTGGTGGCGATGGCGGCGAGGAGGATGGGCGCGGTGGAGAGCTGGGCGGTGGGGCGGGGTGGTGGCGTGGGCTCGAGCCCGGCGGCACGCAACCAGCGCAGGAGCTCGCGCAACCCGGCGCGGCGGCGCAGGCGGCCGGCGCGCTCCGTGAGCGCCACCTGGTCGGGGTGAACGAGGTCGAAGGCGACCTGCGCGGCGGACGCGTACCGCGCGCGCGCGTCGGGCTCGAGGCACCGCAGCACCACCTCCTGCAGCCAGGGGGGCACGGTCGGCTGGAGCGCCCGCGGCGGCACCGGGTCGCGGAACAGCCGCTTGCGGAGCCCCGCCGGCGAGGTGGGCGCGCCGAACGGGAGCTGCCCCGTGGCGAGCTCGTACAGGATGACGCCCAGCGCGAACACGTCCGAGCGCGGATCGCCGCGGATGCCCAGCACCTGCTCCGGAGAGATGAAGGGAGCCGAGCCGATGGGCCGGCGCAGCTCCTCCGCCAGCAGGTCCGGGTAGTGGGCGTGGGCGGCCAGCCCGAGGTCGATCAGCACCGCCTGACCCGTGGGGCGGAGCAACACGTTGGACGGCTTGAGGTCGAGGTGGACCGCCTCCTGCTCGTGGAGCGCGTGCAGGGCCGTGGCGACCGCCGCCCCGAGCCTCGCCACCTCGGCGGCGGGGAGCGGCGCGCGATCGGACCACTCCTTGAGCGAGCGCCCCTCCACGCGCTCCATGACGAGGTAAGGCTGCTCCGCCACGTCTCCCGCCGCGACCAGGCGCGGCACGTGCGGGCCGCGCAGCGCCCCGAGCACCGTCTGCTCCATCTCGTAGGTGAGCACCGCCTCGCCCGGCTCACCCGGGCCGAGGCGGGGCACCTTCATGAGCAGCGGAAAGCCCGGGTCGCGGCCGCTCACCGCGTAGAGGACGCCCATGCCGCCGGCGTGCAGCCGCTCCCCGACGCGGAAGCCGCCGACGACGTCGCCCGGCTGCGGGAGCTCGATCAGAGGCTCGTCCTCACTTTCCGTGCTCGAGGCGGAGCGCCAGCCGATCGGGGAGCCCCGCCGCGCGCACCTTCGCCACCGCGGCTCGGACATCGTACGGCACGCGGTAGAAGGTGAGCGTCGCGGCGGCCGCGTCGAACAGGGCGTAGCACGCGGCCGGGTCTCCGTCGCGGGGCTGCCCCGCCGAGCCGACCACGGCGAGCCAGCGCCGGCGCGGCGCGACCGGGATGGCGATACCCGGGACCGGCGCGAAGTGCGCGGCGTGACGGGCGGTGGTGGCGTGATACAGCGCGGGCACGTGGACGTGCCCGCAGAAGACCCACGTCGCGTCGCTCGCGGCCAGGCTCTCGGCCGCGCGGAGCTGATCGCTCACGTAGATCCACGCCCGCGGGTGTGCGGCGCTGGCGTGCACGAAGAGCGCGTCGTCGCGCCGCGCGACGAGCGGCAGGCCGGCCAGGAACCTCCGCCCCCGCTCCGAGATCCGGCGACGAGTCCACTCCACCGCCGCCGCCGCGGTGCGGTCCATCGTCTCCGTCCGCCCATCGACCACCGCGGCGTCGTGATTGCCGCCCACGACCAGCGCGCCCCGCGCGGCATGCCCCGCCACGAGGTCGAGCACCTCATCCGGCTCCGGCCCGTACCCGACGAGGTCCCCCAGGAACGCATGCGCCTCGGCGCCGTGGGCCTCGGCGTGAGACAAACACGCCTCGACCGCCGCCAGGTTCGAGTGGAGATCGGCGAGGAGCGCGAGCTTCATGGCCGAGGATCGGCCCGCGGTCAGCGGTGCAGCGTCACGGCGCCATGCCCCGGACGCGGGAACCACAGCGTTCTTGCGCGGTGCCGCGCGCAGCCCGACGCGTTTTGCGCGACCGCGACGATAAATATTGCGTTTCGACTCGCTGCGTCATGACGTAATGCCGCAGGCATGTCATGAGTGTCTCACCCACAGGAAATGTGACTTGATCCTTGTCAATTGCGGATCTTAGCGCGTGTGGGTGTTGTGCGCAGCGGGAGAACCGAGGACTGCAGTCGGGGTAATTCAAATCATCGCTTCCGAGCCGGCCCACGGGCCGCTCCAGACCGGAGGAGACGAGTCAATGGCGGATACGGCACGCACCATCTCGAGAGCCGAACCCAAGATCCACAAATCCGCATCGGAGGTGATCGAGTCCGCGGACTTCAAGCGGCTCGTCTCGCTGCGCTGGACGGTGAGCATGGTGCTGCTGGTCCTGCTCTTCGTCACGTACTACGGGTACATCCTCCTCATCCCCTACGCCCCCGACTTCATGCGGGCGAAGATCGGCGAGGTGACGACGAACGCCATCCCCATCGGCGTCGGGGTGATCATCGTCGCGTTCGTCCTCACCGCCTTCTACGTCGTCTGGGCCAACAAGAGCTACGACCCCGAGGTCGAGCGCCTGAAGAACCAGCTCCGGAAGTAGCCACCGCTCACCCCCTCCCAATTCGAGAGAGGCTCCCACGATGCTTCTGTCCGCACAGCAGCTCCTCGCCGTCGCCGCTCAAGCCGCCGACTACAAGCTCGGCGAGCGCAACAACACCGCCCTCCTCTTCTTCTTCATCATCGTCGCGATCACGCTGGTGATCACGTACTGGGCGGCCAAGAAGACCAAGACCTCGAGCGAGTTCTACGCCGCCGGGCGCAGCGTCTCCGCCGCCCAGAACGGCCTCGCCCTCGCCGGCGACTACATGTCCGCCGCGAGCTTCCTCGGCATCTCCGGCATGGTCGCGCTGAAGGGCTACGACGGCATGGTGTACGCCACCGGCTGGCTCGTGGGCTGGCCCGCCCTCATGTTCCTCATCGCCGAGCCGCTCCGTAACCTCGGCAAGTTCACCTTCGCCGACGTGGTCGCTTTCCGCCTGACCCAGACGCCGGTGCGCATCGCCTCGGCCATCGGCGGCATCCTGACGGTGCTCTTCTACACCATCGCCCAGATGGTGGGCTCCGGGAACCTCATCAAGCTCATGTTCGGCATCCCGTACCTGTGGGCCGAGATCATCGTCGGCGTGGTGATGCTCGCCTACGTGCTCTTCGGCGGCATGCTCGCCACGACCTGGGTGCAGATCATCAAGGCGGGCCTGCTGCTCTTCGGCGTGACGCTCCTCACCGTGCTCGTGCTGGCGAAGGTGGGCGCCCCGACCGACCTCTACGCGAAGGTGGCGCACGAGTACGGGCAGAAGATGCTCGAGCCCGGCGCGCTGGCGAAGAACCCGCTGGAGGCGATCTCGCTCGGCCTGGCGCTCATGCTCGGCCTGCTCGGCCTGCCGCACATCCTGATGCGGTTCTACACGGTGCCGGACGCGAAGGCGGCGCGGAAGAGCGTGCTCTACGCCACCGGCCTCATCGGCTACTTCTACATCATCATCCCGATCGTCGGCTTCGGCGCGGCGGTGCTCATCCCGGGCGGCCAGGCGGCCATCAAGGCCATCGACGCCGGCGGCAACATGGCCGCTCCGGTGCTCGCCCTCACGGTCGGCGGCACGCCGTTCCTCGGCTTCATCGCCGCGGTCGCGTTCGCCACCATCCTCGCCGTCGTGGCCGGCCTCACCCTCGCCGGCGCGTCGGCCTACTCGCACGACATCTACGTCTCGGTGATGAAGAAGGGGAAGGCGACCGAGGAGGAGCAGGTCAAGGCGGCCAAGATGGCCACCATCGTCTTCGGCATCTTCGCGGTCAGCCTGGGCATCCTCTTCCAGGGCCAGAACGTCGCCTTCATGGTCGGCCTCGCCTTCTCCATCGCGGCGAGCGCCAACTTCCCGTCGCTGTTCCTCTCGATCGTGTGGAAGCGCTTCTCGACGCAGGGCGCGGTGGCCTCGATGCTCACCGGCGCGTTCCTGTCGGTCGGCATGATCCTGCTCAGCCCGACGGTGTGGGTCGACATCTTCCACAACTCGCAGGCGATCATCCCGCTCAAGAACCCGTGCGTCATCTCGATGAGCGCGGCGTTCGCGGTCGGTATCCTCGTCTCGCTCTTGTCGCCCGAGCCGCTGGCCCAGGCCAAGTTCGAGGACGAGAAGCTGCGCACGTACCTCGGCGTCGGCGCCGAGTAGCGAACAAGCCCCGCGGGCTTGCGGGGAGGGAGGCGGGGCCGCGCGCCCCGCCTCCTCTTTTTTTGGGCTGCCTGTTTACGCCGCGATCTCGGGGACGTGCCTGCCGAGCACGTCCTGGAGCTCGCACAGATCGGGACGCCGGGCGAAGGCTTCCTTCACGTACCGGAGCGAAGCGGGGATCGACACCAGGAAGCCGGGGTTCTTCTTCACGCGGTCGATGAACACGAACCGCCCGGCATCCTTGAGCTTCCGCTGCACGGTGAGGAGGTCGAAGACGGCGCGGAACGGCGCGTACTCGAAGCGCGGCCCGCCCGCCTCGTGGAAGCGGTCGAGGTACCGCCGCAGCATGGCCTCGACGAGCCCAGGCTCGAGCTCGACGTAGCTGTCGCGCAGGAGCGCCACGAGGTCGTACTGCCGCGGCCCGAGGAGCGCGTCCTGGAAGTCGATCACCGCCTGGGCGCCGCCGGGCAGCACCATGAGGTTGCGCGACTGGTAGTCGCGGTGCGTGAAGCCCTTCGGCTCCGCCTCGAGCGTCGCCGCGATCCGCTCGAACTCGCGATCGACCAGTTCCCGCTCGGAGGGCGAGAGACGCGCCCCCTTCCACGCCTCGAGCAGCCACTCGCGGAAGTGGTCCAGCTCCCACCGGTACAGGTCGCGGTC